>SXIR01000063.1 GCA_005772765.1 Actinomycetota bacterium
ACACCGGTGGTGTCGCAGGTGAGGACATCACTCACGGTCTGCCGCGTGTCGTCGAGTTGTTCGAAGCGCGTACACCCAAGGGTGCGGCGTTGCTCGCGGAGATCTCGGGCGTCGTGCGTCTCGGCGAGAACGAGAAGGGCAACAAGACCATCACGATCGTTGCCGACGACGGCACCGAGGAGGTGCACGAGGTTTCGCGTCGTGCGCACGTCTCGGTGCGCGACGGTGACGAGGTCCGGGCGGGCGACAAGCTCATCGGTGACGAGAAGACGCCGATGGACCCGAAGAAGCTGCTCGAGATCAAAGGCACGCGCGAGACCCAGCAGTACCTCACCGAAGAGGTGCAGAAGGTGTACCGCGAGCAGGGTGTGTCGCTCCACGACAAGCACATCGAGGTCATCGACCGCCAGATGCTGCGCCGAGTGACGGTGTCGGAGCCCGGCGACTCGCCGTTCCTGCCGGGTGAGAAGGTCGACAGCCGCAAGTACGCGGAGGTCAACCGGGCGCTCGTCGAGGCGGGCAAGCAGCCGGCCGAGGGTCGCCCCGAGCTGATGGGAATCACGAAGGCGTCGCTCGCCACCGAGTCGTTCCTCTCGGCAGCCTCCTTCCAGGAGACGACGAAGGTCCTGACCGACGCGGCGATCGAGGGCAAGATCGACCGCCTGCTCGGCCTCAAGGAGAACGTGATCATCGGCAAGCTGATCCCGGCGGGTACCGGCATGATGCAGTACCGCTCGATCGAGACCGTGGCACCCGACTACGAGCCGTTGCCGTTCTACACGTCCGACGACGATGACGAGATCGACATTGCCAGTTGGTTGCGGGACAGCTCGGTGCAGAACGCGCCGGGTGCGCCCGAGCCCGACGTCACCTCGATCTTCGACCGCATCAGCGACGAGCCGCCTGCGCCCGTCGCGGTGCCCGACGACGGGGTGGCCGACGACGAACAGGCTGCAGCCGAGTAGTCGTCGTCTCGACACGATCGAACGGCCCGGGCGTTACGCCCGGGCCGTTTCGCGTGGGTGACGACCACGGCGATGACACCCGATCGGCGGGACGGGACTGGCGGCGCACTCCCCGTTGCGTCCGACCGATGTTGTTGGGTTCTGTCCTTCTTGGGTGACGGTTTCCGTCGTCCGATGCCGTGAGAACGGGGTCGGTCGGTAGATTGCGCGGTCGAAAATCGGGTAGGACGGAGTTGGGCGATGGGTCGCAAGGTGTTCGTGGTCGGGGTCGGGATGACCAAGTTCGAAAAGCCGGGCGGGCGTGAGTGGGATTACCCGGACATGGCCAAGGAAGCCGGGACCAAGGCACTGGCCGACGCCAAGATCTCCTACGACGAAATCGAACAAGTCGCTGTCGGCTACTGCTACGGCGACAGCACCGCCGGACAACGAGCGCTCTACGAAATCGGGGTCAGCGGCGTTCCGGTAGTCAACGTCAACAACAACTGTGCCACGGGCAGCAGCGCGCTCTACCTCGCGAAGCGGTTCATCGAAGGCGGCCTTGCCGACTGCACGTTTGCGCTCGGCTTCGAGAAGATGGAAAAAGGCAGCCTCGGCATCAAGTACATGGACCGCGCAATTCCGATGCAGTGGACCTTCGAAGCGATGAACGAGAAGCGCGGCTTCACCGCCGCGCCGCCGGCGCCGCAGATGTTCGGCAACGCCGGGCGCGAGTACATGGAGCGCTACGGCGTCAAAGCCGAAAGCTTCGCCCGCATCGCCGAGAAGAACCACCGTCACTCGGCGAACAACCCGTACTCGCAGTTCCGTGACATCTACACGCTCGACGAGATCCTCGCATCGCCGATGGTGCACGAGCCGCTGACGAAGCTGCAGTGCTGCCCGACGAGCGACGGTGCCGCCGCCGTCGTGCTCGCGAGTGAAGACTTCGTGCGTCGCCACGGCCTCGAGGCGCAGGCCGTCGAGAGTCTCGGCATGTCGATGCGCACCGACTTCCCGAGCAGCTTCGACTCGAAGTCCGACATGCGATTCGTCGGATTCGACATGACCAAGGCTGCGGCCCAAGACGTCTACGAACAGTCGGGCAAGGGGCCCGAAGATGTCGACGTGATCGAGCTGCACGACTGTTTCAGCGCCAACGAAATGATCACCTACGAAGGCCTCGGCCTCTGTGGTGAGGGCGGCGCGGCCGAACTCATCGACAGCGGCGCGGTCACCTACGGCGGCAGCGTCGTCGTCAACCCCTCCGGTGGCTTGATTTCCAAGGGTCATCCGCTCGGCGCGACGGGCCTGGCGCAATGCAGCGAACTGACCTGGCAGCTGCGCGGTGAGGCCGAAGCGCGACAGGTCGACGACGCTCAGGTGGCGATGCAACACAACCTCGGTCTCGGGGGTGCGTGCGTCGTGGCGATGTATCAGAAGGCCGCGCTGGTCTGACGGATCCGGTCGCGGACGATTTCGAGCGGTGGGGGCGGTGCGCCGAATCCGAACGGAATACACCTCCAGCCCGCCGCTGATTGCGTCGAAACTTCTGCGGTGAATCGCCTCGCCAAGCGGCGCGCCGCGCTCAGCCGACGACTCGGCGAACCCGTGCTCGCGTTCGGTCCCGTCCGAATGCGAGACGGTCGTGACGCTGCCGCGCTTCCGGCGACCGCCGTCGTGGTCGTCACCGAGAACAAACTTCGGGTCTTCTCGTTCGCCCGCGGTCTCGGTCGACGAGTCGGCGAGGAACTCGCGGTGTGGGATCGGCGCGCCGTGCGGATCTTGTTCGATCGTCGCGGCACCGTGACGCGGTTGACCGTGTCACTCCCCGGCGAGGCGCGGCATCTGATCGTCGACGTGCCGCGCCAGGTCGACCCTGGGTTGCTTCACGTGCTGGCCGGCGGTTCGGTGATCGCGGCGTGACGTCGGTCCCATCGGGTGACCTCGAGTGCCGCGTGGCGCGACACGTCGCGCGTCGCGACATGCGCTGATTGCAGGAGAAACAGCGCGACGAAGCGAGTTGCGATCGTGGCGACGACCAATCCGGCACCGATGGCGCCGGTCGCGGCCAATGCAGTGTCGCCGACGTTCAGTGCTCCTCGCCCGACCGTCGCGGCCGCGGCGACGGAGCCGACCAACATCGTGGCGGTCGCGGTGCCGATTGCGATCTGCGCCCGGAGCCAACGTGTGCGCACCGTGTCGGGACCGAGCGTGCGCCACGTGCGGATGGCATTGGCGAACTCGATCGTTGCGGCGTCACCGGTCGCAATCGCCAAGATCGCCACGGCGAGCGACAACGTCGGGTCGAACGGCATCAATCCGATCGAGACCAGGCTGATCACCAACACCGATCGTGCGCCGAGGCGGGCGGCCCGCAGTTCGATCGAGTCGTCGTAACGCGCGAGTGCGACCAGGGCCCGTGAGGCCCCCAACGCGCCAACGACGGTGCCGAGCGGGACGAACAAACACCACAGGTACGCCGTCCCGAGCCGCCGCAAGATGCTGCCCCGAGTCACGTTCGCACCCTACGGACGTTTGCATGAGAACGTCAGATCGGGCGGCCCGGGATCTCGACTCGTTGGCCCGCTCGGCCGCCGCATCAGTGGTCGACCTTCGACGGGCGGGCCGACGCGAGGTCGAGCCGACGAAGCCCACCCTCTGGCGATCCCGTGACGTTGTGTCGGGACCGTACGAGTTGGCCCTGGCGGGTGGGCGCGCCTACGCTGTCCGACCTGGCCGAACGGCGCCGTTTTCTCGCGCCCGTCACTTCGGGTCGGCATCGCCTTCGATGCCCCAGCAACACATCCGAACCGGCCAATGTCCACGTCGCAACACACAAGCCTGAGGAAACGCGTGCCCACGATCGCCCAACTGGTCCGCAAGGGCCGGGAGACCAAGCCCGACAAGACGAAGACGCCAGCGCTGAAGGGCTCGCCGCAGCGCCGTGGCGTGTGCACTCGTGTGTACACGACCACGCCCAAGAAGCCGACCTCGGCACTGCGCAAGGTCGC
>SXIR01000064.1 GCA_005772765.1 Actinomycetota bacterium
GCCCACGATCGCAAATCGCCTGACTGCACGCGTCGCGCCAGGCGTTCGTACGCCGCGCCATCGCGGATCGCGGTCACGGTCGTGACTTGGTAGGCGCGCCCGGTGCCGTGGGCGAGCTTCAGATACCACGCGAGGCGAGCGTCGGTCTCGGTGGCGAGCCCGCCGACCCAACCGTCACGTACGTGCTCTTCGAACGCATCCTCGTGGGCGCCTGCGACCGTGTGGACCTCGTGGAGGAACAGCACTACTCGGCCTCGGATCGAAGCGCCGCGAGTACATCGGGAAGCGCCCGATCGGCGAGCGAGCGCATCTCATCGTCGGTGCGATCCTGAATGGGATGTGGTACGAAAATTGCCGCCGGATCGGCACCCAACGCGCGTGCTTGCGCCTCACCGGCCGCGACGAACTCACTCGACGCGATGTACACCGTCGGAATACCAACCGACTCGAGGTTCACGGTGTCGTGCACACTGCACGACGTGCAGCTCCCTCAATCGGCGAGCGCTTCGATGACCACTTCGCACTTCGACGCGATCTCGTGGCGGAGATCGACCGGTGCGGGCTTGGTGAACGTCGGCTTGCGAAATCGCAACACCGCGGCGCCCTCGGCGACGAGGAGTTCTTCGAGCCGGTCGAGGAACACGTCGCCGCGGGCCTTCGAGATGTCGAGCAACCCGATCGTCGTCCCCGCCAGGTTTGCCGGTCGACGCGCACGCGCGCGGGTTGCCGCGTGACGTTCGCCGGTTGGGTCGAGCACGATTCGAGTCATGGACGTATCTCCTTCGTGACGATCTCGGATCCCACAGCACCGCTCGCCCAGCCGGCAATAATCGCGGAGAACAATCCGGCTTCACCGCCGCAATGCACGATCTGCAGCCCGCCATCTCGGAATTTCGGCAACGTGTGTTCGGCGAAACCTTCGGGCATGCCCTCGGCAATGTCGTCGGCGCCCCGAATCACCTCGCGGCCGTCGATCTGGAGCCGCGCTGCGAGTTCATCGCGGAGGCGATCCTTCGACCATCCCGCCTCGCGGAACACCCGAGCGTGTTCGGGCCCAACGGCCAAGAACGCGTCCCAGATGAACACGTTCTTGGGGTGGCCGACGGTACGAAGACAACGTGCGAACGAGTTCGCCAACTGACTCGCGTCGCGACTCAACTGATCGACCACCGGATGCAATCCCCCTGCTGCAAAAAGGGTCACCGTGTTCTGGTCGGGGGCGAAGCCGCGCGTGACGTGGAGCGGGTCCCAGGGCGAGTCGTGCTCTCGTTCGGCGAAGCAGAAGGTGTACTTGCCGGGCCAGCCGAACGCCGCCCGGTCGATCTCGCCCGGGCGTCCGCCACCGACGTTGCGGATGACGAGCTGTAGCGCCCGGCCGATGGTCGCGTTCGCTCGGTTGCCCTGTCCGAAGACATTGACACCGCTGTTCATCCCAATCGAGCGGCTCATCGGGCCGTTGACGACAATCATCGGCCCGCTGAACCACGTCGTGCACAAGATGCCGTGCGCGTTGAACGCATCGGTGCAGGCCGCTTCGACGGCTGCGATGACCACCGGGAGATACTCGGGCTTGCAGCCAGCCATGACCGCGTTGATCGCGATCTTCTCAACACTGCATTCGACGAGGTCGGGCGGTGCGAGCACGACCACGTCGTTCGGATCGCGCGTCGTCCCGGCGAGCATGCGCGCGACGCGTGCAGGGGTGGGCGCGACGACCGGAAGGCCATCGGTCCAGCCTCGTTCGAACATCGCTTCGTGGTCGTCTTCGTGCGCTCCGAACTCGATGGTCCGACTCGCGAGGTGCCCGGCGATCGCTGCGACCGTGCGGGCGTCGACAACTTCGGGATCGTTCGTTCGACTGCCGCATCCCGGACGCAGTTCGGGCAGATCGTCGCCGAGGGTCTCGATGCCGGTGACGGCTTGCCAGTGGGGTCGGAACCAGCCTTCGAGCCGGCGGGTCTCAGCTCCGGCTTCGATTCGAATCAGCGTCGGGACGGTGTCGATATCGAGTGCGAACGACACGTCGAGGTCGCGGTCGTCGATGGGGGTGATCTGCTCGGGAAACGTCGGATCATCTTGCGAGTACACGATGACCGAGTGGTGCTCGGCGATGGCTCCGAGCACCGGAGCGACGAGTCCGCACGTCGGGCAGTCGCGCTTGACGACCGCGATGAACCCGTCGTCGATGGGGAGTTCCACGCTGCGACTCTACGCCGGAACCATCCGCTCGAGCACGTGGTCGATGCAGCGTGTCAGCGCCGCGATGTCGTCGGGTTCGATGTTCGGGAACAGGGCGATCCGGAGTTGGTTGCGGCCGAGCTTGCGGTACGGCTCGGTGTCGATGATGCCGTTGGTGCGCAGGGTTGCGGCGAGGGCCGCGGCGTCGACGCGTTCGTCGAAATCGATCGTGGCGGTGACGTGGCTGCGACAACCAGGATCACCGACGAACGGGTCGGCGAGGGGGTGCCGCTCGGCCCAGCCGTACACCGTGGCCGCGCTGCGATCGCATCGCGTCGCCATCCCCTCGAGCGAGCCGTTCGCAACCATCCAGTCGACTTGTTCGGCGAGGAGGAACACCGTGGCGAGCGCCGGAGTGTTGTAGGTCTGGTCGAGGCGGCTTTGTTCGAGTGCGGTGCCGAGATCGAGCGCGGCGGGTCGCCAGCGATCGCTGCGGGCGAGTCGTTCGATACGTTCGATCGCGTTGGGCGAGACGAGCGCAAGCCACAATCCGCCGTCGCCTCCGAAGCACTTCTGCGGGGCGAAGTAGTAGACGTCGAACTGGGCCGCGTCGACGCGGAGGCCACCCGCGCCACTGGTTGCATCAACCACGACCAGCGCGTCGCTCGCGTTGGGCCGCACGACCTCCATCGACACGCCGGTGCTGGTCTCGTTGTGGGGGAAGCAGTGCGCGTCGATGTCGTCGTTCGCACGACACGGCGTTGGGGTCAGACCGGGCTCGGTGGTGATGACCTCGGGCGCGCGGAGGTGCGGCGCCGCCGCGGTGACCTGCGCGAACTTCTGCGAGAACTCGCCAATGACCGCGTGCTGTGATTGCCGTTCGATCAGCCCGAAGCTTGCGGCATCCCAGAAGGTCGTGCTGCCACCGAGTCCGAGTAGGACTTCGTAACCGTCGGGGAGTGCGAACAGCTCGCTGAGACCGGCGCGGGCACGCCCGACCACCTTGCGCACCGTCGCTTGGCGGTGGCTGGTCCCGAGGAAGTCGGTGGCATGGTCGGCGAGGCGTTGTACGAACTCGGGCTGGACCTTGCCCGGCCCGGACCCGAACCGTCCGTCGGCGGGCAACAAGTTGGCGGGAATTTCGATCAGATCGGGCACCCGATCGACCTTACCGAGCGACCTCGGCGGGCTGCGGATCGGTTTCGGGGACGGTCGGCCGCTCGGAACCGTGCGGATGGGCCGCGACGACTTCGGCGTACCAACGGGGTGCGCGCGACGCAGCCCACTGGCGGTCGACCTGGCCGTTCACCATGCCGCGCAGCGCCACGGGGTCGCGCACGGCCATCACAATGTGGCCGATCACGGCCAGGCCCAGCACGAGTGCGGTCCAGTCGTGGACCGCGGTTGCGCCGGCGCGAATGTCGTCGGAGTAGGCGCCCGGCCACTTCAACATGATGCCGGTGACCAACAGCGCAAACAACGCCGCGAGCGTGAACGCCGCGTTGGCTTTCTGGCCCGGATTGAACTTGCCCAGCCGGGTCGTGCGACGTTGCGATCGGAACCACCATCGTCGGTCGTCGGGCGACCATCGAGCGAGGCGTCGGAAATCGTCTCGCGTCGAACGCGACACGATCCAGGTTGCAATCAGTGGAACGAGGACGCCGAGGCCGACCCACAAGTGCACGTCGCGCACGAGCCCGCGATTGCCCACCCATTGCGTTCCTGGCGCGCCCCAGAGCACGGCGCCGGTTGCGATCAGCACGATCACGCCGACGGCGTTGGCCCAATGCGCGAATCGGGACGGTCCCGAGAAGCGTGCAATGCGATCAGGCGGGCTCATCGTCGCGTCCGTTCGATCGTCCGATCCAGGCATCGGTCGCGTACCCACGTTCTTCCCAGTATCCAGGAATGACTTCGTCGACGACCTCGATGCGGTCGAGCCACTTGATGCTCTTGTAGCCGTACATCGGCGCGACGAACAGGCGAACCGGACCGCCGTGGGCGCGCGTGATGTCGCCGCCGAGCATCGAGTACGCCACGATCACGTCAGAGCGTCGCGCTTGTTCGAGTGTGAGGCTCTCGGTGTAGACGCCGTCGAAGCTGAAGAATCGCAATGCCGTGGCGTCGGTTCGTACGCCGGCCTCGTCGAGGAGATCGGCGAGCAGCACGCCGGTCCACTCGACATCGTCGACTCGCCAGCCCGTCACGCATTGGAAGTCCTTGGTGAGGTGCGTTGGCTTGCGTTCGAGCAGCGCGGCGTAGTCGAGGTCGAGGGGGGTATCGACGAGTCCGTCGATGCGTAAGCGGTAGTCGGCTTGCGTGCGCTTGGGGTAGCCGCCCGTCACCGTGTAGATGCGAAAGCGTCCACCGGTCGGCAAGGTGCGGTTGACGAAATCGCCGCCCGGAACGTCGTCGAGCACCGCCTGGGTGCGTTCCTGGATCGATCGCCCGGTGACGACTCCCAGCGCACCGAACGCGGTGAGGCCGAGCACGATCCTGCGCCCGATCGGTGCGCCGAGACGTTCGTCGACGATCAGCAGGTCGTGGAGGTCGGTGACGTCGGCATCTTCGGGCCGCTCGGGAAGTCGCACCCTGTCATTGTCGACCATGCCCGGTGTTCGTTGCGGCTCGAATCTGCAGATGTTCGGTCCTTGTAATCATTTCCCGGAGAGTTGGCCGCGAAATCCGCAACGAACTCTCCGGGAAATCGCAAAAGGGCGTCAGGCGAGCGCGGTGATTTCGTCGAAGCCTGCGCGCAGGTCGGCGAGGAGCGCCTCGGGATCGGGCACGGCCGCGGTGTCGACCACCACACCAATGCAACACGTGTCGATGTGGCTCATCAACGTGATGTTGACGGCCGCGCCCGACGGCGGCCCGAATGCGTAGAACCGTTCGACCGCAGCGCCCGCGACGAACACCGGCAGCGGTGAACCCGGCACGTTGCTCGTGACGAAGTCGACGCACTTCAACATGCCGCCGAAGAATGCGGTCGTGGTTTGGGTCGGAAGGCGATTCAGGACTCCGGCAAGCGTTCCGGTCAGTCCGAGCGCAGGTTCTCCACGCCACGACAGGACCAGTTCGCGAATGGCCTGCATCCGTTCGACCGGATCGTCGATGGCGGTCGGGACCGGAAACCGAGCGGGCGCGAACTGATTGCCCGCGGTCGACGCGCCCTCGGTGCGGATGTTGATCGGCATCGTCATGCGCAACCACTCAACGGCAGCGCCATGGCGTTCGTGATAGCGAGCGAGTCCGCCACAGGCGCCCGCGACGAACGCGTCGTTGATCGAACCTTCAGCAACTTTGGCGGCTCGCTTCAGGTCGTCGAGCGCAAGATCGAACGTTGCCAGCCACCGCCCCATGCCGCGTTGGGTCATGATCGATGACATCGGTGCAGTAGCCGGCGCGAGCGTCTTGCCGATCGATCGTGCCGTTGCGGTTGCGTCCAACGCACTCCCGAGCGGGTTGCGGGCAGCCGCGCTGGTGGTTCGAACGATCGTTCCCGGAACCCGCCGTCCGATTCCGAGCCAACGACGGGTGGTGTGGGCAACCGACTCTCGAATCAAGGATCCGGAATCGAAGAATTCTCCCGACGGCGCAACCCGGTTCTTCAGTCGTTCGGGTGCATCGCGTTCGAGGTCGACGAGTTGGGTGAGGAGTTCGACGCCGCCCACGCCGTCGGTGACCGAGTGGTGCACCTTCATCACCATGGCAGCCTGGCCGCCTTCGAGGCCGTCGAGGATGGTGCACTCCCACAAGGGTCGCGCTCGGTCGAAGCTCGACTGCGCGATCGGCGCGATGGCGTCGAGCAGCTGTCGGTGGGTCCCCGGCGCCGCGACGGTGAACCGCTTCAGGTGGAAGTTCAGATCGAAATCGGGTTCGTAGGCCCAGCGCGGGGGACCGATGCGCAGCGGCGGCGAGATCACCCGTTGGCGAAATCGGGGGATGGCGATACTGGCGCGCAGGAAGCGCTCACGGAGTCGATCCCATTCGGGCGTGCGATCGAGGATGCCGACTGCGACGATGGTGCTGCGCAGGATCGGATCCTTCTCGATATGCCACATCAAGGCATCGGCATCGCTCATATGCCGTTCGAACCCACTCATGGGCCGAAGCGTAAGCCCTCGGCGAAGCCCCCGACAGGGTACGGGGCAGTTAGTTCGCCTTGTTGCGAGCGATCACTTGCTCGCGGCGTTCGGCGATGGTCTCGGGGGCGAGTCGACGCGACCCGAACACCTCGAGTTCGAGCGCAATCGCGTCGCCGCCATTGAGCTTCCATCCCCGATCGTAGAGGTGCTTCAGTTCACGCACCGCGGACTGGTCACCCGCAGCAAGATCGGACCCGAGTTGGATCGCACGGCCGATCAGTTCGTCGTGGGGCACCACGTGGTTCACGAGTCCGAGGCGGTGCGCCTCGACGGCATCGACGAAGTTGCCGGTGAGGCTCATCTCCCGAGCCTTGCGGAGCCCGACGGCCTGCGGCAGCAGCACGCTCATACCGCCTGCCGGCGTGAACCCGACGCGTGCGTGCGTGTCCCCGAACTTGGCGTGTTCCGACGCGACCAGAAAGTCACACGCCAACGCAAGCTCGAGTCCACCCGTGGCGCACGCGCCGTTGATCGCTCCGATGACCGGCGTACGCATCGCCCACAACGTCGCGAACGGCGACTCGGCCGAGGTCAGGCTTCCCGGCGCGGTTCCGCCTCCCAACTCCTTCAGATCCAGCCCCGCGCAGAATGCAGGGTCGGCGCCGGTGAACACGACGCACGCGATGTCGTCGTCCTCGTCGGCCGCATGGAGCGCCGCCGCGAGTTCACGCTGCAGCGCGACCGAGAGTGCGTTGCGCGCCTCCGGGCGGTGCATCTCGACGACTCGGACGGCGCCGTGGTTGGTGGTGTGCACGAGCGAACCGCTGGTCATCACCCGAGTCTGACAGTCGCGGCGCGGTCGCGTCAGACCGGGCCATGGTCGCGCCGATCGACCGACCGAAGGAACGCGTCGAACGGATCGCCACCGATCGCGTCCTCGTTGGTCGGATCGATGCCGATGTACACGACCCAACTCCCGTTGCCGGAGATCACGCCGCTGTGCGCGTTGACCGAGCGGCGGCCAATCGAATCGGTGCTGGTGAACCGGATGTCACCCGGCGCCATCACGGTTGCGATCGAACTCCATCCGTTGGCGTAGGTGCGGAAAGTCGTTCGACTGCCGTTGTCCGCGATCGATGTCACCCTGGTGAACATGCCCGAAGCCAGCTCGATCGCTTCGCCGGTGAGAATCCGCATGCGGCGCACCACGTTGTCGGGCCCGGAGTAGGCCACGTGTCGGCCGTTGCCGGAGATGACGATCGACGGTGGAGTCTCGCCTTCGAGGAGAAACGTCGCGTCGGCGACGGTCCGGATGGTGTCGCCGCTCGACACCGACTGCACGGTCGAGCTGTAGGCGACGACGAAACCGCCGCTGGGAAGGTCGAACGATGCATGGGCGACTCGGCTCCCGTCGTCCGAGAGTGACGGCGATGTGGACCAACTACGACTGTCCATCCGCTTGGGTGCTTCGCCGATACGCGCGACGAACGGGCCAGTCGGGATGATCGCCGCGGCGATCGACAATTGGGCCTCGACGTTCCACGCAACGGTCGAGCCATCGCCGCTGATCGTGGGGTTTACGACGCTCGACTCCTCGGGGCTCCCGGCGAATGGGCTCGCGAACTCGTCGAAGTCGTAGCCGGTGCTGACGATCATCGTCGTGCCGAGTTGGCGATCGCGCACGAACACGTCGGACGTGAAATCGTCACCCGGAACGAAGTTGCTGGCGGCGCTGACGAACGCGACGAAGCGCCCGTCGTCACTGATCGAGGGCGTACGGCTGTGCCCGTTGCCGAGCACGCCATCGCCGCCCACACTGACGATCTCGGTGGTGTCGGTCACCGTGTCGCGAACGAAGATGTCGCCCTTTCCGTTGGTGTCGCCGTCGACCAAGTCGGTCGCGTACGACTCGAACGCGACGAAGCGACCGCGGTCGTCGATTGCGATGTCCGAGACCTTGGTTGTGGTCGCGGGTTCGGTGATCGGCCCGGTCGGTCCGTGGACTCGTTCGAACCAGGCGCAGCCACCGAGCAGGAACGGGGCTGCGAGCACGATGACCGCGCTTCGCATGTGTGAACGCTAACCGTGATCGGTAAGTTCGCGCCATGGTGCTGTTTGACGGTGTTGGTGTTGCATTGTTGACGCTGTTCGACCAGGACGGCGAGATCGACGTCGCCGCGACGACCGAACATGCGATTCGTCTGGTCGGGCTCGGCGTGCGCGCGGTCGTCGTGGCGGGGACGACCGGCGAGGCTTCGGCGCTCGAGTCCGACGAACGGCGGTCGTTGATCGCGGCGGTTCGCTCGGCGGTCGATGTGCCCGTACTCGCGGGGACGGGTGCGCCGAGCGCTCGCCAAGCCGTTCGGCTCACGGTGGAGGCGGTGGCCCTCGGTGTCGACGGTGTACTCGTGCTCTCACCGCCGTTCACGGACGACCCGCGCCCGTATTACGAGCGCGTCGCGGAGGCAGCAGGCGGCGTGCCGGTGCTCGCGTACCACTGGCCACTCGTTGCGACTCCAGGCATCGAGGTTCGCCAACTCGCCGATCTTCCGATCGCGGGCCTGAAAGACAGTACGGGCGATGTCGCTCGACTTCAAGCGACGCTTGACTCCTTCGCGGGTGCGATCTATACGGGCAGTCAAGCGATCGTGACGACCGCGGCGTCGTTCGGCGCGCGGGGCGCGATTCTCGGTGTCGCGAACGCGGAACCCGAGCTCGCCGTTCGGGCATGGTCTGGAGATGCCGACGCACAACGCGAACTCCAACGCATTGCGGTTCGGATCAAACGCGGGCTCGTCGGCGGCCTCAAGCACCACATGGCATCGAAGTTCGGAACGTCACCGGCCGTGAGAATCGCGTGATGGTCAGTTCGGTCCGGTGTCGCGAACGTCGAGGCCGCGCACGAACACGTCCTGGGTGCCGTTGGTGTCGAACGGAACCAGCGCGGGGTCGTGTGAGGTGAATACGACCCACTCGCCGTCCCCGCTGATCGACGCGTCGGCCACCGATGTCGCGATACGACCGAGTGGGTCGGTCCCGACGATGCGAGGTGTCGTTGTCGCGTCCGGCTCGACCAGCCACAACTCGTAGCGCCCGTTGTCGACCGCGACGTACGAGATGCGACTCCCGTCGTCCGAGATCGACGGCGAACGCGGTGACGACAGGTTGCTAGCGACTTCGTCAGCCGTGTGGGTCGCGAGGTCGTAGCGGTACAAGGCCGCGGTCGACCTGGACGTGAGCAGGTAGGCCACCGTGTTGCCGTCGCCGGACAACGCGACGCTTGCGCCGGCTTGCGATTGATGGGTCGCGAGGAAATCGAAGGGCCTCGCGATGACCGAGTTGGTGGTCGTGTCGACCACGACACCCCGGATGAACGCGTCGATGCCCTGTGGTTGCAGCGACACGAACGCGATGCGAGTCCCGTCGTCGGACAGCCACGATCGTGACGGAAACACTTGTGAGCCAGCAACGAGTACGGGCGGCGCGCCGTTGATCGAGATCAGCGGACCGACCTCGACCGGGAACCCGAGCGCGTCGATCGAGATGTTGAACGCGACGACGGATCCGTCACCGCTGATGACCGGATCCGAAGCGGCAGCTTCAGGTTGGGCACCAACTGGTGGAGGGAATGGTGGCAATGTGGTGCTGGCCAGGCGGGTTGTCCCGGCAACGCGATCGCGTACATAGACGTCGTCGATCGAGTCGGTGTCGCTTGGGTTCAACTGCGAGCGTGAGACGAACGCGACGTACCGACCGTCGTCGCTGATGTGGCCGTCGAAGTTCGCGTGCGTGGATTGCACTTCGTTGTCGGTCAGACTCACTCGTTCGGTCGAGTCGGTCACGAGATCGTGGACGAACACGTCTGCGACGCCGTTGGTATCGCCGGCGACGACGTTCGTCGAGATGCTGTCGAACGCCACGTATCGTCCGCCGTCCGAAACGGTCGGACCA
The DNA here is from genome assembly GCA_005772765.1 of Actinomycetota bacterium. Classification (GTDB taxonomy): domain Bacteria; phylum Actinomycetota; class Acidimicrobiia; order IMCC26256; family PALSA-610; genus SXJQ01. The sequence goes on from SXIR01000064.1 coordinate 10,218, forward strand.
TTGCTCGGTGCCGCAACGTTCCCGTGGCGTTCGCCATCGGGAACCGATGCTCGCTGCACCCATGCGCACCCGCTGGTCAGCGTGACGAGGGCTACGAGTGCCGATCGCCCGATCATGCGCGCGACGTTACGCCCGCCGTGGAGGTTTCGCTACCGTGCCGGCGTGCGCGAACGGTATGTGGTTGCCAATGGCATGCGGTTCTTCTGTCTGGAGGCGGGGCGTTCGACCGATCCGTTGGTGCTGTTGTGCCACGGTTTCCCCGAGATCGCACTGTCGTGGCGGCACCAGATCGACGCGATCGCCGAACTCGGTTATCACGTTGTCGCGCCGGACCTGCCGGGATACGGACGCTCCGACAAGCCCGATGTCACGTACGACATCGAGTTCATCAACGGGTCGCTGCACGCGCTCGTCGGTGCGCTCGGGCACGACCGCGTCGTGATTGGCGGCCACGACTGGGGCGGAATCCTCGTGTGGCAATTTGCGCGACAGTTCCCAGAGACGACCGCTGGTGTGATCGGTGTCAACACGCCCGACCTGCCCCGCGGACCGATTCCACCGGTGCAAGCACTGCGCCTGATCTTCGGCGATACGCCGATCTACATCATTCAGTTCCAAGAACGTGGGCTCGCCGAGTGGGTGTTCTCCTGGGGGCGCGGCCACGACGATTTCGTCGAAATGATCTTCATCAACGAGATGCTCCAGAATCACGACGCATTTCCGCCTGACATTCTCGAACAGTTCAAGGCTGCGTTCCGGCCTGTCGGTGCGCTCACGCCCCCGATCGAGTACTACCGCAACATGGATCGCAACTGGGAGTTGTCCGCTGCGTGGGCTCATCGAACGATCGATGTCCCGTGCCTCATGATCTGCGCGGCGGACGACCCGGTGTTGCCACCCGCGCTGAGCTTCGGCATGGAAGAACGCGTGCCGAACCTGACCCGCGTGATCATTGATCGCTGCGGACATTGGACGCAACAAGAACGTCCCGCCGAGACGACCGCCGCCATACGCGACTACCTCACCTCGCTCGATCGTTGGTAGACGCACGCGGCAATCACCGGCGACCGGCGTCGCGAACGCAACCGCCGCGCAACCGGCTGGTCGTGGATGCCGTGACGTGACCGTGCCGGCTCAGCCGACGACGAAGCGATCGTGGAGACCGTAGAAGTCGAGTGGTGTCTCCGACAGGATCGTTGTGGCATCCGACTCGGCGAGATCAGGGTTGTGGTGGCGGAACTCCTCGAGTGCGTCGGGGAAGGCGGCGTCGGGGTGGGGAAAGTCACTCGCCCACATCACGTGATCGGCGCCAACGGACGCGACGGTGCGCGCGCACAACGGATCTTCGGGGTCGGTCGAAATGCAGCACTGCCGTGCGAAGTACTCGCTCGCCGACAGGCTGAGTCCCTCCGTCTCGGAATCGGACATCCAATGGATGTGGTCATCGAGCCGGGCGAGCCAGTAGGGGAGCCAGCCGGTGCCGCTCTCGAGGAACGCAACGCGCAACGTCGGGTGGCGTTCGAGCGCGCCGTCGAGCATCAGCGATGCCATCGTCGCCATTTGTTCCATCGGGTGCGACAACAGGTGGCGGGCGGCGAACGAGTCGAAGCGATCACCTCCGATCGTCGGGCATCCGCGCACACCGAGACCTTCATGGACAGCCAGCACGAGTCCGGCATCGGCGAGCGCTGCGAAGAATCCGTCGTACGCGCGGTCACCCAGGTTGCGTCCGAAGAGGAAGTTCGGTCGCACCATCAACCCGACCAAGCCGTGATGCAGGGCGTCGCTGACGGCGGCGACGGCGCGGTCGGGGTCGCCCAGCGGCGCGATGCCGACCCCGGCCAGTCGAGCTGATCGATACCCGCAATAGGCAGCGATCCAGTGGTTGTACCCCGCGCACGCATCGACGTGTTCGCCGATGCTGATCTCTGGTTGGAACGGCACGAACAGGCCGACCGACGGGTACAGCACCGCGGCGTCGATGCCCTGTGCGTCCATCGCCCGTAGGTAGCTCGCGGCATCGAATGCGTGATCCCATTGGTCGGAAAGGTCAGCGCCTCCGCACGCGGTGGTCGGTGTCGCCGCCGGTAACTCCATCGGATTGCGGTCGAGGCGTTGCGCAGCACCGAAGATCCCGTAGGGCTCGATGACGTGCGCGTCGGCGTCGATGATCACGTCGAACTACACGATGCGCCGGGCAGCCATGCCGCCGTCGAGTGGAATCACCGCGCCGGACAGGTACGCCGCGCCCGGCGAACACAAGAACGACACCGTTGCTGCGATCTCGTCACCCGTGCCCAGGCGTTGCATCGGATTGTTGCGTATCACCATGTCGATGATCGCGTCGGGATTACCGGTGCTTTCTGCCATTCGTAGGAACAGGCCGGTGTCCGTCGCGCTCGGCGAGACGAGGTTGACGCGCACGCCCTCGGCCGCGTGCTCGATGGAGGCCTGCTTCATCAGGTTCGCGAGCGCCCCCTTCGACGCGCAGTACGCGCTGTAACTCGGCTGACCGATGAAACCCAATACCGATCCCATCAGGACGATCGAACCACCTCCGCTTGCCGCGATCCTCGGGATGGCATGTTTCATGCAGAGGAACGGACCCTTGAGGTTCACGTCGAGGATCTGATTCCAGTCGTCGTCGGTGGTGTCTGCGAGTTTGGCTCGGGTCTCGATGGCCGCGCTGGCCACGAGGTGGTGCAGCGAACCGTGCCGCTCCACGACCGATTCGACCAACGCCGCGACCTCACCCTCTTGGGTGACATCACACGTCTCCCACTCGCTCGTGTAGCCCGCGGCGCGGATCTCGTCGCTGGTGGCGCGCGCGGCGGCTTCGTCGAGGTCCGCGACGATTACCTTCATGCCGTCGCTCGCAAGCCGCGCCGCGATCGCGGCCCCGAGCCCACGGCCGCCGCCAGTGACGATCGCGGTCTGCGTCATCGCAACGCCGCCAATCCACCGTCGACCGGAACGACTGCTCCGGAGGTGTACGCCGACAGGTCACTCGCGAGGAACAGCGCGACGGCGGCGATGTCCGCGGCAGTGCCGAGCCGCTTGAGCGGAAGATTGCCGAGCAACATCTTCATGAAACCATCGCGATCGGGGTTCTCGTCCAAGACCTTGCGAAATCGCGGTGTGTCGATCGAACCTGGCGCGATGACGTTCGCGCGCACGCTCGGTCCGAGCTCGACCGCCAGTTGTTTCGTGAGCATCACCAAACCCGCTTTCGCCGCGCCGTACGCGGCGAACCCCTCGCTGCCGATCAGGCCGAGCGTGCTCGCCGTGTTGATGATGGACCCTCCACCAGTCGCGAGCATGTGGGGAACTGCGGCGCGGCACGCCCAGAAGATGGCGGAAAGGTTCGTCGCAATCGTCAGATCCCACTCGTCCTCGGTGCACTCGACGAGCCGGCCGCTCATCTGCACCGCCGCGTTGTTGTAGAGCACGTCGATGCGGCCGAAACGTTCGACGGTCGTGGCCACCATGCGATCGATGTCCGCTCGGAGCGACACGTCGGCGTGCACTGCGACGGCTTCGCCGCCTCGAGCTTCGATGTCGCGCACCGTCTCGGCTGCGCCTGCGTCGTTGATGTCGATGACGGCGAGACGAGCACCGTGCGCGGCGAACAGAGTGGCCGCGGCCTGGCCCTGTCCCGAGGCCGCGCCCGTAATGAGCGCGACCTTGCCGTCGAGCAGCAGCGCGCCCGGCTCGGCTGGGTGGTAGGGCACCGGGTTCACGATCGGCGACGCTACGACCGGGTTTCGTTCCCGGTCAACGATGCTGCCTATGGTCGGCTGCGTGGAGCCCGAGGCGATCTTCCTTCGTCCTGCGCCCGATCGAATCATTCCCACCGAGTTCGCCCGAGGGCCGTGGAACCCCAACGCACTCCACGGGGGACCGGTTGCTGGGCTCGCCGCGACGTTGGCCGAGCAGCACGACGACGGATTGCCGCCCGTCGTTGCCCGGGTCACCGTCGAGTTGCTCCGTCCGGTGCCGTTGGCGCCGCTCCACGTGACGACGGTGACACGGCGTCCAGGTCGCAAGGTCGCTTGGGTCGACGTCTCGATCGCCGACGAGTCGGGCCGGGAGGTCGCGGCGGCGCGAGCGCTCCGAGTGCACCGCCTCGATGTGCCACTTGCGGTCGGCGCGCACGCGGATCCCGCGGTCCCGCCGATCCCCGCGCCGGAATCGGTTCCGGCCCAATGGATCGGCCTCGACGGCGCGATCGGGTACTGGTCCGCGGTGGACTTCCGGTTGGTGCGCGGCGACTGGACCGCGGCGGGTCCCGGGGCTGCGTGGTTCCGGCTGCGGGTTCCGCTCATTGCCGGCGAGCCCACCTCTTCGATCGCCCGAGTCGCAGCGGCCGCCGATTTCGGTTCCGGTGTCGGTAACCCGCTGCGTCAGTCGCGGACGAGCGCGATCAATCCGGAGATCACGATCCACGTGCATCGCGCTATCGCAACCGAATGGGTGGGGCTCGAATCGATCGCGTGGGCGCACGGCGAAGGCGTCGGGTTGTGCGAGACCCGGTTGTTCGACGAACGTGGGGTCGTCGGCCGAGGGACGCAATCGCTACTCGTCCAAGACTTCAACCCGTTCCCCAACTCCTGAGATCGCGTTGTGCGGTCGCATCGCCCAACGGGGCGTGCGATCACGTGCGAAACGATTGGCTCAGTCGTCGTCGGAGCGGTCGACGTCGGCGGCGCACAGATCGAAGTCGCCGTTGCGAAACACGATCGACACCGGTCGACCCTCGAGCGGATGACGCATGCCGCCGTGACGCAGGTCGATGCGGATCGCGATGGTTCGCTTGCCGCGTGCCGTCAGCATCGTCACCTTGCCGTCGCCCCATTTGAATGCGCTCGGCGGCAACGTCAACGACTGATATTGCGAGAACTTCGGCTGCTTCCCGGCTCGCCGTTCGAGGCTGGTCTGCACCCGCTGCACGATTGGGGTGATGAACCCGTCGGGCAGCTTGCCTTGCTCAGTCGCGGCCTTCACGATCTCGCGGAGATCGGGACCAGAAAACGCTTGGGCCTGCAATGCTTCGGCGCGGGCGAGGTTGCTCACTCGGTTCGCTCGTTCGAGCGTGTTGGTGAGCAGTTCTTGGGCAGTGTCGTCGGGGAGCACCCGAACTTCGTCGACCGTCATATCGGCGCGAGATGGTAGGACACTGGGCTTGATGAGGGCTGAGGAGATCTGGCGGCAGCCGTTCACGGTGCTCGACGGGGGCTTGTCGACTCAGCTCGAGGCCGCGGGCTATGACCTGCGCGACGAGCTGTGGACCGCCCGACTGTTGGTCGACGCACCCGAGGCCGTCGTGGCGGCCCATCGGTCGTTCGTCGACGCCGGGGCGGAAGTACTGATCACCGCGAGCTACCAGGCGAGTCTCGAAGGTCTGGTGCGGGCTGGCTGCACGGCCGGCGAGGCCCGGGCCGCCATTGTCGGCAGCACGGCACTGGCTCGCGCCGGCGCCTCACCCGGCGTCATCGTCGCGGCGTCGCTGGGCCCGTATGGCGCAGTGCTCGGCGACGGGTCCGAGTATCGGGGCCGTTATGCGATCAGCGACACCGAGTTGGGGGACTTTCACGCCGGGAGGCTGGAACTCCTGGCGGCGAGTGAACCCGACCTCATTGCGATCGAAACCATGCCGAGCGCCCGCGAAGTCGAGATCGTGTTGCGACTGTTGGCGGAGTATCCACGGCTGCGGGCGTGGGTGGCGATGACCGGCGGCGACGGGCGCCACGTGTGGGCGGGCGATTCGGTGGAATCGGTCGCGGCGGTGGTGGGTGCCAACGCGCAGGTTGTCGGCATCGGGGTCAACTGCGTCGCGCCCGCGATCGTGTCGACGATGCTCCGTCGGCTCCGGGGCGTGAGCAACCTGCCGTTGGTTGCCTACCCGAACCATGGTCGGGCGTGGGACGGGGCCGAACACCGGTGGATCGGCGATGACACCGAACCCGATCTCGGCGAGCTCGTCGGCGAATGGGTGGAAATCGGCGCGCGCCTCATCGGCGGTTGCTGCGGGTACGGATCGACGATGGTGCGCACGCTCGCCGCGATTCGCGACGGGGGCACCCGGGGGATCGACGCGAACGTCGACCGCTAGCTGTGCTTGCCGGCGTTCGGCTTCTTGCCGTGGTTGGCCTTCTTGCGCTTGGCGTTGAGCTTGCGCATCTTCGTCTTCTTCGGCATTGCCATCTCCCTGCAACGGAACGGGGAAGGCTAGCCCTCCCTGCCATCGGGGACCCAACCGGAGCCCCCGGTACATTCGACTCGTGGCCCTCACCATCGGAATCGCCGGACTCCCCAACGTCGGCAAATCGACCTTGTTCAATGCCCTCACCAAGGCTGGAGTGATCGCGGCGAATTACCCCTTTGCCACGATCGAGCCCAACGTCGGCGTGGTCGAACTCCCCGACGAACGACTCGACGTGCTCGCCGGCATCTTCGCTAGCGGACGGACCGTGCCCGCCGCCGTCACCTTCGTCGACATCGCCGGGATCGTGAAAGGTGCGAGCGAGGGGGAGGGTCTCGGCAACAAGTTCCTCGCCAACATCCTCGAAGCCGACGCGATCTGCCAGGTCGTGCGGGCGTTCGACGACGACGACGTGATCCACGTCGCAGGGAAGGTCGACCCTGCCGACGACATCGAAACGATCCACACCGAGCTCATCCTGGCCGACCTGCAAACCCTCGAGAAGGCAATTCCTCGACTCGAGAAGGAAGTGCGCGCCAAGAAGATCGACAAGGCCGTGCTCGACGCGGCTGTGGCGGCGCACGAGGTCCTCGGCGCCGGATCAACCCTGCACGCGGCGGGTCCCGCAGCCGGTGTCGACATCGTCGTCTTGCGCGACCTCACGTTGCTCACGACGAAACCGTTCATCTATGTGTTCAACGTCGACGAAGCCGGGATTTCCGACTCGGCGCTGCAGGCGACCTTGCGCACGCTCGTTGCGCCGGCCGACGCGATCTTCCTCAACGCCAAGCTCGAATCGGAGTTGCTCGAACTCGACGACGACGACGCCGCCGAGTTGTTGGCAAGCGTCGGCCAGGACGAGTCGGGGCTGCGCCAACTCGCTCGGATCGGATTTCACACCCTGGGTCTGCAGACGTACCTGACCGCCGGACCGATGGAATCGCGGGCATGGACGATTCAACAGGGCTGGACCGCACCGCAGGCGGCCGGAGTGATCCACACCGATTTCCAGCGGGGATTCATCAAGGCCGAGGTCGTCGCGTTCGCCGATCTCGTGGAAGCCGGGTCGATGCAAGAAGCCAAGGCGCGCGGCAAGGTGCGGATCGAGGGCAAGGACTACGTGATGGCCGACGGCGACGTCGTCGAGTTCCGTTTCAACGTGTAGCCCGCGTCGGCGTGCGTCCAACACCGCCGAACGACGAGGCGTCTTTTTGTTGCGCTATTCGCAACAAAAAGACGCCTCTGGTCGTCGTCCGACGTGCGGGGTGGGGAGCGGCCGGGCGGGGGAGTCGCTTGGCGGTACGTTCCCTGACGTGGCGTGGTTGGTACGCGGGGAAGATGTGCTGGCGGCAGCCGAGGTTGCGGTGACCCGCCGGCGGCGCCGCGGCGGTCTCCTCGGGCGCGACACGATGGACGGTGTGCTGATCCTGCGTCCTTGCCGCCAGGTGCACACGGTACGCATGCGATTTGCCATCGATGTGGCGTTCTGCGATCGCGACGGATTCGTGCTCTACATCACCACGCTCGCCCCGAACCGCGTCTCGCGCCCTGTGCCGCGTGCCTACTTCGCAATCGAAGCCCCGGCGGGCGCGTTCGATCGCTGGCACCTCTGTCCGGGCGATCTCGTCGAGGTTCGTGGATGACCGGACGCCTGGTCCTCGTCGCAACTCCGATCGGCAATCTTGCTGACCTGAGCCCGCGCGCGGTCGCGGCGTTCGCAGACGCTGACGAGATCTGGTGCGAGGACACGCGCCGGACTCGCACGCTGCTCAACCACGCTGGCATCGACGGGGCGCGTCTACGCGCCGTCCACGAGCACAACGAGTTCGCGATCACCACCGAGTTGGTGGCTGCGATCAGGTCGGGTCGAACGATCGCGTACGCGAGCGACGCGGGCATGCCGGGCGTCTCCGACCCGGGTGCCCGATTGGTGGCCGCCTGCGTTGCGCACGATCTGGACGTCACGGTGATTCCTGGACCGACCGCAGCGCTGAGCGCCTTGGTGGTGAGCGGGCTTCCGACCGATCGGTTCGTGTTCGAGGGCTTTCTGCCGCGCAAAGGTCCCGACCGCAAAGACGCGCTCGCTCGTATCGCGCGTTCCGATGCGACGACCGTCGTGTTCGAGTCGCCGAACCGGGTCGACGCGACGATCGCCGATCTCATCGCGGTGTGCGGTGACGAGCGTCCCGCAGCTGTGGCTCGTGAGCTCACGAAGATGTTCGAAGAAGTGGTGCGCGGTCCGTTGCGGGAGTTGGCGGGTCTGTCGCCTCGCGGCGAATGCGTGATCGTCGTCGGCGCTGCCCCAACCCCTATCGCGGCCGACGACGACGCAATCGACGCTGCCTTGCAGGCCGAGTTCGCGGCGGGTTCCAGCGCTCGCGATGCTGCCGCCGCAGTTGCGGTCGGGCTCGGTGTCGCCAAGCGGCGCGCGTATGAACGTGCGCTCGACCTTCGCGCTCGCTGACGACGTCCGTACGACGAACGAGTCGTTGCCGCGAACCCCTGGCGTGGCAGGTTGGTCGTCAGGCTGTCGGGTTGGCGATCTCGCGGACGCACGACGCGCACACGAGGCGCTCTCGATGGCGGGTCAGGTCGTCGGTTGCGCCGCAGAACGTGCACCGGTGTTCGATCCGTCCCATCACGATGCGACCCTCGACGACATGGATGTCGAGGAGGTCGCCTTCGGAGAGCCCGAGCAGCTTTCGGATCTCGGCTGGCACCACAACCCGCCCAAGCGCGTCGATCCGCCGGGCGGTTCCAATTGCCGACAGCATCGACGGCAGCGGGTTGGGTGGGGTCGGCGATCCGGACCCAGGTGTCGTCACCCGGCGAATCGTACGGTCGTGACCTCGTCGAGGGGGCACAATGGGCAGGTGCCCAACCGCTTCTCCGTCACCACGCCGATCTACTACGTCAACGACGTGCCCCATATCGGGCACGCCTATACGACGTTGGCCGGCGACGTGCTGTGCCGATGGCGGCGCCTCCACGGCGACGACGTCCATTATCTGACGGGTACCGACGAACACGGCCTCAAGATCCAGCGGGCGGCCGAGGCGCAAGGCGTGGCCCCGAAGGAGTGGGCCGACCGCACCGCGGTGCGCTTCGAGCAGACGTGGTCGGAGTTGCAGATTCGCACCGACGACTTCATCCGTACCACCGAGCCGCGCCACTACGCGGCCGTGTCGAAGTTCCTCCAAGCCGTCTACGACAACGGCTACATCTACAAGGGCACCTACGAAGGTCTGTACTGCGTCCCGTGTGAGGCGTATTACGCCGACGACGAGCTCGTCGACGACAATTGCCCGATCCACGACCGCCCGGTCGAAAGCGTCGTCGAAGAGAACTACTTCTTCAAGCTCTCGGAGTTCGAAGACCGTTTGCTCGAGCATTACGCGGCGCATCCCGAAGCGGTCGCGCCCGATGCGCGTCGCAACGAGGTCCTCGGGTTCATCCGCCAGGGGCTTCGCGACTTCTCGATGAGTCGCACGTCGATCACGTGGGGCGTCCCCCTGCCTTGGGATCCGGCCCACGTCACCTACGTATGGTTCGACGCGCTCGTCAACTACTGCACCGCTGTGGGCTACGGCGTCGACGACGAACGGTTCGACAAGTGGTGGCCGGTCGATTACCACCTCGTTGGCAAAGACATCCTTCGCTTCCATGCCGTCTACTGGCCTGCCATGTTGATGGCGGCTGGCCTCGAACCGCCGCGATGTGTGTTCGCGCACGGTTGGCTATTGGTCGGCGGCGAGAAAATGAGCAAGACCAAGCTCAATCAGATCTTCCCCCACGACCTGATTGCCGACTTCGGTATCGACGGCTACCGCTACCACTTCATGGCCGACCAACGGTTCGGTCCCGACGGCGACTTCAGCTACGAAGCGATGGTCACGCGGTACAACGCCGACCTCGCCAACAACTTCGGCAACCTGGCGAGCCGCGTGCTGAACATGGCGGTGAACTACTGCGACGCGCGAGTGCCGGATGTCTGCGAGAACGGGACGCTGCGTTCGCTCGCCGAATCCACCTACACCGACGTCGCCGCCGCCTACGACCGCCTCGACTTCGCGAGCGCGTGCACGTCGGTGTGGGACTTGATTCGCGCGACGAACGCGTACATCGAGGATCGTGCACCGTGGGCGCTCAACAAAGCGGGCGACTCGGCTGCGACGGCAGCAGTGATCGGCGACTGTCTCCAGACCCTTCGTGTCGTGGCCGTGCTTGCGGCGCCGGTCATTCCCAACGCGGCGGGTGAGTTGTGGCGCCGGCTGGGTCACTCGGACGCCGTTGACGGCCAGCGACTGCCGGAGGCGGCAGCGTGGGGCGGCCTGGCGGCCGGGAACCCGTTGGAGAAGGGCGATCCGTTGTTTCCGCGTCTCGACGTCTCCGACTGAACACGCGTCGTGACGGACCGCGAATCGCCTGATGTCGAGCGACCGTTGACCGGTGGTGTCGCCGCCGATGTCGTTTCGGCACGTCTCGCCTATGTCGATTCGCATTGCCATACCGAAGACGACGAGGCCTTCGACCGGGCTCGCGCGGCTGGGGTCGCGGCGTTCGTCGTGGTGGGCTGCGACCTCGCGTCGAGCCAGCGTGCCGTCGCCCTCGCCGACACCCATGCCGATGTCTACGCGACGGTCGGCTTACATCCGCACGAGGCTCGTCATCTCGATCGCGAGTGGGACGAACTCGTCGACCTTGTCGCGGCCCCAAAGGTGGTCGGCATCGGTGAGGCGGGTTTCGACCTCTACTACGAACACTCCGAGATCGAAGATCAGGCTCGTGCGTTTGCTCGTCAGATCGGACTCGCGCACGAACGCGATCTTGCGCTCGTGATCCACTCTCGCGACGCCTGGGACGCAACGGTCGAATGCCTCGAGCGCGAAGGCGTGCCCCGCCGAACGATCTTCCACTGTTTCAGCGGCGGTCCGCGTGAAGCCGAGCGCGCGCTCGCCCTGGGTTGTTCACTCAGCTATTCCGGCATCGTCAGTTTCAAGACCGCCGACGATCTGCGCGCCGCGGCGGCGATGACTCCGATCGACCGCTTGCTGTGCGAGACCGACGCGCCCTACCTCGCCCCGGTGCCGAAGCGGGGCAAGCCGAACGAGCCAGGGTTTCTGCCCTACGTCGTTGCGGCATTGGCTGCCGCTCGCTCCGAACCGATCGAACTGGTTGCGTCAGCCACCGTGACCAACGCAATCAGTGCATTCGGGTTGGGTCCGGTCTGATCATGGAGTTGCTGACGCCGGCGTCGATTCAGTCCGCGCTGCAACGCCACGGGCTCCGGCCGAGTCGCGCGCTCGGTCAGAACTTTCTCGCCGACCCGAACACGGCGCGGCGCATCGTCCGGTTGGCCGACGTGCGACGCGGCGATGCCGTCATCGAGATCGGTCCCGGACTCGGGAGCCTGACGTTGGCCCTCGCCGAAGCCGGCGCTTCCGTCGTTGCGGTCGAACTCGACCGACACGTCATTGCGGGTCTCGAAGACCACGTGCGCGACGCGGAGGTCACGATCGTCGAGGGTGACGCGCTCACGATGGATTGGCACGCGCTCCTCGACGAACACGGACTCCAACGCGCCGCGCTCGTGGCGAACCTCCCCTACAACGTTGCGACGCCGGTCGTGATCCGCCTGCTCGAGACGGCGCCTCGGATCAATGATGTGCTCGTGATGGTGCAGCGTGAGGTCGGTGAGCGATACGCCGCGCGGCCGCGAACCAAGGCGTACGGTTCGGTGACCGTGAAGGTCGGATTTCATGCGGCCGCCGAGATCGTCGGGGCCGTCCCGCCAGCTGTGTTCATTCCCAGGCCGAACGTCGAGTCCGCGCTCGTGCGGCTCCGCCGGCACCGCGAGCCGCCGGTTTCGGTGCTCGACCAGGAATGGATGTTCACACTGGTCCGTGGCGGTTTCGCGACCCGCCGCAAGATGCTGCGTCAGTCGCTGAAGCCAGTGCTGGGCGACGACGCCGAAGCGATCATCCTCGCCTCCGGCGCTGCCCCGACTGCGCGCGCGGAAGAACTCGACCTCGCGGCCTGGGCCGCGCTGGCCGATGCGAGCATGCCGGCGCAATGAACGAACGACGACTCACCGTCCTGCGGGGGCGCGCCGGCGCGAAGGTGACGCTCTCGTTGCGCGTCCTCGGGACCCGTCCGGATGGATTCCACGAACTCGACGCGCTCACGGTGCTGACCGCTGCGCCGTTCGACGACGTCGTCATCTCGCAGCAACCGCGATCGATGACCACGGTGGTTGTCACGCCACGCGACTCGGCACCGACCAAAGCTTCTGACAACTTGGCGGCCCGTGCCGTCGAGTTGTTACGACCGCACATGCCCGCAACGATCCACGGCGTTCGCATCAAGCTGACCAAACGCATTCCGATGGGCGCTGGGTTGGGTGGCGGCAGCTCCGACGCCGCGACCGTGCTGCGGTTGTTGCAGCGGCACTATCGGATCTCGGGGGCAACGATTCGCCGTGCAGCAGCCAAGCTCGGTTCCGATGTCCCGTTCTGCGTGCGCGGAGCACCCGCGTGGCTTCGAGGCCGCGGCGAGCGGCTCGTCGCGGCCCCGCACGTCCCGCCGTTGCACCTCGTGATTGCGACGCCGCCGTTCGGGTGCGCGACACCTGCGGTGTACCGAGCGTGGGACGAGCTCGGAGGACCGACGAGCGACCGGGTCGTCGAGTCCGATCTTCTGGACGGCGGCTTGCGCAACGACCTGGAATCGGCGGCCTTGGTCGTGGCACCCGCGCTTGCAGATTGGCGCGACCGCATGGCGGCCCTCACGCGCAGGTCACCCCTGCTGCTCGGAAGCGGCAGCAGTTACGCGGTGCTCGTCGCGGATGCCGACGAAGCCGCCCGCCACGAAGCGGCGCTGCGGGAGGGATTGGTGTCCACCAGGGTCTGGGCGACGACGACGGCGGGCGCGAACACCCCGCCACGGTCGACGTAGCCGCGTCGGGCAGCAGTAGCGGCGTTGGGCGCGACAGTGGCCGCCCGAGGGCGGCCACTCCAGTCGTCAGACTTCACGGCGCGCACGCGCCCGGGGCTTACTTGCCCTGGGTGCGACGCTGCCAGCGCGTCTTCTTCAAGAGTTTCTTGTGCTTCTTCTTGCGCATGCGCTTGCGGCGCTTTTTGATCAGGCTGCCCATACGAAGGTGGGACCCTAGCGGTGATCGTGCGCAACGCTCACATCGACCCCGAATCCTGCCGATCAACCATTCGAGTCGTCGGTCCGACGGGCGCCCGTCGCTGCGATCAACGGCCGGACGATCGCCGCGTCGATTCGGTCAGTCGAGGCAGTAGTTTCGACGACACCCGATCGGGGGTGGTGTAACTGGCAGCACCAGGGATTTTGGTTCCCTTAGTCAAGGTTCGAGCCCTTGCCCCCGAGCCAAGTACTCCGAGCCAAGTACTCCGAGCACCCCTCACGACCTGGAGTTCGCATGAGTCAGTACCGGCCGCTGTCTGCGATCGTTCTCGCCGCCGGTGAGGGAACGCGGATGCGATCGAGCATGCCGAAGGTGCTCCATCGGCTGTGTGGTCGCCCGATGATTCTGCACATGCTCGACGCGCTCGAGCAGTTGCCGCTGGCACGCATCGTTGTCGTCGTCGGCCACGGTTCTGAGGACGTTGTGAAGACGGTCCAGGAGCAGCTGGTCGGCGAAGTGCCGGTCGAGTTCGTCGAACAGCGGGTGCAGCGCGGGACCGGCGACGCGGTTGGTGTTGCGCTCACCGCACCGTTTTTCGACGAACTCGATGGCGAGGACGACCTGATCGTCTTGCCGGGTGATGCGCCGCTGCTGTCGCCCACGACGCTCGCCCGTCTCGCAACCGAGCATCGCAACGAGGATGCCGCGGCAACGATCCTGACCGCGATCGTCGACGACCCGACTGGTTTGGGTCGCGTCGTGCGCGGCAAGGAAGATCGCGTCGAACGCATCGTCGAGCACCGCGACGCGAGCCCGGCCGAACTTGGCATCGACGAGATCAACACGTCGATCTACTGCTTCCGTCGCAACCTGCTTGCCCCGGCGCTCCGACGGCTGTCGCCGGAGAATGCGCAGGGCGAGTATTACCTCACCGACGCCATCGGGGTGTTGCGCGACGCTGGCCATCGTGTCATTGCCCAAGCGGTCGAGTTTCCCGACGAGGCGCGCATGGTCAACGACCGCGCCGAACTCGCGCAGGCCGAAGCTGCCCTACGAGGACGGATCAATCGCGCGTGGATGCGTAGCGGTGTGTCGATGCTCGACCCAGAACGCACCTACGTCGACGCCACCGTCGAGATCGCGCTGGACGTGGTGCTGTTGCCTGGCACGATGCTCGAGGGCCGAACTGTCATCGGCGCCGGGAGCACGATCGGCCCCGACACGCGCATCATCGACAGTGTGATCGGTGAACGCACGACGATCGCCAACTCCGTCGTGCGCGACGCCGACGTCGGCGACGAGTGTTCGGTGGGCCCGTTCGCTCACTTGCGAGCGGGCACCCGCTTGCTTCGGGGCGCCAAGGTTGGCGATTTCGTCGAGACGAAGAACGCCGAACTCGGCGAAGGCGCCAAGGCGAATCATCTTGCCTACCTCGGCGATGTCACGGTCGGCGCAGGCGCAAACATCGGCGCGGGAACGATCACCGCGAACTACGACGGCAAGAACAAACATCGCACGACCATCGGCAACAAGGCGCGCACCGGTTCGAACAGCGTCATCGTTGCACCGGTGTCGATCGGCGACGGCGCCGTCATCGGCGCGGGCGCGGTGGTGACGAACGACGTTCCCGAGTCCGGCCACGTTCGCGGGGTGCCCGCGCGACTCGTGGAGGGCTGGGTCGATCCGCTGCAGAGCGACCCCTCCGACCGAAGCGGACCCGTGGTCGATGACGGGTCCGAAGGCGACGGCGCGACCGCGAATCCCGGGTCCTGATTCTCCACCCTGCGGCTAGGGTCGGCTGCGGGTCACGGAGGGGGATTCGTCATGGAGCTCGTCAGCAAGAAGAAGCTGGTGCTCGTCAGCGGGCGCGGTCACGAGGAGCTCGCCGCCGACGTCGCCCGCAATCTCGGCATCAAGTTGGCCGACATCGTGTTGTCGACCTTCGCCAACGGCGAGATCTATTGCCGGTACGAAGAGACGATTCGCGGCTCCGACGTGTTCGTGTTCCAAACCCACTGCACACCCATCAACGACTCGTTGATGGAGCAGCTGATCATGATCGACGCAGCGAAACGGGCGAGTGCGAAGCGCATCACCGCGGTGTGTCCGTTCTACGGATACGCCCGCCAAGACCGCAAGGCCGAAGGTCGCGAGCCAATCACGGCGCGGCTGGTGGCCGACATGATCACGGCCTCGGGTGCCGATCGGGTCGTCACCGTCGACCTGCACACCGGTCAGATCCAGGGTTTCTTCGACAAGCCGGTCGATCACCTCACCGCGTTGCCTGTGCTCGCCGAGTACCTCGCGTCGTCGGTCAGCGGACCGGTGACCGTGGTGTCGCCCGATGCAGGTGGCGGCAAGCTGATGCGGCGGTACGCCAACCGCTTCGAAGAAGCTGGGATCGCCGACGTCGAACTCGCGTTCATCGACAAGCGTCGTCCGAAGGGCACCCACAACGTTGCCTTGGCCGGCGAGCTGGTCGGTTCCGATGTCGAGGGTCGAGCCTGCATCATCGTCGACGACATGATCGACACCGCCGGAACCGTTGCCAACGCAGCGACGATGCTCCACGATCGCGGTGCGGCCGATGTCGTGATTGCGGCCACGCACGGGCTGCTGTCGGGCCCGGCCGTCGACCGGTTGAAGAACTCACCGGTTCGGGAAGTCGTCGTCACCGACACCTTGCCCATTCCGACCGAAAAGCAGTTCCCCCAGCTCAAGGTGCTCTCGGTGGCGCCGTTGGTGGCCGAGGCAATCGACGCGGTGTTCGAAGACACGTCGGTCTCGGAGTTGTTCCAGGGCGACAACTTCTGACCCGCGGTGGTGCCTGGCCGGGCGGAATCCGCTCCGACCGGCCCTCAGCGGCATCGGTGTGGCACAATGGAACGTTCCGTTCCCGGTCACGAGGTCGTTTCGCGTCATGAGCAACACGGGTACCACCACGCTGTCAGCCACCATTCGCTCCGGTCGGGGCAAGGGTCCGGCCCGTCAGATCCGCATGCAGGGCGGCGTCCCGTGTGAGGTCTACGGCCTCGGCGACGACAACCAGTCGATCACCGTCGACGCCCACGAACTGAACCTGATCCTCGCGAAGGGTTCGAACACGCTGATTGCGCTGTCGATCGATGGCGGCACGGACCAGTTGGCGTTGGCTCGTCAGGTCAACCGCCACCCGGTGAAGGGCACGCTCACCCACGTCGATTTCGTTCGGGTGCACGCCGACCAGGCGATCAATGCCGATGTTGCGATCAACCTGATCGGTGAGTCGGCCGGCGTCGGCGAAGGCGGACTGCTCGAACAGCAGGTGTTCACGGTCAACATCTCGGCCAAGCCGCAGTCCATTCCGACCTCGATCGACCACGACATCACCGATCTCGGCGTCAACGGTCAGGTGCGGATTGGCGACCTCGTGGTCCCGGCTGGTGTCGAGGTGCTCGACGACCCCGACGTTCTCGTCGCGATCATCTCGGTGTCGCGGGCCATGGCCGCAGCTCAGCGCGATGGTGACGACGAGGCAGGCGCGGCCGGCGGGTCCGGCGACGAAGCCGGTCAGTAACCCATGGCCCTCCGTCGGGGCGATCGAGAACGAGTGGGGACTGCTGCCGATCTGCTTGCGATCGGGTTGGGCAATCCTGGCGATCAGTACCGCCACACGCGCCACAACGCTGGTGCCGATGTCATTGAGATCCTGGCTGAGCGCCACGGCGTCCGGTTGAAGGGCGGCAAGTTCAACGCGCTCATCGGCGAAGCCGTCATCGGTGGTCGTCGGCTCGCGTTGGCGGTCCCCCTGACCTACATGAACGAGTCGGGCAACGCGGTGGCGCCGCTGGCTCGCCGCTTCGGTGTCGAGCCCGCGAGCATCGTCGTGGTGCACGACGAACTCGATCTCGATCCGGGTGTCATGAAGGTGAAGGCGGGCGGTGGTCTCGCCGGGAACAACGGGTTGCGTTCGATCAAGGCGCACTTGAAGAGCGACGAGTTCTTGCGCGTGCGCGTCGGAATCGGCAAGCCGAAATCGAAAGAGTTCGGGGCCGACCATGTGTTGTCGCGCATGGGCAAGAAGGCGCGAAGCGAGTTCGACGTGACGTTGCACGAAGCTGCCGACGCGGTCGAGGTCATCCTCGCCGAAGGCGTCGATGTCGCCATGAATCGATACAACACCCGCGCCTGAGCGGTCGACCCTCAGGTACCCTGCGCCCACTCGTGGGAACTCGGTTTCCACGGGGTTCGTCGCGCCATGGAGACCCAGCCCACCGCACCGGCACTGGCCGGAATCGCACCGTTGTTCGCCGCCGATTCGGCGGTCGTTGCCGCGTCCGCCGGCATCGGATCGAGCGTCGCCGTACCCGAAGCTGCGCGCGCCGTTTTCGTTGCGGCGCTCGCCCGAACGAGCGCGCGCACCCCGATTCTGGTTGCGGTCCCTCGCGGCGACGATGCGCAACGACTCGCGCACGACCTGGGTTTGCTCCTCGGCGCCGACTCGATCGAGGTGTTTCCCGCATGGGAGACCTTGCCGTTCGAGCGCGTGTCGCCGGCGCTCGACACGATGGGGCGTCGCCTGCGGGTGATGTGGCGCCTACGCACGGGGGGCGATCACCTCCCGAAGGTGGTGGTTGCTCCGGTCCGCGCCTTGGTCCAGCGACTCGGCCCGCACGTCGAGGACATCGAACCGATCGTCATCGCCAAGGGCGCGCACATCGACCGCGACGACTTGATCGCACGGTTGGTGAATCTTGGCTACCGCCGCGAGTACCAAGTCGAAGCCCGCGGCGAGGTTGCGGTGCGCGGGTCGATCGTTGACGTCTACCCGACCACGGCCGATCATCCCGTGCGCATCGACTTGTGGGGCGACGAAGTCGATCGTCTGTCGCACTTCTCGATCGCCGACCAACGCAGCACTGACGACGTTGCCGAGACGTGGATCTTCCCCGCACGTGAACTGCTGCCCACCGACGAGGTGCGCGAGCGCGCCCGCTCGTTGCTCGTCGCCGAACCCTGGGGAGCCGAACAGTGGGAACGGCTCGCTGAGGGTTCCTTGTTCGACGGCATGGAAAGTTGGTTGCCGTTCCTCACCGGCGACGAGCATCTGATCACCGATCTCCTCGGGCCGGAATCGTTGGTGTTGCTCTGCGAGCCCCGACGGCTGCGCGATCGAGCGCAGGAACTCCTCGACGAAGAAGCGAATCTCGCGGCCGCGCTCGCGCCGACCTGGGGCGCGTCATCGTCCGATTCGTTGGCTCGACTCTCGCTGGAGTTCGACCGCTTGCTCGCGCACACTCGCGGTGGTTGGACGCCGCTCCTGTCGACACCGGATGGGCCGGACACGCCTCAGTTCGCGGCGACGCCGTTCGACCCGGTGGTCGGCGACACGACCGCCCTTGCCGATCGACTGCGACGGCTGCGCGCCGAGGATTTCACGGTGTTGCTCTGCGCCGAGGGGCAAGGCAGTGCCGGACGGATCGCGCAGGTGCTGGCCGACGAAGGCATGACGGTCGACGTGCATCGCGAAGTTGCCGACCGCTCTGCGTTGTTGGCCCGGCCGGGCATCCACGTCGTGGTCGCGGCGCTCGACCGTGGCGCGGTGTTACCTGGCTCACGCCTTGCGCTTGTGGCCGAGGCCGATCTCACCGGCCGTCGGCGCGTCCACCGCAAACCGCGCGGCGCACGAAAGGGTGCGGATTTCTACGAAGGCCTTGCGGCCGGCGACCACGTTGTGCATCGCCAACACGGCATCGGGCGCTACGAGGGCATGGTGTCGCGCACGATGTTCGGGCTCGAGCGCGACTACCTGCTCATCGCGTTCCGCGGCGAGGAACGCATCTACGTTCCCACCGATCAGATCGGCATCATCCGCAAGTACACGGGCGGCGATACGCCGAAGTTGTCGAAGATGGGCGGCGCCGACTGGGAGAAGACCCGCGCCAAGGTCCGTAAGGCCGTTCGCGACGTTGCCGGTGAACTCGTCGTGCTGTATCGACGCCGACTCGCAACTCCTGGACACGCGTTCGCGACCGACTCGCCGTGGCAGCGTGAGATCGAAGAAGCGTTTCCCTACGAGGAGACACCCGATCAACAGACGGCCATTGACGAAACGAAGGCCGACATGGAGCGCACCGTGCCGATGGATCGCCTCGTGTGCGGCGATGTTGGTTACGGCAAGACCGAGGTTGCGTTACGCGCGATCTTCAAGTGCATTCAGGACGGAAAACAGGCGGCGCTGCTCGTGCCCACGACGCTGTTGGCGAGCCAACACGGCCAGACCTTTCGTGAGCGGTTCGCGAACTATCCGGTCCGGGTCGAGGTGCTGTCGCGGTTTCTCACCGGGAAGGAACAAACCGATGTTCTGGCCGCGGTGGCGGAAGGTTCGGTCGACCTCGTCGTCGGTACGCACCGCCTGCTCTCGCAGGACGTCCGTTTCAAGGACCTCGGGTTGCTCGTCGTCGACGAGGAGCAGCGGTTCGGTGTGCAGGCCAAGGAGGCGATGAAGAAGCTGAAGCACAAC
>SXIR01000065.1 GCA_005772765.1 Actinomycetota bacterium
CTGCACGGTCGGGATGTAGGTGCCCTCGTACCACGAGTGATCGCCGACGAGGTCGTACGCGTTCTGGCCCTTCACCTCGGCGTGGTACAGGTCCGGGAACTGCGTTGCCGAGTGGTTACCCCAGATCGTCATCTTGGTGATGTCGTTGACTGTGGTTCCCGTGCGCTGCGCGAGTTGCGCCATCGCTCGGTTGTGGTCGAGGCGCGTCATCGCCGTGAAGCGATCGGTCGGCACATCCTTTGCGTTGTTCATCGCAATCAGACAGTTCGTGTTCGCCGGGTTGCCAACCACGAGCACCTTGACGTCGTCGGCGGCGCCATTGGCGATCGCTTGACCCTGCGTCGTGAAGATTCCGCCGTTGATCTTCAGGAGGTCGGAGCGTTCCATGCCGTCTTTGCGCGGCACCGAACCGACGAGCATCGCAAAGTTCGCACCCGAGAACGCCGTGTTCGCGTCGTCGCTCGTTTCGATTCCGGCGAGCAACGGGAAGGCACAGTCGTCGAGTTCCATGACGACGCCTTCGAGCGCGCCCATCGCCGGGGTGATCTCGAGGAGTTGCAGAATCACCGGTTGATCTGGACCGAGCATCGATCCGCTGGCGCTGCGGAACAACAAGCTGTAGCCAATCTGGCCCGCAGCTCCGGTGACGGCGACACGAACGGGAGTCTTCATGGGGTCGAAATCTAGGAGGCCTCGTCGGACCGGGCCGAAGCGTCGCGGTCGATCAGGTCCATCAGCCGATCGCGCGCTTCGGTGAGTTCCTCGATCCGTTCGGCGGCACCGGCTCGCGCTGCACCGGTGTCGGGATGGGCATCCCGCAGCAATCGCCGGAACCGGCGGTTGACCTCGGAGCGCTGCACTCCTGCATGCGCCCGGAGCCCCAGGACCTCCATGGCCCACCGTTGCTCCGAATCGATGCCATCCCAGACGACCTCCTCGATCGGGGCCCCCGGGGCCCAGGTCGCGCCGGCCGCCCACGGACTCTCGAGGGGCAGTCCGTCGACCAGACGGCGGATCACGACGCCTCGCCGCCCGTAGGGGCTGATGCCGCGACCGACCCGTCGGATCTCGTCGAGGCCGCGCTGGCGAGCGGTCGGCGGGAGCTGGGCAACCGCGACGACCATACCGAGCAGTTGCGGGATCGGCGCCCCGTGGGTATCGAGTTCGACGACGAACCCGTCGTCGCGTTGCTCGACGCGATGGCGCGAGCGGTCGAGACCGTGTGTATCTCGTTGGAGACGATGACGTACAGCGATGCGCGGCAGCGAGAGTCCCCCTGCCGCAGCGTGCAACAACGCATCGAAATCGGCGCGATCTTCCTCGTCGAGCACCGCAATGAACTCGTGCACGATCGCGCCGATCAACAACGCACCTGGCGCTTGGGTTCCGGCCATCGGCAGGTAGGCCGACGCGGGCGCGACCCGGCGCGTCGGCATATGGCGCCGCGTGTGTCGGATCGTCAACTCCGCGAGGATCACCGCGATCAGGTCAGTTCACGGCGGCGGTGATCGCGAACACCACGACGTAGATGGCGACAAAGATCGTGCCGATCCACCGGATCGCCGTGCGATCGAACGGATCGCGTTCGGTGGGCCCCAGTCCTGGATGCAGACCACATACCGCGCAGCGTTCGTCGGCCGGGCGCGGCGTTGCACACAACACGCAGTCGACCGACTGCGCCGGTGCCGGCGGCGGTGGCGGGGCCGAAATCCAGCTGCTCATCGTCGCGCCAACCGTCGCTCGGCGATCTCGACGGTATTGCGAAACAACATCGCGATCGTGGTCGGACCGACTCCACCAACTCTTGGTGTGATCCAACCTGCGACTGCCTCGCACGTTTCGTCGACATCGGGCAGCACCTTGCGGCCCTCGTAGCGAACTCCCGCGCCGACGACCACCGCGCCCGGGCGGATGTGCTCGGGCCGCACGATCCCCGGCACGCCGACCGCGGCGACGACGATGTCGGCGTCGCGCGTGTAATCGAACCAGTTGGGGACGCCGGTGTGCACCACCGTCACGGCAGCATTGGCGGTCGGGCGCTTCTGCGACAACAACATCGACAACGGACGCCCGAGGGTCATGCCACGACCAAGAATGACGACGTGACGACCCGCGACCGGCACGTCATAGTGGGCCAACAGCGTTTCGATGCCGGCTGGCGTACACGGAACGGGGCCCGGGATCCCGAGCGCGAGACGTCCCATGCTCACCGGATGGAGGCCGTCGACATCTTTGTCGGGTTCGAGGGCGGCCAGCGCGGC
The DNA here is from genome assembly GCA_005772765.1 of Actinomycetota bacterium. Taxonomy (GTDB): domain Bacteria; phylum Actinomycetota; class Acidimicrobiia; order IMCC26256; family PALSA-610; genus SXJQ01. The sequence goes on from SXIR01000065.1 coordinate 2,262, forward strand.
CTCGAAGTCGATGTGTGACGGCGGTGGGTACTGGAAAAGTACGCCGTCGATTGCGTCGTCAGCGTTGTAGTCGTCGATTGCGGCCATGACGTCGGCCTGGGTCGCGTCGTCGGGTAGGTGCACGTGGCGACTGTGCACCCCGATCGCCGCTGCCTTCTCCTGTTTCATTCGGATGTAGCCGGCACTCGCGCTGTCGGATCCGACGAGCAGCGTGCCGAGTCCTGGTGGACGCTCGGCCACGGTGAGCGCGGCGATGCGCGGTTCGAGCTCGGCGAACACTGCGTCGGCAACCGGTCCGCCCGGCATCATCACGGCGCTCATCAGTGCACGAAATGGCGTTCGCCCGTGAACACCATTGCCAGGCCGAGTGCATCGGCACGTTCGATGACGGCGTCGTCCTTCACGGACCCGCCCGGTTGGATCACCGCAGCGACCCCGGCCGCCGCGGCGGCCTCGACTCCGTCGGGGAACGGGTAGAACGCGTCGCTCGCGCACGCCCCCCCGGCCGCGCGTCCGGCAGCTTTCTTCGCGGCGATCTCGCCCGACTCGACTCGGTTCTGTTGCCCGGCGCCGATTCCCCAGGCGGTGCCATCCTTGACGAGCACGATGGCATTCGATTTCACGTGCCCGACGAGGCGCCACGCCATCGCAAGGTCCCGCCACTGTTCGTCGGTCGGCGCCGCCTTGGTCACCACCTTCCACGTGTCACGTTCGGCAGCGAAGTGGTGCGGGTCCTGAACCAAGAAACCACCAGACACCTGTCGGAAATCGAGCCGAGCACCGGCCGGCGGTGCGGCCGTGAGCAACCGGGTGTTCTTCCGTTTCTTCGTGAGCGCGTCGAGCACACCTGGTTCGTAGCCGGGTGCGATCACGACATCAGCCTGAGGGCCTGCGATCATGCGCTCGACCGTCGCCGCATCGATCGCGCGATTGACTGCAACGATCCCGCCGAACGCCGAACGCTCGTCGCACTCGAGCGCCCGCTGATAGGCAGATGCGAGATCGCCCGCCACCGCCGCGCCACACGGATTGGCGTGCTTGATGATCGCGCAGGCGGGTCGATCGCCAAGATCGAACGCGAGCTTCCACGCGGCGTCTGCATCAAAGAGGTTGAGGTAGCTGAGTGCGAGTCCGCTGTGTTGTTGGATCGTGTCGAACCAACTCTGCTCGTCGCGGAACCGGTACCGCGCGCCGCGTTGGTGAGGGTTCTCGCCGTAACGCAGCTGTTCGTCGGTACGTTCGAGTGCAACGACAACATGGCGGGGCAACGCCTCGTCCTGTTGCAACCACTGTACGATCGACGCGTCGTACGCAGCGGTCCGAGCAAAGGCTTCGAGCGCGAACCTTCGACGCGTCGTGAGCGTGACGGCACCGTCGTGCTCGCCGAGTTCAGCGAGCAGTTGGTCATACTGATCGATGGCGGTGACGATCGTGACGAACTCGTGATTCTTCGCCGCGGCTCGCGTCAATGCCGGGCCGCCGATGTCGATCATGTCGACGCCTTCACCCGACCCGTATTCGAAGCCCGCGACCGCGGCACCGAAGGGATACAGGTTCGACACGACGAGCTGGAACGGCGCGATGCCGTACTCCGCCATGTCGGCTTGGTGCTCGGGCTTGGTCGGTTCGGCCAAGAGGCCGCCGTGAATCTTCGGGTGCAAGGTCACGACCCGATGATCGAGGATCGGCGGGACACCCGTGATGTCCGCGACATCGGTGACGGGCACTCCAGCTTCGGCGATCGCCGCAGCCGTCGAGCGCGACGAAACGATCTCGACGCCGCGCGCGTGGAGCGCCCGAGCGAGACCTGCGAGCCCGGTCTTGTCGTACACCGAAAGCAGGGCGCGCTCGATACGGAGGGGACGGTCGGTCACGGCTGGGTTCCTTCGTTGGCCGCGTGCTCGCGCACGACGTGCGCGATCACTTCAGGGTAGAGACGACGTTCGACTTCTTTGATGCGTTCGTGCAGCGATGACTCGGTGTCCTCGACGAGGACGGGGACCGCCTCCTGCGCGAGGATCGGTCCGTCGTCGACTTCGAGGGACGCCAGGTGCACGGTGCAACCGGTGACCTTGACCCCCGCCGCCAGCGCATCGCGCACCGCGTGCCAGCCTTTGAACGCGGGCAACAACGCAGGATGCGTGTTCAAGACGCGCGCTGGGTAGGCATCGTGAATCGGCTGATCGAGAATCGTGCCGAATCCTGCCATCACGACGAGGTCGATCTCGTGTTCGTGCAGGGTCGCGACGACATCTTTGGTGTACGCGAACCGATCGAACATCGGACCGAAGGTCGTCCGTTCGACGATCGCGGTCGCGACGCCGTATTTGTCGGCAATCACGGTCGCTCCACACGTCCGATCGACGAGGACGAGCGCCACCGGGATGTCTCCTCGGTCCAGCATCGACCGCAGAATGGTGCCGCTCCCCGAGGCCAGAACTCCCACCCGCACTTCGACGACGCTAGTGCCGCGCACCGCACCGGGCTCGGTCGACAGCCCGACCGCAGCGCCGCGAAGATGAGGGGATGACGCGCACGGCGGTGACATGCCACCCGGCAATACCAATCGGCGTCGTGGAGCCGATGATCTTCGGGGGATTCCTCGAACACATGGGTCGCTGCGTCTACGAAGGCGTCTACGAGCCCGCGAGCCGCCACGCGGACGAGCACGGATGCCGCAGGGACGTCCTCGACGCGCTCGGCGATCTCGGGTTCACCGTCATGCGGTATCCGGGCGGCAACTTCGCCTCGGGCTACCACTGGCGTGACGGCGTCGGACCGATCGAGGCACGCCCGACGGTGCGCGAACTCGCCTGGCAGAGCATCGAGCCCAACTACTTCGGCACCCACGAGTTCCTAGGCCTCTGCGACCGCATGGGTTGGGAACCCATGATGGCGGTGAACCTTGGTACCGGGACCCCTGAAGAAGCACGCGACTGGGTCGAGTACTGCAACGCACCGGTCGGCACCCGCGAAGCCGACCGCCGGGCCGGCAACGGCCGGGTCGAACCATGGGATGTCGGGCTTTGGTGTCTCGGTAACGAGATGGACGGTCCGTGGCAACTCGGGCACGTTCCTGCACGCGACTACGCAATTCGGGCGCAGCAGACCGCCAAGCTGATCAAAGACGTCGACCCGCGCATCCGGACTGTGGCCTGCGGATCGAGCTCGCCGGAGATGCCGACGTTCGGTGCTTGGGACTACGAGGTGCTCGATCACCTCGGTCGTGCCGCCGACTTCGTCAGCCTCCACCGCTATGTCGACGACAACGCGAACGACCTCCCACGGTTTCTCGCTTCGGGCGTATCCATCGACCGCCAGATCGAGTCGATCGATGCAGTTTGCCGAGCCGTCCAGGCCAAGCACCGGACCCGTCACCGCGCCTACCTCTGCTTCGACGAGTGGAACGTCTGGTACAAGAACATGGAGATGAACGGCGCGGGTCAGCACGCGCCGCACCTCATCGAGGAGGTCTACGACCTCGCCGACGCGCTCGTGGTGGCGCAGTTCCTGCTCAGCTTCGTCCGTCACTGCGATGTCGTGAAGATCGCCAACCTCGCGCAAGTCGTCAACGTGATCGCACCAGTGTTGACCCGAGGCGACGACTTGCTCGTGCAGTCGATCCATCACGCGATCCGCATGATCGCGGATCGCCGAACCGGAACTGCGCTGCGCTGCGCGGTCGACGGGCCCGCGGACGCGCTGGGGCGCACGACGCGTGCCCATCAGGTCGATGCGGCGGCAATCCTCGACGTCGACGCTCTGCACCTGTTCGCCGTCAACCGCAGCCCCGATCTCGACGCTCCAATCGAGTGGAATGTGCCCGGGCATGCGCTGGGATCGGTCCGCAGCGCCGAGATCCTCACCGGGGCCGGGCCACGCACTGCGAACACCTGGGAAGCACCCGACGTGATCCGGGCCGAAACGTGGTCGGGCGTCAGCGTCGGCGACTCCACCGCGCGCTTCGCGCTGCCCCCACTCTCGTTCGCCGCGATCAGCCTCAGCGTTCCCAACGCCGCGTGAGCGCAGCCGCCGCGATGGCCCCGAGGGCAGCTCGCCGAGATCCGTGACCGCGCGCCCGGGACCGGCCCGTGCCGGGCCCTAGCCTGCGCCGGATGCGCAGCGTTCGTACTCCCCTCGTTCTGGTCGTCACCGCGGCCCTCGGATTCGCCGCGTGCGGCGCCGACGACGACACCAAGGTCAACACGTCGAGTTCGGACGCCACCACGACGACCGAAGCCGATCCGGCCGCTGCCGATCTCGAGTGCCCGGGTGAGGCCGGCGAGCCGATCGCAGACGACGCCGACCCGTTCACCGAGATCGAAGCACGTGGCAAGCCCGTCGTGTCGGTCACCGCAGAACCCGCGACCGAACTCTGCAGCACCGATGACATCGTTGGTGCAGGCGACGAAGTCCCCGAAGGCGCGACGGTCACGGTGCACTACGTGGGGGTCGGCCAGGAATCGAAGCAGCCGTTCGATTCGTCGTGGGACCGCGGCGAACCGGTGACCTTTCCGCTCGACACCGTCATCGCGGGTTGGACCGAAGGTATCCCGGGTATGCGCGCCGGCGGGCGCCGCACCCTGGTGATTCCCGGCGGCCTCGCGTACGGCGACGCGCCGCCCACCGAGGCAATCGAACCGAACGAGACGCTCGTGTTCGTGATCGACCTGATTTCGTTCGAGGTTCCGCCGCCCCCGCCCACCCCTGCCGCGTCGGGACTCGTGTGTCCTGGCGAATCCGGACCGCCGAGCGCGGGCGGTGACGACGTCGCTGCCGAAATCGAAGCACGCGGCAAGCCGCAGATGCGGGTACCGGACGCGCCGGCCACCGAACTGTGTTTCATCGACGACATCGTGGGTGCGGGCGCCGAAGTCCCGAACGACCCAGCGACCAGCGTCACGGTGCACTACGTGGGTGTCGGCCAGCAGACGAAGTTGCAGTTCGATGCGTCGTGGGATCGCTCAGAGCCGGCGTCGTTCGCGCTGAACGGCGTCATCGCAGGTTGGACCCAAGGCATCCCGGGCATGAAGGTCGGTGGCCGCCGCACGTTGATCATTCCGGGCGATCTCGCCTATGGCGCAACCCCGGGTTCACCCGACATCCAGCCGAACGAAACCCTGGTGTTCACGATCGACCTCATCGCGATCGGCTGACTCCCAACACGCAACCCCCTGATCGTTTCCTCAGCCGGCCCGCTGGCGCGTGACGCCCGGCGCAAACGTTGCGTGGCGCGGGTTGGTGCGCGAGGTTGACGAAGGGCGGGACTAGAGGGCGCGGACGATCTCGACCATGAGTTCGCCGGCTTCGGTCGGATTGGCGCCGACCTTCACCCCCGCGGCCGCGAGCGCTTCCATCTTCGCCGCTGCCGTGCCCTTGCCGCCGCTCACGATCGCGCCCGCGTGCCCCATCTTCTTACCGGCCGGCGCCGTCTGGCCCGCGATGTAGGCCGACACCGGCTTCGTCATCGAGTTCTTGATGAACGCAGCGGCTTCTTCCTCGGCCGAGCCACCGATTTCGCCGATCATCATGACGGCGTGTGTCTCGGGGTCGGCTTCGAACGCTGCGAGACAGTCGATGAAGCTGGTCCCCGGAACCGGGTCGCCACCGATGCCAACGCAGGTCGTCACACCGATGTCTTGGGCCTGTAGTTCGTAGAGCGCCTGATAGGTCAGCGTCCCCGAACGGCTGACGATGCCGACGTTCTTGGCCCCGGGCACAGCCGACTTCGCGATGTGACCGGCGGTGATGCCGATGTTGCACTTGCCGGGGCTGATGATTCCCGGACAGTTCGGGCCGAGCAGACGCACGTCGGGGAAGTCACGCCGCAACTTGTTGAAGAACCACGCCTCGTCGTGCGCAGGCACGCCCTCGGTGATGCACACGATGAACTGCACGCCACCTTCGGCGGCTTCCATCACCGCGTCGCGCACGCCGGGCGCAGGAATGAAGATGCAGCTGGCGTTGGCCCCCGTTTCGCGCACGGCGTCGGCGACGCTGGCGAATACCGGAACGCCATCGACATCGGTGCCGGCCTTCTTCGGGTTCGTGCCGGCGACGACTTGGGTGCCGTAGGCCTTGTTCAACCCGCCGTAGTACTTCCCTTGCGAACCGGTCAGGCCCTGGTACACGACCTTGGTGTTCTCGTCGACGAAGATGCTCATGTCGAGTGGTCCTTTCTCGATCGGGGACGGTCAGCGCTTCGCCAGCGCGACCGCGGTCTTCGCCGCTTCGAGCATGGTCGGGGACATCTGCAACTTCTCGCTGAGGTGCGGTTCGAGGATGGCGCGACCTTCGTCGGCGTTCGTGCCGTCGAGGCGAATCACGATCGGGCTCGTAATGTCGATCTGACCGAGCGCCGCGACGATGCCGTTGGCGACTTCCTCGCCGCGGGTGATGCCACCGAAGATGTTGATCAAGATCGACTTCACCCGGGGGTCGTTGTCGATGATGGTCAGCGCGTTGATGAACTTCTTCGCATCGGCGCCGCCGCCAACGTCGAGGAAGTTCGCCGGTGATCCGCCGGCCTGGTTGACCACATCGAGGGTGCTCATCGCCAAACCTGCACCGTTCGCGATGATGCCCACCGATCCCTCGAGGCCCACGTACTGCAGGTCGGCCTCGTGCGCGGCTTGCTCGCGGTCGTCGCGTTCTTGGGTCGCCGCGTACTCGGCCCACTCGTGACGAAACTCGGCGTTGTTGTCGAGGCTGACCTTCGCGTCGAGCGCGTGCACCTTGCCTTCGGGCGTGAGAATCAACGGGTTGATCTCGACCAGGTCTCCGTCGCCGTCGACGTAGGCGTTGTAGAGCTTGAGCAGAATGTCGACGGCTCCGTCGGTCGCCGCCGGGTTGAGATTCGCGGCAGCGACCCACGCACGCGCCACCGCTTCGGTCAGACCATCGACCGGGTCGATCCAGATCTTGGCGATCGCGTCGGGGTTCTCCTCGGCAACCGCTTCGATCTCGACGCCGCCTTGCGCGCTCAGCATCCCGAGATGCAGCTTCTTTGCCCGATCGAGCGTGAAGCTCGCGTAGTACTCCTCGGCGATGTCCGAGGCGCGCTCGATCCACACGACGTTGACCGTGTGGCCTTTGATGTCCATCCCGATGATGTTCGACGCGTGCTCGCGGCACTCCTCGGCGTTGGCCGCGAGTTTGATGCCGCCCGCTTTCCCTCGGCCGCCGACCTGGACCTGCGCTTTGACCACCACGGGGTAGCCAACCCGGTCAGCCGCGGCAACTGCGGCCTCGACCTCGGTAACCGCCTCACCCGGCGAAACCGGGATGTCGTAGCGGGCGAAGAGCTGCTTGCCCTGGTATTCGAACAGATCCATTGCGACTCCGTCGATCGGTGGTTGAGCGCTGCGTGCGAATCCGGCGGGCCGGGTTCACGCCGATAGCGTCCGTCCTGCCGCGAAGCGGCGCCACCCTACCGAACGGGTCCACCGCATGACCGACTCCACCTCCCCACCTGACTCTGCATCCGACCAGCCGTCCGAACCGCGCACCGGTATGCCGTTGTGGCTGTACGGCACGCTCGTTGCGGTCGTGGTGGTCGGGATCGGTCTCGGCGTGATGGCCGGACTGGTGTGGATCAGCGACCCGGGCGAGACCGTGCCGTGCGAAGGTTCGATCGAACTCGGTTACGCGCCCGATATCACCGAGCAGGCCGCCGCCGAACCTGACCCGCAGTTCATCGACCGTCGATGTCGGTGGTGGTACGCCATCGACCCCAACGGTCGACTGGTTGCCTACAAGAACAGTGTCACCGGCCTCGATTGCCAGGTGGGTTGGGACTACGACGACGACCTCTGGCGATGCGACGGCGACGTGATCGACGAGGCCCTCCTCGAAGAGTGGCCATCGAGCATCGAAGACATCGACAACCGACGCTCGATCTTCATCGTCGATTTCGGCCCTGCCGCCTGAAACGTTCCCGCTGCACTGCGCACCACTTCAGCGCAGTTCGCCGAAGCAGGCTGGCGTATCCCGGGCGATCAGGGGCGTCGGAGCGGCGCCCAGGCCAACAGCAACAAACGCTCGGTCCCGTCGCGGAAACGCACGCGCGCCTCGGCCTTGTCGCCCTGGCCTCGCAGATCGATGATCACACCTTCGCCGTACTTGTCGTGCAACACGTCGTCGCCCATGCGCAGACCGAGTTGTTCGGCCCCGCTGGCTCCCACCGGCGAGGGCGGCGGGCGCAGCGACTCGTCGCTGACCGAGGGGGCGGGTCGATGCGAACTGCGAAGCGCGGCGTCGACCAGCGCATCGCGTTGGTCGCGACCGCGCCCACGTCCCTTCGTCGTTCCGACCTCGCGAACGAGGTCGGCAGGAATCTCGTCGAGGAATCGGCTCGGCGGGTGGTAGTCGGTCGCGCCGAACAACATGCGACTCCACGCGTGGCAGAGGTAGAGCCGCTCGCGCGCGCGTGTGATGCCCACATAACAGAGGCGCCGTTCTTCTTCGAGTTCTTCGGGATCACCCAGGCTCCGGAAGTGTGGGAACACGCCGTCTTCCATGCCGAGCAAGAACACGACCGGATATTCGAGTCCCTTCGCGGAGTGCAACGTCATCAACGTGACGAAGCTGGACTCCTCGTCGGCATCGTCGAGATCGGTGACGAGGCTCACGCCTTCGAGAAATGCCTGGATGCGATCGACACCCCGCACCTCGCTCACCGCGGGCGCAGCGCCAGTTCCCGGGTCGCCGACTCCGATTCCGCCGATGGAACCGAGTCCGGAAAGATCGCCTCGGTCGACCGACTCATCGAACTCGCGAGCGACCCCGACGAGTTCTTGGAGGTTCTCGATACGACCTTGGGCTTCGATGCTGCGTTCGGCTTCGAGTTCGGCGAGATAACCCGTGCGTTCGAGGACGGCTTCGACGACCTCGGCGACGCCGAGTTCGCGGAGATCACGACCGACGTCGTCGAAGAGATCGATGAGGTCGCGGATCCCGCCGAGTGCCTTGCCGGAAACGCCAGCGGCGGCAGCCTCGATGAGCGCATCACGAAATGTCAGGCCCGCGCCTTGCGCGTACGACTCGACCTTGGCGATGGAGGTGTCGCCGACACCACGTTTGGGAGTGTTGGCAATGCGTTTCCAGCTGACTTCGTCGTCGGGATTCACGAACGCGCGGAGGTACGCGAGCACATCTTTCACCTCGCGCCGGTCGTAGAACTTCACACCGCCGAACACGCGGTACGGGATCCCGGCGCGCACGAGGGCTTCTTCCATGACCCGGCTCTGCGCGTTGGTTCGGTAGAAGATCGCGACGTCACCGAAGCGGTATTCGTGATCGGTCAGCGTCCGTAACTCCGACAAGACGTACATCGCCTCATCGTGTTCGTCTTCGGCTTGATAACGAACGATCTTTTCGCCGAACCCCTGATCGGTCCACAGATGCTTCGGGTGTCGCGACGCGTTGTTCGAGATGACCGAGTTCGCTGCGTCGAGAATCGTCTGCGTGCTGCGGTAGTTCTGATCGAGCACCACGACGGTCGCTTCGGGGAACGCCTCTTCGAACCGCATGATGTTGCGGAAATCGGCGCCTCGGAACTTGTAGATCGACTGATCGGTGTCGCCCACCACCATGACGCTGCGGTGTTCTTGGGAGAGCACCTGGACGAGCTCCCATTGCGCCAGGTTCGTGTCCTGGAACTCGTCGACGAGCACGTGTTGGAAGTAACGCCGCCATCGATCGAGCGCCGCCGGGTGCTCGCGAAACAAACGGACTGCGAGGACCAAGAGGTCGTCGAAGTCGGCGGCGCTCGCCTCGGCGAGTCGTCGTTGGTACTCGGTGTAGACCCGCGCGAGCCGCTGCTCGTAGGGGCCGAACGCCTTTTCGGCGAACGCCTCGGGAAACACGAGTTCGTTTTTCAGTGCCGAGATCTTGCCGTGAAGTTGGCGCGGCGGAAACCGCTTCGGGTCGAGCTCGAGATCCCGGCGAATCCAGTCGACGAGGCGTACAGCGTCGGCCTGGTCGTAGATCGTGAAACTCGACCGGTAGCCGAGCAGGCTGGCCTCGCGGCGCAAGATTCGTGCGCACGCCGAGTGGAACGTCGACACCCACATGCGTTGCGCGACCGGCCCGACGAGGTGGGCGACGCGTTCCTTCATCTCGGCCGCGGCCGTGTTGGTGAAGGTGATCGCAATCAGCCCGAACGGCGAGACGCGTTCTTCGAGCACCAGATGGGCAAGCCGTCGTGTCAACACTCTGGTCTTGCCCGAACCTGCGCCCGCGACAACAAGCACCGGGCCGGGTTCGAGGGTGACGGCTTCGAGCTGGGCTGGGTTCAGGTCGACCGTGAGGTCGCCGACCGGCGAGAACGCAGGCACAGCACGCGGCGGCTCCCCCGCGTGCACGTCGGCCTGCATGTCGGCAAACAACCCCTCTCCGGCCATCGACTGACTCTACCGGCGGGGTGCGACACCATCGCACACGTGTTCGGGTCGGTTCCGTGCGACCGCCCTCGACAATGCGTCGCAGTCGACGAAACGTTGCGCGACGCGACGGACGGTCAGTCGACCGGATCGAGACGAAGTTCGCGGGTCACATCGTGCGCCGGCGCGAGCTGGTACGACCGAAGCCGGCGGGAACCCGCTTCATCGAGCCAGACCGAAAAGGCACCAGTTTCGCTGTCGATCTCGAGCTCGAAGAAGGGCTGCCACGCGCGCGCGGTAGCGAAGGAGTTCACGTCGAGCCCACGAGGGACGCGCCAAAAACGCATCCGATCCGTGTCGAACATCCAGACGCTGTTTGCCGTCTCGATTCGCATCATCGACGATTCCCCACCAGCGTTCACGACCTACACCTCCAACATCACGGTCACGGGGCCATCGTTGACCAACGCGACTTGCATCTCCGTTCGGAACCGTCCGGTCGCAACGATCGCGCCCAGCGTTCTGAGCCGTTCTGCGAACGCCTCGACCAGCGGCTCCGCGTGCTCGGGCCGCGCGGCCGCCGACCATCCCGGCCGACGTCCCCGCGTCGTGTCGCCGTACAAGGTGAACTGACTGACAGCGAGGATAGCGCCACCTGCATCGGCAATTGATCGGTTCATTGTCCCTTCGACGTCGTCGAGGATCCGCAGGTTCCACACCTTGTCCGCTAATCGGTGCGCTTCCGAAAGGCCGTCGTCGTGCGTCACGCCGACGAGGACGCACAGTCCCCGTCCGATCGTTCCAACAACCTCGGCATCCACGGTGACCGAGGCTTCGGTGACACGTTGCACCAGCGCGCGCATCGCAGCGACCCTACGCTGAACCCGCTGAACAGCGGCTGGCAATCATTGCCCTGAAGGGAGCAATCGTGGCAAAGAGCCTCGAAGACGCACGCAAGAGACTCGATGACGAGTACGGACAAGTGCGGCGAAAGTTCGACCAGATTCACAACGCGCTCGACAAGGTCGAAAAGGCCGGACCCGAAGACGATCTGCACGACCTGCTGAAGGACCTCGAGAAGGTCGTGAAAGAGGTGCGCGACGGCGGCGTCGTCGGTAGCGGCGCGAACGGACACCGCAAGGCGCTCGAGGAGTACCGCAAGATCAAGGACGGCAAGTAGGCCGTGATCGATCCGAAACTGAAACGCGCCCTCGGGCAGATGATCAAGGGAGTCGAGGTCGTCGCGGCGCGTCACGACGACCTCACTCGCGCGTATTGCTCACACTGGGTCACCCAGGTCGCGTTCGAGGAACCGATCGTGATGGCCAGCGTGTCACCGAAGCACGACACCTTCCCGTTGATCGAGGCCGCGGGCTGGTTCTCGGTATCGATCCTCGCCGGAGATCAGGTCGACGAGGGGCAGTACTTCAGTTACCCAGGGCGAAAATTCCGCTACCTCGCCGACGAATACCTCACGGAGTCGGAGTCAGGCGTTCCGTATGTCGTCGACTGCATCGCCTGGTTTCGCGCCGAGGTCTTCGAGCGCAAGACCATGGGCGATCATGAACTGTTCTTCGCTCGTGTCGGCGAATACGGCTACGGACGGTTGAAAGAACCGCCGCTGCTCTACTCGTCGCGGCTCGGATGGCGGGTCACCGGCGACAAGGCCCGGGCTCCGGGCGACTCGGTGCGCGACCGGCTCCTCGCCCGGCTCGCGGCCGCCGGCTTCGACGCCACGCCGGACGACGACGAAAGCAACGACTGATGCGAGTCGGTTTCGTCGGTCTCGGCGTGATGGGCTTTCCGATGGCGGGCCATCTCGCCGCCTCCGGCCACGACGTCGTCGTCTACAACCGCACGCGCGCCAAAGGCGAGGCGTGGATCGCGAGACATCGCGGATCGATCGCGTCGACCCCGCGCGACGTCGCGGACAACGCCGATGTGGTGTGCACGATGGTCGGCAACGACGACGACGTGCGGGCCGTCGTGTTCGGAGACGACGGCGTGCTCGCCACGCTGGCCGACCGCGCATTGTTGATCGATCACACGACGACCTCCGCCGATCTGGCGCGCGAGCTCGCCGCTGCGCATCCGCACTTCGTCGACGCGCCCGTCAGCGGAGGCCAAGCCGGAGCCGAGAACGGGCAGCTCACCATCATGTGCGGCGGCGCGCCAGCCGATGTCGACACCGCGCGCTCGTTGGTCGATGCCTACGCGAAAGCGGTGACGCACATCGGGCCAACCGGTCACGGCCAGCTCGCCAAGATGGCAAATCAGATCTGCATTGCGGGGATCGTGCAAGGTCTCGCCGAGGCGCTGCACCTCTGCGCCCGCTCGAACGTCGACACGCGGCTGGTGATCGAAGCGATCAGCCAGGGTGCAGCCGGCTCCTGGCAGATGACCAACCGCGCGGCCACGATGATCGAAGGCCGATACGACTTCGGCTTCGCGGTCGACTGGATGGTGAAGGACCTCGGTTACGCGCTCGACCAGGCGGACCGCAGCGGCGCGCGCGTCGAACTCACCGAACTCGTCGCCGCGTTCTACCGCGAGGTGCAAGCCGCCGGCGCCAACCGTTTCGACACCAGCAGCCTCCTCACCCGACTGGAAGCCGACCCCATCGGCAGTTCGTCGCCGACCTAGTCGCAGGAGTTCGTCGCCGCGACCAGCGCAGCCGCGAACAGGATCAGTTTGCTGCTTCCATCGCCGCGTCGTACTTGCCGTCGCGGGCGAGACCGTTGAGCTTGGCGCGCTTGGCGAACGCAGCCTGGCCCGCGCCGATGTTGTCGTCGCTGCCGAGCCACGCCTTCAGCGCCGGCGCCTGCAAGGCGCGGCCATAACTGAACGAGAAACCCCACGGGTGCGGACCTCGCTTGTTGATCGCATCGAGGTTCGCGGTGGCCTCCTCGTCGCCTTGACCGCCCGACAGGAAAACGATGCCGGGAACGGCCGCGGGCACAACATCGCGGAAGCACCGGATCGTCGCTTCGGCGACCGCGTCAGGGCTCGCCTTGCCGCCACTGTGTTGCTTGCCCGGAATCACCATGTTCGGCTTCAACA
>SXIR01000006.1 GCA_005772765.1 Actinomycetota bacterium
CGAACACCGAGCGATCGGCGACAACCAGACGCGCATCGTGGCGGCGATGCGCGACCTGCTGGACCGCTCGGACGCGTTGATCATCTGCGGCGGCCTCGGACCCACCCAGGACGATCTCACGCGGGACGCGATCGCCGAGTGGATGGGCGTCGAACTCATCCGTCACGATGACCTCGCCGAACAGATCGCCGCAATGTTCAAAGTGCGGTTGCGCGACATGCCGCAGAACAACCTGCGTCAGGCCGACGTACCCGCGGGCGGGCGAGCGCTCGACAACCCGATCGGTACGGCACCGGGGCTCTGTTGCGAGCACGAAGGCAAGGTCGTGTACGCCGTTCCCGGCGTGCCCTACGAGATGCAGCGGATGATCACCGAGCAGGTGCTCCCCGATCTCCTGGCGCGCTCGGGCGAACGGTCCGCGATCATCAGCCGTTCGCTCAAGACGTGGGGGACGAGTGAGAGTGCATTGGCCGAGATGGTCGCCCATCGTGTCGACGCACTCGAGCCGGTCGGCAACCCGACGATTGCGTTCCTGGCTCGCGGGATCGAAGGTCTGGTCGTCCGCATCACCGCGAAGGGCGCGACCGAGGCCGAAGCCCAAGCGCTCGTCGCCGCCGAGGAAACCGAACTGCGCTCGATTCTCGGCGATCTCGTGTTCGGCGTCGACGACGAGACGATGGAATACGCGGTGCTCGATCGTCTGCGCGCCCGCGGCTGGACCCTCGCCGCGGCCGAATCCGTCACGGGTGGGTTGATCTCGTCGCGCATCGTCAACGTCCCAGGTGCGAGCGACGTCTTCCGAGGTTCGGTCGTGAGTTACGCGACCGAGGTGAAACGGGATCTCTTGGACGTGGTGGCTCCCTCGGTCGTCACCGAACAAGCCGCGCGTGAGATGGCCCAGGGCGCTCGCCGTCTGCTGCAGTCCGACGTGGCGATTGCCGTGACCGGCGTCGCGGGCCCTGGCGAACAAGATGGCCAACCCGTCGGTACCGTGTGTTTTGCAATTGCGTTGCCTGGCGGTGTCGTCGAGGCCGTGTCGACTCGAATGCCCGGCGACCGCGAGCGAATCCGCCAGTTCGCGACGATCTCCCTCCTCAACCTGTTACGAATGCGCCTCGACTCGCTCGAGTGAACGAAGGGGACAACCGATGTTCATCACCATCGATCTCGATGTCGCCGACAAGGAACGCGCCGCGACCTTCTGGTGCGCGGTACTGGGCTACGAGCGGCATGGCAGCGTCGCGCAGTACTGCTCCATTCGCCCGCCGGCTGGCGCCGCGGGTCCGAAGATCATCTTGCAAGAGGTTGCCGAACCGAAACTGGCCAAGAACCGCATGCATTTCGATCTCGACCTCGAGTCGGGCGAGGACGTGGCCACCGAGGTCGAACGGATCCTCGGACTGGGTGCGACCAAACTGTGGGGGCCGGTCGAAGAACACGGGATGTGTTGGGTGACCCTCGCCGACCCGGATGGCAACGAGTTCTGCGTCTGCGGTTGTTGAGGATTCCTCGTGGCCCGAGCGTTCGTCGCGATCGTGCCGCCGCTCGACACCCGAGCGACGTTGGTGGTCGAACGCGACGAACTCGCGGCAAGTCTCAGGGGCTGGCGTTGGGTCGCCGACGCTCAGCTCCACCTGACGCTCGCGTTCTTCGGCGATGCCGACCTCGACCAGCTCGCCAATCGCATCGACCCGCGCGTCGGCACCGCTCCCTTCGAGTTGACGCTGCGCGGGATTGGTGCGTTCCCGCGGCCGCGTGCAGCGCGGGTGTTGTGGTCGGGGGTGTGTCGAGGTCGTCGTGAGCTCGACGCGCTTGCTCGCTCGATCGACGCGAGCAGCGGTCACGCTCGGGACGAGCAGTTCCGGCCGCATCTGACGCTTGCTCGGTCGCGGACACCACACGATGTGAGCGCGACGGTGCGAGCGGCGGGTATCGAGCATCGATGGTTGGTCACCGACGTCGTGTTGTTCGAAAGCGTGTTGGGTCCCGATGGTGCGCAGCACCGAGCCCATACTCGGTGGGCGTGGTGAGCCGCGCCCGCGCCACGTTGTCGGATCTGCTCGCGGAACAGTTCGGCGCGTTCGCCACCGCCGCCCCGAGCGCGCCCGGCGCGCAGCTGGCGACCCCCGATGCAGCGGCGCTCGCCGATCGGTTGATCACCCACGTCGAAGCCGTGTTGGCCGTCTCGGTGGTCGCGCCACGGTTGTGCACGGTGTCGGCCGGGGTGGTGTGTGCGCTCGAGCTCATGGATCGACGCGTGGTCGTGGTGAAACTGCATCCGGCTCGGACCGACCAAGCGGTGCTCGACGCAATGCATCGAGTGCAAGTGCATCTGGGTCGCAACGGGTTTCCCTGTCCGGCCCCGCTGTGCTCGGCGGCGCCGATCGGTGATCGGCTTGCCACCATCGACGCGTGGCTCGACGACGGCGGCAACGATTTCGGTGAGGGGGCGATGCAGGCTTCGGCCTCGGGCTTGGCACGCATCGTCGAGCTGGCTCGTCCGCTCGATCTCGTCGGAGCGTTCGTCCCCGCGACGATGGCCAGAAGGCGGGGCGTCGCGTACCCGGATCCGCACAGTCCGATCTTCGACTTCACACGACCCGACCCGCGCGTTGCCTTCATCGATCGACTCAACGATCGAGCGATCGCGGTGATCGACGCGCTCGATGCCGAGCAGGTCGTGATCCACGGCGACTGGTCGGCGCGCAACGTGCGCTTCGGCCCCGAGGGCCTGCGCGGTGCCTACGACTGGGACTCGTTGATCGCGCTCCCCGAATGCATCGGCGTTGGGATCGCGGCCGCGACGTGGCGGTCGTTCGGCGAAGGCCACGACGCGATTGCCCCGGACCTCGACGAAGCCCTCGCCTACCTCGCCGCCTACGAGGGGGCCGCGGAGCGACCGTTCTCGGGTGCCGAACACCACGCCGCGATCGCGCAGGTCGTCCACACGTTGTGTTACACGGCCCGCTGCGAGGTCTCGCTCGGGCCGGGTCACCCCACCCGGGCCATTGGTCGCCTGGAGCGCAGCGGTGCGCAGTTCGCGGCGGCCTGCGGCTGAAAGGGCAACGCCGAATTTCTTCCGGAGATGCTTGCGACCCGAACGGTTGTTCGTTAATGTCACGCCTGGGATTCCAATTCCGGAATCGGCAAGCGCAGCAACCATGTTGTGCTCGCAGCGTCGGGAACGTCACGGAGCGTGGTTGTCGCAGCGCCTCGGTACGGTGCGGTCCAGGAGCAGTGCAAACGAGCAACAGCAACGCAACCAGGTACGTCGGCGAGAGGAACGAACGAGAATCATGGACCGCGAAAAAGCACTCGAAATGGCCTTGGCGCAGATCGACAAGCAGTTCGGCAAAGGGTCGATCATGCGACTCGGCGAACAGCCCCATGTGGGCATCGAAGCCGTGTCGACCGGGGCCCTGTCGCTCGACATCGCCTTGGGGATCGGAGGCCTGCCCCGGGGTCGAGTCGTCGAGATCTACGGCCCGGAGAGCTCGGGCAAGAGCACGCTGGCGATGCACGTTGTTGCCGAGGCGCAGCGCAACGGTGGCATGTGCGCATACATCGACGCCGAACACGCAATGGATCCGGTCTACGCACAAGCCATCGGCGTCAACGTCGACGACTTGTTGATCTCCCAGCCCGACACCGGTGAGC
>SXIR01000007.1 GCA_005772765.1 Actinomycetota bacterium
GGCGAGCCGGCGAAATCGAAAAGGTGCTCGGACTCCCGGCCGAAGACACACTCCGTATCAGCGCGAAGACGGGTGAAGGTGTCCGCGCGGTTCTCGACGCGATCGTCGAACGCATCCCGGCGCCGACCGGCGACATCGACGCGGCCCTCCAAGCGCTCATCTTCGACTCCTACTACGACCCCTACCGCGGCGTGATCAGCGCAGTGCGCGTGTTCAACGGGTCGCTGCGCAGCGGTGCTCGTTTGCGGTACGTGCAACTGCAGGCGAACCACGACGCCGAAGAGATCGGCGTACGACTTCCCGAACCGACGCCGGTCGGCGTGCTCGGCCCGGGCGAGGTCGGCTACCTCATCGCGGGCATCAAAGACGTTGGCGAAGCAAAGTCGGGGGAGACCGTGACCGACGCCGTACGACCCGCCGGCGCGCTCCCCGGATATCGCGAACCCAAGCCGATGGTGTTCTGTGGCCTCTACCCGGTCGACGGCGACGAGTACGCAGAGTTGCGCGAAAGTCTCGAAAAACTCCGGCTCAACGACAGTTCGTTCACCTACGAACCCGAAACATCCGGCGCGCTCGGATTCGGTTTTCGCTGTGGATTCCTCGGGTTGCTGCACATGGAGATCATCCGCGAACGTCTCGAACGCGAATACGGCTTGTCGCTGGTCGCCACCGCGCCGAACGTCGAGTACCAAGCCGTGCTGATCGACGGCGGCACCGAAGTCGTCGACAACCCGAGCGCGATGCCGCCCACGAACAAGATCGACCGGATCGAAGAACCGTACGTGAAGGTCTCGATTCTCACCCCCACCGACTACATCGGGACGCTGATGGAACTGTCCCAACAGCGACGCGGCGAACTCGATCGGATGGATTACCTGAGCGAAGACCGCGTCGAACTCGTCTACCAACTCCCGCTCGCCGAAATCGTCATGGACTACTTCGACGCCATGAAGTCGCGCACCCGCGGCTACGCCTCACTCGACTACGAACCCATCGGATATCGCCCAAGCGCCTTGGTCAAAGTCGACGTGTTGCTCAACAACACCCCGGTCGATGCATTCAGTTCCGTCGTGCACAAGGACAAGGCCTACGACTACGGCCGGCGCATGTGCTCCAAGCTGCGCGAACTCATCCCTCGTCAGATGTTCGACGTCCCGATCCAAGCCGCGATCGGCGGCCGGATCATCGCCCGCGAAACCGTGAAGGCGAAACGAAAAGACGTGCTCGCCAAGTGTTACGGCGGCGACATCTCGCGCAAACGCACACTGCTCGCGAAGCAGAACGAGGGAAAGCAGCAGAGGAAGCCGATCGGACGGGTAGAAGTGCCCCAAGAAGCGTTCGTCGTCGCCCTCCGCCTCGACGACTGAGGGTTCGCCTTCCGCGAGGGGTTGTGGCTACTTCGGCAGCCCGAGGACGCGTTCGCCGATGATGTTGCGTTGCACCTCGCTCGTACCGCCCCCGATCGTGAGCGCAGCCGAGTACAGAAACCCGTAACTCCACATACCGCTGCGATCGCCGTAGGGGCCGGCGCCGGCGAGCATCGCGTCCGAACCCGCAAGGTCCATCGCCATCGCCATGACGTGCTGGCCGTGTTCGTCGGCCAGCGCCTTGCGTACCGATGCCTCGGGACCTGGTTCGAGTCCCCGTAGCCGCGCCGACAACGTGCGCAACCGGATGAGCCGCAGCACCTCTGACTCGATGTAGAGCGCAGCGAGTCGCTGGCGAACGGTCGGGTCGAGTTCGCCTCCGGCCGCGCGTACGAGATCGAGCACATCGTTGGCGGTCGGGCCGCGTCCCCACAGGGCGCCCTCGCCCGACAACGACACGCGTTCGTTGCCCAACGTCACCTTCGCGAGCCGCCACCCGTCGTGCTCCGCGCCGATGAGGTGGTCGGCGGGCAGCCGCACATCATCGAAGTACACCTCGTTGAACTCGTGCGTGCCCGTCATCTGCACGAGCGGCCGCACCGTCACGCCCGGCAGCTGCATGTCGAACACGAAGTACGAAATCGATTCCTGATCGGCGACGTCGTCGTCGAAACGCGTGCGCGCCAACAAGATGCCCCACTGCGCGACGTGCGCGAGCGTCGTCCATACCTGCTGGCCGTTGATGACGTACTCGTCGCCGTCTCGAACCGCAGTGGTGCGCAGCGCCGCGAGGTCCGAACCTGCGCCGGGCTCGGAGAACAACTGGCACCAGATCGCGGAGCCGTCGAGTAGCTGCGGCAGCCAGCGCTGCTGTTGGTCGGGACGACCTGCGACCATCAGCGTCGGGCCGGCCCACCCGATGCCGATCGGGTTCATCGGTCGGGGAGCGTTGGCGGCCCGCAACTCGTCGTCGATGGCGAGCTGCTCCCACGGCCCGGCATCGAGACCCCAGGGCGCGGGCCAGTGCGGTGCCACATAGCCGTGGGTCGCCATGCGCTGATTCCAGTCCTCGGGAAACCGCCCGTCCGGGGCGTGTTCGTCGAGGAACGCTCGGGCCTGAGCCCGGGCGAGATCGGCTTCGGGCGGCCATTCGATCTGCACGGCGGAGCACCGTAGATCCCGAACGGATGCCTTGGCCGATCCCGTCGGGAACCGCGTTGGGCTGACGATCGGAAATTCGGTCATCCGATCCGGTGCTGGGCTCCGAATGTCGGGCATGTTGCTCGGGATCGCCGCGGCCGTTCCGCCGCCTGGTGCGCGCGCGTGGAACACTTCCCGCATCGACGATCCGATCACTGCCGAAGACCCGAAGCTCGTCGAACGAGTTGTCGAACGGGATCAACTCGCGTTCGCCGAGGTGTATCGCCGCCATGGTGATGCAGCCTTTGGGCTGGCTCGACGCGTGCTGGTCGACCGGGCCTTGGCCGAAGAAGTCGTCCAAGAAGTTTTCGTCCGGTTCTGGAACCGGCCCGATCGATTCGACGCCGAACGCGGGAGTCTTCGGTCGTTCCTGCTGGCATCGGTGCACGGTCGCTCGGTCGATTTGTTGCGGGCGGAAACCGCTCGACGCGGTCGAGAAGCACGCGATGCGCGCCGCTTCGAGGTCGCGCTCGACGACATCGAACGCCACGTGCTCGACCTCACCCAAGCCGAGGCGGTGCGCACTGCACTCGCAGAACTCGATCCCCGCGAACGCGAAGCGATCGAACTCGCCTACTTCGGCGGTCACAGCTATCGCGATGTCGCCGAGTTGCTTGAAACGCCGGAGGGAACCGTCAAGAGCCGGATTCGAGCGGGACTGCATCGATTGCGGGCCTCGCTCATCGACGCGGGATACCACCAGTCATGACCGAACAACGATCCTTTGGCGCCAACGCCGACCTCGATGAGTTGTTGGGCGCATTTGCGCTCGACGCGGTCGACGGCGACGAGCGCGATCGAGTCGACGAGTACGTGTCGACCAATGCCATCGCTCGGCGCGAGATCGATGACTTGCGCGAGACCGCGGCGATGCTCGCACTGGCGCCGATCGAACATGTGGCGGCTCCGATCGAGCTGTTCGAACGCATCATGGGTTCGATTGAGATGCCCGTGCAGGCTTCCGTCACGGACCTCGATGCGGCGCGGGAACGACGGCGTGGCGCCTCGGTCGGAACGTGGCGCGCGATTGCGGCGGTGGCTGCGGTCGCTGCGGTGGTCGTCGGAGTGTTCGGGGTGCAGGCCGGGCTACGCGACGACAACGAACTGAAATCGCAGTTCGCGGCGACTGCCGATCGCGGATCCACACTCGATCTGGTTGGGGAAGCCGAGGCGCGTGTGGCGCTTGCCGAAGGTGTTGCGGTCCTTGAACTCGGGCAACTCCCCGCGCTGGGCGATGACGAGGTGTACCAGGCCTGGGCCGTCTACCCATCGGTGGATGCGCCGGTGTCGGTCGGCGTGTTCGGGGACGACATCGACTACGCCGAGTTCGAATACGGCGATGATCTGAGCGCCATCGCGATCACGGTCGAGCGTGGTGGTGGCGTCGTCCAGTCGACGAACGACCCGATCACCGTCGGGGCCCTTTCCTAACCTCGCCGGTGTGACCGGCGACGACGAGGCGACACGGCAGTTCGGCGTCTACGTCCACATCCCGTTCTGCGCGCACCGGTGCGGCTACTGCGACTTCGCGACGTGGACCGATCGCGACCACCTCGTGGAGCGGTATGTGCACGCGTGTCGCACCGATCTCGAACGCCGACGGGGGACGTATCCGGCTGCGACGTCGGTCTTCTTCGGTGGCGGAACCCCGTCGTTGCTGCCCGCAGACGATCTTGTCGCAATCGTCGGTGCGATCGATCGGACTGCCGACGCCGAGGTCACCGTCGAATGCAACCCCGACTCCGTCTCGTCGGACGATCTCGCTCGCTACGTCGACGGGGGCGTCAACCGCATCAGTCTCGGCGCGCAATCGTTCTCGCCTCATGTGCTTGCTGCCCTCGATCGCACCCACCTTGTCGAGAACGTCGCACGAGTGGTCGGCGCCGCGACCGCGGCTGGTATCACGCGCATCAACATCGATCTGATCTACGGAACGCCAGGTGAATCCGACGCCGACTGGGAGTCGACGCTCGCCAGCGCGCTGGCGCTCGGTGTGCGCCACATCAGCGCCTACGCCTTGACGATCGAACCGGGCACGCCGCTGGGTCGCGCCGTGGCGGCAGGCGCTCGCCCCGCGACCGACGACGATCAGCAGGCCGACCGGTATCTCGCGGCCGAACGCGTGCTCGCAGCGGCGGGCCTCGAGAACTACGAGATCTCGAACTGGGCGGCGCC
Organism: Actinomycetota bacterium; assembly: GCA_005772765.1. Classification (GTDB taxonomy): domain Bacteria; phylum Actinomycetota; class Acidimicrobiia; order IMCC26256; family PALSA-610; genus SXJQ01. The sequence goes on from SXIR01000007.1 coordinate 4,743, forward strand.
CGGCGAGGCGTGCCGCCACAACGTGCTGTATTGGTCGATGGGGGAGTACCTCGCGATCGGGTGCGCTGGACACGGCCACACGGGCGGAGAACGGTGGTGGAATGTGCGCACGCCAGAGCGGTACATCGCCGCCGTCGAGTCCGGCACGTCTGCGATCGCAGGGTCCGAGCAACTCGACGACGTCGCCCGCGCCGAAGAGCGGTTCTCGCTCGCGTTGCGGACCTCGTCGGGGGTTGCGGTCAGCCAGCAGACCACCACCGAGACGCTCGACGAACTCGCGGGTGCGGGTCTCGTCGAGGCGGTCCCAGGATCCGGCTCGCACCTGCGGCTGACGGTGACCGGGCGGCTCCTGGCCGCCGACGTGACGGCACGCCTGCTCGTCGCTGGCGCCGCGATTGCGGAGGTCGGCGTGTTGGCACTCGATACCATTGAGTGCCAACGTCTCCGTTCGCCCGATTCGCATCGATCTGACCGAGGACCCGATGGCTGAAGCCGCCGACCCACTCGACGCCCGCAAAGCCGAGATCTTGCGCGCCATCGTTGAGCAATACGTCGGATCAGCGACCCCGGTCGGCAGTCAGACGATTGTGAGCACGTCGGGTCTGGGCGTCTCGGCGGCAACGGTGCGCAATGACATGGTGGCGCTCGAACGCGACGGCTACATCACGCACCCGCACACCAGCTCGGGCCGAATCCCCACCGACAAGGGCTACCGCTTCTTCGTCGATCACTTCGCGGGGGCCACCAAACTGTCCGGACCCCAGCGTCGCGAGGTCGCCGACTTCTTCGCGTCGACGTCGCGCGTGATGGATGATCTGCTGCACGAGACGAGCCAGCTGCTTGCCCGCATGACCGACCATGCCGCAGTGGTCGTCGGACCCCAGGCCGAGGTGGCGACGGTTCGGTCGGTGCAGATCGTGTCGTTGCAGCCGGGCGTACTTCTCGTCGTCGCCGTGTTGTCGAACGGTGTCGTCGAAAAAGAGACCGTGCGATTCGACGGCGATCTCGACGACGCGACGATCGGCGAAGCCGGCGCTCGGGTGCAGCGCGCGTTCGCTGGCCGAACGCTGGCGGATCCGCCGGACATCAACGCGCGGTTGTCCGGGCCGTCGGCGTCCGGTGCGGCCCGCGACCTCGCAGTCGCCCCCGATCGGGTCGCGCAACTGGCCGACGCGGCGCTCGACGCGCTGACCCGGCGGGTCCATTCGACGACCGAACCGGTCTTTGTCGGTGGGACGGGCCACCTCGCAGCCGACCGTGGGGCGTTCACATCGGCGGTCCAGATCGCTCGGCTGCTCGAACTGCTCGAACAACAAGTTGTCATGGTTGCGGTGTTGCGTGAGTTGCTCGGGCCTGGGCTGACGATTCGTATCGGTTCCGAGAACGAACACGCCGATCTCGCCGAGTGTTCGCTCGTGGTGGCGCCGTACCTCGTCGACGGTCAACCAGCCGGCACGATCGGCGTGTTGGGCCCGACCCGCATGGATTACCGCCAGGCGCAAGCCGCCGTGTCTGCGATTTCGATGCAGTTGTCCCGCACGCTTCCGAGCTGAAAGACCGCGAACGCCGATGCCCCCGGGACCTGGAATGCCGACAGACTTCTACGAGTCGCTCGGCGTCGATCGCAACGCAACTGACGACGAGATCAAGCGTGCCTATCGGTCGCTCGCTCGGCAGTTCCATCCCGACGCGAATCCTGGCGACGCGTCGGCCGAGGAGCGATTCAAAGAGATTTCGGTCGCCTACGAAGTGCTGTCCGATCCCGAGAAGCGCCGCCGCTACGACCAGTTCGGCATCGACGGCGCGATGGGTGGCGGAGGCGGCGCAGGGTTCGGCGACGGGTTCGGGTTGAACGACCTCTTCGATGCGTTCTTTGGTGGGCGCGATCCGTTCGGTGGCGGCCGCGCGAACAGCGGTCCGCCCCGCGGTCCCGACGCCGAGTTCGTGTTGGATCTGACGCTCGAAGATGTCGTACACGGCGGGACGCACAATCTCGACCTGACGATGCCGGTCGGGTGCGACGTGTGCGACGGGTCGGGGTGTCAGGCCGGTACCCATCCCGAACGCTGCACGACGTGTTCGGGAACGGGTGAAGTTCGCACGATGCGGCGGTCGATTCTCGGCCAGCTCGTCACGAGCGGTCCGTGCCACGACTGTTCGGGCACGGGACAGGTGATCGCGTCACCGTGCGCTGGCTGCGGCGGCGACGGACGCGTGCGAGCGTCGGTGAACCTCCCGGTCGAAGTCCCCGCGGGGATCGATGACGGCCAGCGGTTGCGGCTGTCGGGAAGAGGGCCGGCCGCGCCGCGCGGCGGGCAGAATGGCGACTTGTATGTCGCGGTGCGGGTTCGTCCGCACGATCGATTCGAACGCGACGGCGACGACCTCCACACGGTGCACGCGATCGCGATGACCCAAGCGGCCCTGGGTGCCGCGATCCGGGTCCGCACGATCGACGACGAACAACCGATCGACATTGCACCGGGGACGCAACCCGGCAAGGTTGTGACGATCAAGGGTCACGGTGTTCCTTCGTTGCGGACCGGTCGGCGCGGCGATCTCCACGTCCACCTGCGCGTCGAGATCCCAACTCGGCTGTCCGACGAGGAGACCGAGGCGCTCACCCGGTTCGCGGCGTTGCGCGGCGACGACGTCGGCGACGAGCGAGAAGGACTGTTTTCGCGACTGCGCTCGGCGTTCGATCGATGAACGAACGTGCGTATGCCGCGCACGAGTCGGGAATCGCTGCACATCTTCTGATCGATGAACCGCTCGCGGACGTGGTCGAAGTCGGCGGCGCCGACGGTCATCACCTGGCGCGCGTTCGTCGACTACGAGTCGGCGAACGAGTCACCGTGGGCGATGGTGTCGGCGCCTGGCGGGCGTACACGATCGAGCGAGTCCGCGACGCGACGCTGTGGCTCGGCGCCGAGAGCGAACTGCGTCTCGAACCTGATGTTCGTGATGCGGTGACCATCGCTCCTGCGCTCTCGAAGGGCACGAAACTCGAAACTGTCGTGCAACACCTCACAGAGGTCGGCGTCGACGCCGTCGTGCCGTGGGTTGCGCAGCGATCGGTCCAGCGTCTCGATGGCCGAGCCCGGCAACGTCTGCACGAACGACTTGGTGTGGTCGCTCGGTCGGCAACCATGCAGAGTCGTCGATCTCGCCTGCCCCGGGTGGCGCCCATCGCCGAGGGAGTGGCGGGGGTCATCGCCGTGCTCCCCGCCGATGCCGTGGTGGTCGCCGCCGATGTCATCGGCGATGTCGCGGCGTTGGCCGACGGCCGTCGGCGCCGAGCCGAGGCGGGGTCGACGTTCATCGTGACCGGGCCCGAAGGAGGCTTCGATCCCACCGAGCGCGCGGCGTTGACCACGGCTGGCGCGGCGCTGTGGTCGCTCGGGCCGACGGTGCTACGAACCGAAACCGCGCCACTCGCAGCGGCAATCCTTGCTCGCTCCTAGACACTTCGCGCGACTCTTGTGTGGGCAATGTTGTCAGGAGTGGTGAGGAGTTCGCTTACGTGCCGCAATTTGGGTCACTGACTTTCACGCTACGTGCTGGTACTGTTCGCGCGACGGGGATGGATGGTCCGGGCGGACAGGCGTAGGAGAACACCGGGGTGGCAACCAGTGGAGCAAAGGTGGGAGAGCGGCTGCGGGCGATTCGCCGGCAGAAGGGGCTCTCCCTCCACGATGTCGAGGCCCGTTCGGGCATGGAGTTCAAAGCGTCGGTTCTTGGCGCCTATGAACGTGGTGAGCGGGCCATTTCGGTCCCGAGATTGTTGCGCCTCGCCGAGATCTACGAGGTGCCGTCTGACCAACTGCTGCCGCGCGACGGCGAAGGTGAGATCAACCTTGCCGCGGCCGACCGCCGTCCCGCGTTGGATCTCACGGCGGGCTACACGATCGACCTGGTGCGTTTGCATGAGCTCGACGACCCCGAGGCCCAGATCCTGAGCCGCTACGCGAGCACCATCCAACTCGAGCGGCAGGACTTCAACGGTCGGCTGCTCACGATTCGCCGTGACGACCTTCGGATTCTCGCCGCGGTGTTGGGACGGGGCATCGACGAGATGGGCGCACGGTTCGACCAACTGGGTCTGCGCGCCGGCGTCTGAGCCCACAGCCTCGAGCCGCGAACCCCGAGTATCGGGGCCGTACTGGCTCCAGCGTGATCATCTCATCGTCAATCGCCAGATGAGTCGCGGGCCGTGCCGCTAGCGTTCGAACCGCTTTGACCACCGCCGCCCACCTCACCGTCGTCGTTCCGAACAACGAGCTCATGATCGAGCTGTTGGGTCCGCGCGACGAGTTGCTGCGCCAGGTCGAGGGGTCGTTCTCGGTTGCGATCTTGGTGCGCGGCAACGAGATCTCGATCAGCGGTGAGCCTGCGGAAGCGGCGAGAGCCGCCAAGCTGTTCGAAGAACTCGTCCTCGTCCTCGAATCCGGCAATCGGGTCGATCGCGAGGGTATCGACCGCTCGATCCAAATGCTCCACGACGACCAACGACCGAGCGAGGTGCTCGCGACGGAGGTCGTCAAGGGTCGCAAGAGCGTGCGCCCCAAGACGAGCGGCCAGAAGCGATACGTCGACGCGGTTCGGACCAACACGGTGACATTCGCAATCGGCCCGGCCGGTACCGGCAAGTCGTACCTCGCGGTCGCCATGGCAGTGCAAGCCCTGCAGGCGAAAGCAGTCAACCGCATCATCTTGACCCGCCCGGCTGTCGAAGCCGGCGAACGGCTCGGTTTTCTGCCGGGCGACATGCTTGCCAAGGTCGATCCGTACCTTCGGCCGCTCTACGACGCGCTCTACGACATGCTCGACCCCGAGGTCGTGCAACGGCTGATGGAACGCGGCACGATCGAGGTCGCGCCGCTTGCCTACATGCGTGGGCGAACGTTGAACGACAGTTTCATCATCCTCGACGAGGCCCAGAACACGACGGCGGAACAGATGAAGA
>SXIR01000066.1 GCA_005772765.1 Actinomycetota bacterium
GATGCCGGTATTGTTCACCAAGATGTCGAGACCGCCGAACGTATCGACGGCCTGTTGCACCAGCGCTTCGGCGTCCGCCCAACTGCTCACCGAGCCACCGTTGACGACCGCTCGACCGCCGGCTGCGACGATCTCGGCCACGACCTGTTGCGCAGGCGTGGCGTCGGCGCCGCTTCCCGCCGCATCGCCACCGAGATCGTTCACCACGACGGCCGCGCCCTCCGACGCCAACAGCCGCGCGTGCGCGGCGCCGATGCCGCGCCCTGCTCCCGTGATGATCGCCACTTTGCCGTCGAATCGACCCATGTCGAATGCTCCCTTGTGCGGTTCGGACCGTTCCCGCGATCGTGCGACGCGGCGATGACGGGATGGGTCGGATTCGATCAGAACTGGTTGTGAACGAGCAAACCCGCGATGCGTGTCAGCGGGTCCGGCCAGTGGCGCCGTCGCCGACGATCAGATCGGCGTCGGGGCCGCGGAGTCGCCACGTGCGTTCGCCGATGCGCTCGACCATCAGCGTCGCCGCATCGACTGCGGCGACCGTCGCTCGATCCGCGGCGACGATGACCGATCGCACCGACCACACCGAACCCGCGGACGCGACCTCGGTGGCACCTCAGTCGCCACGGAACTGCGCGCTGCGCTTGTCTCGGAATGCCGCCATGCCCTCGAGCAGGTCGGGGCTTGTTGTGGCCAACGCCTGAAAGTGCCCTTCGAGTTCGAGGCTCGACGCAAGGTCGGTTTCGAAGCTGGCGTTCAACAGCCGTTTGCTCAACCCCAGCGAGCGCGTCGGCGCCGCAGCGAGTCGTGTCGCGAGTTCGTCACCGGCGATTCGCAGCGCGTCGATGTCGTCGTAACAGCGCAACGCCAAGCCCTCGCGCACGGCATCGGGCCCTGCGACCGTCTCGCCCAACATGACGAGTTCCTTGGCGCGGGGCAGGCCGACAAGACGGGGGAGCAGGTACGCGCCGCCCGCGTCGACGACGAGCCCCCACTTGGGGAACGTCCACACGAACTTGGTGCCGGCATGGACGAGTACGAAGTCGCACGCCAGCGCGAGGTGTGCGCCCGGCCCGACCGCGGCACCGTTCACCACCGCGATCGTGGGCTTGTCGAGTTCCCAGAGCTCGCGAATGAACGCCTGCACGCCGATGCGGAGCGCTTCACTCGTCATGCGGGTGCGGAACTCGGGTCGTCCTGCTTGCATGACGGTCGACGCAGTGAGGTCCATGCCCGCGCAGAACGCATCGCCCGCGCCGCTCAACAGCACACACCGCACTGCGTCGTCCTGGCGTGCACCGCGAATCGTCGCGGTGATGTCGTCCCGCATCTCGACCGTCAGCGCGTTCTTTGCGTCGGGTCGGTCGAGCGTGACTCGCAAGACGCCGTGGTCGAGTTCGCTGCGCAGCATCAGCCGAGTCCTTCGCGACGATTCGTCAAGATGTTGACCACGGCGACTCCGCTTCCCCGACCGCCGGCATTGTGTTGGAGTGCGAAGCCATTGCGGATGTCGACTTGTCGTTCGTCGGCCTGACCGCGCAGCTGCCACCAACATTCGGTGATCTGCGCGACTCCCGTCGCGCCGATCGGATGTCCCTTGGCGAGCAGCCCTCCGGAGGTGTTGACGGGAATCCGGCCATCGAGCGAGGTCTCGCCCTCGAGCGACGCAATACCGCCGCGCCCTTTCTCCACGAAACCGAGGTCTTCGATGTCGAGAATCTCGGTGATCGTGAAGCAATCGTGGACTTCGGCGCAGTCGACATCGTTCGGTCCGATGCCCGCCATCGAGTACGCCCGGGCAGCCGCGAGCCGGGTCGCTTTGATCTCGGTGAAGCTGTCCTTCTCGTGCAGGTACGGATGGTCGGTTGCGACGCCGAACCCCGCGACGTACACGGGGCGGTCGGTGAACTCGTGCGCGCGATCGGCGCTCACCAGCACGACCGCGGCCGCGCCATCGGTCTGAGGGCAACAGTCGAGGAGATGTAGCGGGTGACAGACCGGCGCCGAGCGCAACACGTCGTCGATGGTGATCTCGTTCTGGAAGTGCGCATACGGGTCGCGCGCTCCGTTGTAGTGGTTCTTCACCGCCACGCTGGCGAGCATTTCGCGGGTGGTGCCGAACTCGGCCATGTGGCGGGTCGCAAACGGTGCGAACAACACGGGTGCGGTCTCGCCCCGGGTGAAGATCGGGTGGCCCGACGCGGCACGCGACAGCAATCCTTCCTCGGTGCTCTTGTCGCGCATCTTCTCGACGCCGATGACGAGCACGACGTCGTGCACGCCGCTCGCGACCGCCATTGCGCCGACTCGGAACGCATCCGAGCCGCTCGGGCATGCGTTCTCGATACGCGTACAGGGAATCCCCGCGAGCCCGATGGCCGTGGGGATCGTGTTGCCGCTGATCCCTTCTTGACCCCACAGCGTGCCGCGCTGGGTGGCGACGAACGCCGCGTCGACCTGCGTCGGCTCGAAGCCCTTGTCGACCGACTCGATCGCGGCTGCGAACGCGCCTGCGGCCATCTTCTCGTAGCTCTGGTCGAAGAGCTCGCCCATCTTGATCAGGCCGGCGCCGACGACCGCCACTCGATTCCAGCTCATTGCTGCCTCGCAAACGGTGGATCTGTCGTCACCGCTCGGAGGCGGTCGGTCCCGAACTCGGCGTTCATGCGCCGACCGGCGCTCGTCGCGGGCGAGCCTTGTATCCGTAGACCGGCACGCCGCGTTCGTGCGCGTACTTCCGGAGCACGAGATCGACCCGGCGTCCGATCTCGAGTTGGTCGCCGTCGTCGTCGACCTGCAACATCACGCGTGCGCCGTCGTCGAGGTCGACGACTGCGATGGGCAGTGGCGCCTCGAAGGGTGCCGGCATCGTGTAGTTCACGACGAAGGTGTGCACGGTGCCCGACCGAGCGAGTTGCACCGCTTCGAGTTTCGGGCCGCCGCACGCAATGCAGTGCGGATGCACTGAAGGAGGAGTGTTGATCGTTCCGCAGTCGTCACAACGCGCGCCGAGGAGTTGCAGCATCTCCTCGGCTCCGCGCGCGAACAACGCAGACTCCGGTGGTACTCCCATCGGGATCGTTTCGCCGCCGGGAACCATCTGGCCGCGGACTCGTAATCCTTTGTGATACGAGACCTCGCGTCCGTTTGCGAGCGTGGCCGCGAAATCGCTCGCTCCGGGAACCGCGGCGTCGATGGCGAACTCGATGGCAGTGGCGCGACCGCCTCCGTAGCCAACGGCGACGACGCGCCCCGAGTGGGCGAACGCTCCGATCGCGCCGAACAACGCAGCCGCGGCGCCGGTGTCGCCGATGGCCGAGTAGACCGCCTGCGATGCGGGTTCGCCGGCATCTGTTCGACGGGCGATTGCCGCGCCGAGGCGTCCGTCGGGGTCGGGTACCGACCACGACGACGGTCCTGGAGTCCGAGCGTCATCGACGACAGCACCAACAAGCGGAAGGAAGATCTCCTCGCGAAACAAACGACCGTCGTACAAGTCGCGCTGGTCGAGTTCACCCGATCCGCGATACCGGTCGAGCAGCGGCTTCGATCGCGTCCAGGCGGAGCCGATGCCGCCGTGCCCGTTCGATGCGGCGAGCACGAACGCCGCGGCGCCCGCGCCGGCTCGCGTTTCGAACCCGGTTCCGGGCCCGGGTCGCAAGGCGTCCGACGCGACCACGAGCGCGACCTCGACTCGGCCCGCGGCGACCGCGTCGGAGGCGGCGAGGAGCGCGTCGACGCCGGCGTGGGTCGATCCGCTCGTCAGCGTTCCGAGCGGCCCCGTCCCGATCGCGTTGGCCAAGACCGCGTGGCTGGGGCCGTCGGCGAACGGAGGCGTCGACGTCCCCCACCAGAGGCCGGCGACCTCGGAGGGGTCGAGCCCGGCGGCGCGAACTGCGGCGGTTGCGGCGTCCCACGCCAGTGTCAACGAATCTTCGTCGGCACCACATACCCCGACCTGGCCGCGGCCGCTGCGCCGATCCCAGGCCGAGTTGATGGCAGCCACCGGAACCCGAAGTCCCGGTGCGGCCGTGCCGACTCCGAGGATGCGAACGGTTGTCATCGGGGGCGACTCCGGAGCATCAGGTGGACGTCCAACGGAACGGGTGCGAAAAGGGACGAAAACCTGACTCTACCGTCAGGTTCGGAGGCGTCGTCCAGACGCGTGGCGTTCGAGGCCGGCCGTGATCGGCGGTCAAGCGCCCGGAGGTACGCGTCGATAGCCACAAGGTGCAGGCGGCGGAGCAGGGCGAGAGGCACGCGAGCAGCACCCCGTCGCGCGCCGCGGCGCTGCGGTACGCGCTGATCAATCCGACGCAAATCGCGCCGCTCACGGTCATCCCGCTCTTCGCGTACTGCCGGAGCCGCGGTTGGATTGCCGACCATCCCCTCTGGGTGCCAGTCGGCAGCATCGTGTTCGCGCAGATCGTGACTGCGGCCTCGTACGCACTGTGGCCGCACCCTCGCCGGACGTTCGAGTACTGGGGACGCGCCGCGTGCATGATCGGTGCCATCGGCATCAGCATCTACGCGACCGGGTGGGGCGCGTCGTTCGCGCTGGGATTCGCGTTCGGTGCTGTCGAGTTGATCCGTACCTCCGATTCCGGCGCCGCCCGCCCGGCACTGGTGCTGACGATCTTGGCGATTGTCGTCGGCGAAGCGTTGATTGCCCTGGATCTCGTGAAGACGTTGGTGCCGTTGCCCCAGGGTCACGGTCTCGCCGCATTGCAGGCGACGGGAGCGTCGTTTGTGATCGCTGCGCTCGGATGGACCGCGCGGGCGAAGGAAGAACGCGACGCCGAGCTTCGGAGTCGAGAAGAGTGGTTCCGTGCCCTCGTCGAACACGCGTCGGACGTGGTCTGTGTGCTCGGGGCTGACTACTCCAACATCTACACGAGCCCGTCGGTGACCACCCACCTCGGATACCCGGCGAATGAACCGGTGTTCAACACGCACGTCGTGCACCCCGATGACGTCGACGAAGCGATCGACGTGTTCTTGCGGGCCACTGAACACCCGGGCGAGTCGTTCGAGACCGAGTCGCGGCTACTCCATGCCGACGGCACCTATCGACATTTCGAAATCAGCATCTCGAACCGCATCGACGACCCGAACGTGCGCGGCGTCGTCTGCAACCTCCACGATGTCACGGACCGCCTCGCGTACCAACAACAACTCGAGTACCAGGCCAGCCACGACACCTTGACCGGACTCCCGAACCGTGCCGCGTTCCTCGAGCACCTCGAACGCGCTCGAAAAGTGGCGGCCCGCAACGACGGATCGCTCGCAGTGCTGTTCCTCGATGTCGATCGGTTCAAACTCGTGAACGACAGTCTCGGCCACGAGATCGGCGACCGTCTCCTCGTCGACGTGAGCGAGCGACTGCTCGGGTCGGTGCGGCCGGGCGACATCGTCGCCCGATTCGGCGGTGACGAGTTCACCGTGTTGCTTTCCTCGATCGAAGACACTGCCGACGCCGTGCGGGTGGCCGAACGGATCACGGACAACCTCAAGCGACCGGTCCCGGTGGGGGATCGGGAGCTCGTCGTGTCGACGAGCATCGGCATCGCGCTCTGCGAAGGCGACAGCGTCGGTCCGTCGGACCTCCTGCGGCAAGCCGACCTCGCGATGTACGTGGCCAAGGAGAAGGGCCGATCCCGGTGGGAGTTGTTCGACGCCGCCAGTGCACCCCATGTGGTCGAACGACTCGAACTCGAGGGCGATCTGTGGCGCGCGCTCGACCGCGACGAACTCGTGGTGCACTTCCAACCCGAAGTGCTGCTGATCGACGAACGGGTCGTCAGCGCTGAAGCGCTCGTGCGGTGGCAGCATCCGACTCGTGGGCTCGTTCCGCCGAACGACTTCATCCCGTTCGCCGAGGAGTCGAACCTGATCTGCTCGATCGATCGTTACGTTCTCGAGCGGGCTTGCCGATGGGCGAAGGCGTGGTCCGACGACCGGAGGCCGGTCGACCGGATCACCGTGAGTGTCAACCTCTCGCCGCGGTTCATGCGTCAGCCCGAGGCGGTCGACGACATCAAGCAGATCGTGAACGACTCCGGCGTCGACCCGCGGTGCATACAACTCGAGATCACCGAACGCACCGCGCTCACGGACATCGCGCACACCGTCGCGGTGTTGCATGACCTCCGGGCATTCGGAATCCGCGTCGCGATCGACGACTTCGGGACGGGCTACTCGTCGCTCGGCTATTTGAAGCAGCTGCCGGTCGACGTCGTGAAGCTGGATCGGAGCTTCGTCGAGGGCATGGACACTGCTGAGAGCGATGTGGCAATCGTGCAGGCCGTCATCACGATGGGACACGCGCTCGGCATGAAGGTGACCGCCGAGGGTGTGGAGCGTCCCGAACAGGCGGTGCGTTTGCGGGCGCTGGGTTGCGACACGGCGATGGGTTGGTACTGGTCGCCATCGCTCGCGCCCGACGTGTTGACCGCGGTGTTGCGCGATGGCTGGGGCGCGGCGGTCACGGTCGCGAGCTGACCACCTCGGCGATGCCCTCGACGTTGCCGTCGAAGGCGATGTGGTCGAGCGCGGCGTCGTCGCCGCCGATGGTGCCTCGCCAGAATTCGAGCGTGACTTCGGTGACGACTTCGTCGTGGGGCGACGTCGTGTTCTCGTACGGCTCGGAGTGTCCGCCGTCGACGAGACGGACGAACCATTTCGGTTCGGCGGAGTCGTCGTAGCTCTCGACCGCGTCGTCGTAGGGGAGTGCGGGATCAGCCTCGCCGTGCAGGATCAGCACCGGTATGTCGTTCGTGCCGTAGTCGCCATCGAATGGGAATCGCAGGCTGCTCATCACGATCGCAGCTGCGATCCGGTCATCGCGACAGCAGTCGTGCCAGACCAGTCCGTACACCGTGCCGCCGCCCAGCGACAGCCCGCTCGCCCCGATGCGTTCCGCGTCGATCGCGGCGCTCAGCTGAGGATCGGCCAGCACGTGATCGAGCACGAAGCTGATGTCGGCGGGTTGCTCGGTGTAGTCGGCGATGCCCGCCTGGCCTTCGACCCAGTCGCTCGTCCGGGGGAATCGCGGCGCGATGACGACGAAGCCGGCGTCGGCCCAATCAGTGAAGAGATCGCTGAACTTGTCTGGTGATCCGGAGAGCCCGTGGCTGTGCACGATCGTTGGGAACGGGCCGTCGCCGGCGGGTTGGTAGACGTCGGTCAGCAGCACTCGACGATCGCTCGCTTCGAGATCGCCGGCCGCAGGGGTCGGCCGAGTCTCGTCGACGATGCGAAGCCGGGTGCGGCGAATCCCCGTGAACTCGACCTCGGAGGGTTCGAGCTCGACGATCCCAATGCCATCGGGGAACGCAAGCCCTTCGTCCATCGTCTCGGGTGGGTTCGGCGTTCCGTCGGGCGCGAACGTGATGCGGCGGACCGTGCCGGTTCGTCGTCCCGGGCCGATTCCCCCGTCGCCGATCACGATGCCGATGTCGGCGTAGTAGAGCGAGTTGTCGGGTCCGACCCCGATTCCCAGCGGAGTTCCGGTGCTGTACGAGCTGCCCGTGAGATCTTCGCCGGCCGGTTTCGACAAGATGTTGCGGACGTAGCCGCCGGTCGCGTCGAACTCCGCAATCGCTCCGCCGATCACGCCCGACACGAACCAGTTGCCGTTCGGCGCGGGTGCGATGCCGTTGACGACGCCGAGACCGTCTTGCTCACCAGGCGCGATGAACAGCTCACCCGTGACTGGTTCATACGGCGCGCCGGTGGAGTCGGTCTGGGTGCATCCCGAAGGATCAGTGGGGATGGCGTCGATGGCGTAGGCGTAGACGCCAGGTCCGGTTCCGGTGTCGGGGCCGCGGGATTGGGCGACGAGCACCTGGTCGTCGCTGATCGCGATCTGTTGGCCGGTGCCGAGACCGAGGTCGAGCTTGCAAGAGTCGACCTCGAACGAGTCGAACGGCGGGAACCACACGATCAGCTGACCATCGGCGGGACCGGCGGACTGATTGCCGACGTCGCTCGTCACGATGCGCCCGTCGGCGAGAAATCCGCACCCGTAGTTCTCGGCGTTGTCGAGCGAACCTTGGTAGGTCGGCGTCAGCTTGCCGACTTGCGTGGCCGACAGCTCGCCGATGCGGTCACCTTGGAGTTCGAAGATGCCCCAGCCTTGGGGAGGGTTGGGTTGACCCGTGTCTTCGCCTGCTACGAATCGACGAGGGTTCGTCGGGTCGAAGCAGATCTGGGCGTTGAGATCGAGCCCGTCGGGTTGGGTGACCTCGTCGTAGTGGGGAATCACGATCTGCTTCGTGTACGGCGGTACCGCGAGATATGCGGCGAGGTCGTTGCCTTGTCCGTTGAACACGATCTGTTGGGGGGTTTCGACCGGCGGTGCGGCGGTGATCGTCGGAGCGCTTTGCGTCGACGTCGTTGTCGGGTCGACGCGGTCGTCATTGCCCGAGTCGCCCGAATCGCCGGAGTCGGCCGAACACGCCGTCATCAGCACACTCACGACCAATGCAGCAACCCATCGACGCACGAACGAACGGTACTCCGGATCGCCTCACCGAGGCGTCGTTTCGTTGCGCTATTCGCTGCGAAAGGACGCCTCAGCCGCCGAGGCCGAGGAGGCGTTCGCGCCGGACGGCCTTGATGCCGCGCCACAACGCGAGCGCAGCGACGCACCACGCTCCCAAACCGACGAGGGCGATGAATCCAACGGCTCGCGCGAGCGAAGCGCTCGCCATGCCGTACGCGCCGATGACGAGCGGCAACGTGATCAACGCGCTGCTCTGTTGCGCGGCGGCGGCGCTCGAGACGCGGGCCGAGATCCGCAAGATCAGCGCGACGACGAGTGCGAGGAATGGTGGGACGACCCACAACACGAGTATCCACCAGTTCGCCGTGGGGAAGAACCAGCCGCCGACCTTGGGCCCGACGATCACGTTCACGACGATCGAGTAGCACGCGAATCCGACCACCTCGACGGCGTAGCCCGGCAGCAGCGCGGCGAGCATCTTGCCGACGAAGATCTCCTGTTCGGTTGCGGGCGAGTGAGCGAGGAACTCGCCACTGCCGCGCTCGCGTTCGCCGACGATCGTGTGCGATCCGATCGCCGAACTTACGGTCAGCGGCACGATGATCGCGAGCGGAGCGAACAGGTAGACGGCCATCGCGTAGGCCGCTTGCACGTTGGGCGCGTCGCCCTGGACTTGTTGTTGGATGCTGGCAGGCAGCGTGTCGACGATGTCGCCGATCTGCTGCACGAGTCCTTGGTCGGCGAGGCTTGTGAGGCTCCCGAACAACAACGCCGGGAGCGCGATGAAGAACAATGCGGCAATGACGAACAGGGGCATCCAGAAGTCGCGTGACCGATAGATCTGAAGGAGATCGGTGCGCGCCACGACCCACGCGCGATGTCGATTGAACCGGGAAGACTTCATGCGGCCTCTTGTTGACTGCGCACGGCGAAGTACAGCTCTTCGAGCGACGGTGTGCGGGGTTCGACGCGCGTGAGCCGAACGCCCCGTGCGACGAGGTCAGCAACGAGATCACTGATTCGCGCTGGATCGTCGAGGGTTGCGACCGCTGTCCATTCGCGCTGGTAATGCGTGACGTAGGGCAGCGTCGCGGTGATATCGAGCGTCGCCGGGTCGGTGGCTGAAAGCGTGACGGTGGTTCCCGCGAACAACGATCGGGTGAGGTCGGCGGGTGAGCCAGCGATCACCGTGATCCCGCGATCGAGCACGACCACGTAGTCAGCGAGTCCCTCGGCTTCGAGCAGAAGGTGAGTGCACATCAAGACCGTGCGACCTTCACGGGCCATGCCGCGAATGAGGTCGAGGACCGCGCGGGAGCTCTCGGGGTCGAGTCCGGCAGTCGGTTCGTCGAGCAACAGCAAGTCCGGATCGTGCAGGGTCGCTCGCGCGAGCGCGAGTCGAGCCCGCATTCCCGTCGAGTATCCCCCGACCTTCTGGTCCAGTGCGTGGGTGATGTCGAAGCGCTCGGCTGCGACCGCGGTGCGTTCGGCGGCCCGATCGACCTCCCAGAGCTGGGCCGCATATCGCAAGTTGTCCGCGCCGGTGAGTCGGTCGTACAGCGCCGGGCGTGCAGGGACGACGCCGATTCGTTGGCGAACTGCTTCGCCGTGAACAACTGGGTCGAGCCCGAACGTGCGCACCGACCCGCCCGTCGGCGCCATGGCTCCGGTGACGCAGCGCACCGCCGTGGTCTTGCCAGCGCCGTTCGGTCCGAGCAACATCGCAATGGTGCCGGGTGGTATCTCCAACGAAAGTTCGTCGAGCGCGACCACATTGCCGAAGTGTTTCGTCGTCGCCACCAGTTCGACCACCGCCATCTGGAGATTGTCGGCACCTCGACAACGTTGGGTGAGGGGAACTTGGCGCCCGCTACCCTGGCCGCTCCTGGTGGCGTAGCCGAGTGGTTCAGGCACGGGCCTGCAAAGCCCTTGACGCGGGTTCGATTCCCGCCGCCACCTCCAACGTTCGGCCGGCGCCCCGGCCGGTCGCTGGTCCAGTGCAGGGCCTCGACTCGAGGGACTGCGGGTCAGCTTCGACAGACGAAGGCCCCGGTCACGCCGGTGACCTCGAAGAACCCACGTTCGGCGACGATGGCGGCCACTCGATCGCGCACCTCGGTCACGATCTCGGTCCATGGTTGCGAGATGCCCGACTCGTAGAAGTCGGCAACCGACGCGACGTAATCGGCGACGACCTCGGGGTCGACGATGCGCACGGTCACCGGATTCGGCGGGAGCACGAGACGGATCTCGTCGAACGCTGTCGCGAGTTGGTCAGAACCGTTCTCGAGCGAGAAGGCCTCGGTCG
This sequence comes from Actinomycetota bacterium, assembly GCA_005772765.1. Lineage (GTDB taxonomy): Bacteria > Actinomycetota > Acidimicrobiia > IMCC26256 > PALSA-610 > SXJQ01. The sequence continues at coordinate 10,815 of SXIR01000066.1, forward strand.
ACATCCGCGACATCACCCAGTCGCGGTCGGCCCGACGTGCTGCAGTTTCGACGAGGTCGCGCAGCGCGGCCATGTGCTGCGCTCCGTTGGTGACCGCGACCAACACGCCGTCCGGCCGGAGCACGCGGCGAAGTTCGTCGATCGCTCGGGGTCGATCGTCGACGTGGTAGAGCATGTGCGGCGCGAGCGCGATGTCGAAGGTGGCGCCGCGAAACGGCAAGTGTTCCGCGCTGGCGGCGACGACAGGCCGGTGCGTGACTGCACGCAGCATCCCCGCCGACAGATCGACGCCGACGGGCAGCCCACCGAGTGCTGTGACCTGGGGGAGGTAGGCGCCGTTGCCGCAACCAATGTCGATCACTGCGTCGCCTGCGCCGATGTCGGCGAGGCCGAGGACCCATCGGTAGAGGTCGAACCGCGGTTCTTGTGCTTCCCACAATCGCAGACGAGCTCGCAGGTTTCGGTCGCTGGCATATTGCGTCGGTGGGTTGTTGGTCTCGGGGCAGTTCATGTCAGGCGAATCGTCGATGGCTTGTCACGAGTCCAGTTTCTCTCGAGTTTGCTGCCCGGTGCTGGCGGGCGAGCCGCCGAGTGTCGAGATGGTGTGGAGGCTGCGCGGAGTCGGTGAGGATCGAGCGAAGACCGTGTCGACGTCGTGTCAACGGAACGGCGTCGTCGGTACGGTCCGACGATGCCCCTGACCTTCCTCGCGCATCAGCTACCGGTCCTGCCCTTCACCCGTTCGCGTCGCGTCGACGGTGTGGCGCTCGTCCTTGGATCGATGGCACCCGACTTCCTGTTCGTCTTGGCGCCCTACGGGATCGGGGTCAATGGTCATCGCCTCCCGTATGCGATCACAGCCGCGGTTCCGGCCGCGATGGTCGCGTCGTGGATCGTGGTGCACGTGCTGGCGCGCGTCGTCCCCGACCACCTTCCGGCATCAGGGTTTGCTGCACAGTTTGCGCTCGACGACTACCGCGGGCTCGCTACACACCGTTTCCGTCCCGTGTGGTTCGCCGGGTCAGCCGCCCTCGGGGTTGCGTCGCATGTCGCCCTCGATCACTTCACCCACGATTGGGGATTCGTGGCGCGCTCGTGGAGGTGGTGGCGCGAGCCGGTGGCGACCTTGCCGGTCGCGCACGCGACCATCACGCCCGTTGGCAGTGCGCAATACGTCCTCAGCTTCGTGTTGGGCATCGGGTGCATCATTGCGTTGGCTCGCCGCGGTCGAGCCGGGTGGTTCCGGGATCCGGCATCGAGGGTCGAGCGGTTCGCGGTGTCTCGCCGAACCCATTCGATGTTGTGGGGTTGCACAGGTGCGGGAATGCTCCTCGCGGTCGGGTTCGCATCGGCGTTGTCGGGTGGGCGAGCCGCGCTGGTCCTGAGCGCGAGCGGTGGAGCGTTCGCTGGGCTGGGGATTAGCTCCTGGCTGCTGCTGCGAACCGTCGCGTCGGGTGGGACCAACGGCTCGGCCATCGGCGGTCGAACGCCGTTGGCCGAACGCGACCCGCGCTCCACTGCCGAGCGGGGCGGCGGCCGAGACGATCTGTCCGTTCCGGCCAAATTGAGTCGTCCGGCCCACCCGCGCTGACGCTGCCGGGACGCAATGGGGATCGTGGGTCACATTGGCGCCCGAGAGGATGATCCGGGTCCTGGCCGGCAACCGCCCGATCGGCCTACAATCGGACATTCCGGGAGCTGGCCCCGATCCGTCAGTGAGCAACGACAGGGCAGAGAGGCAGGTCGCAGGCATGCTGCGCCGCTGGACGATTCGCACGAGGGTTCTCGTCGGCATCGTCGCGCCTGCAATTGCGTTTGTCGCGCTGATCGCATCGGGCGTCGGACGCACGATCGGCTCCGTGCTGCTCGCTGCGCTCGTTGCGACGCTGGCCACCGCGCTCGGTGTCGTCATTGCTCGGTCGATCAGTCGCCCGTTGGCGGTGCTCGCAACCCAGGCCGCCGACGTCAACGCACTCGCTCGGGTAGGCAAGGCAGGGCCTGGCGACGAGTTGTTGCCCCTCGACAGCGAACACGGTTACGGCGGCGAGATCGGTCAACTCGCAGGTGCCATCGCGACCGGGCGACAGCGAGCCCTCACGATGTTCGCCGACCAAGGCCGCCAGCACAAGACGCTGCAAGAGATGGCTGCGCACAGCGCGCAACGCACCAACGAGGTGCTCGGCACCGCGCTGGGACAACTCGACGAGTTGGCGCGGCGCGATCACGAACCCGCAACTTCCACCGCGCTCGCCGCCGTGCAACGCATGGTCGCCCGCGGCGATCGCCACACGGCAGGTGTGCTCGCGCTGCTCGGGCGCGACGCTGCGGCCGCTGTCAACGATCGTTCGATCACCGATGTCGTGTGGGCTGCTTGCCTCGCGGTCGAAGCCGCCGACCGTATCGAGCTCGTGTCGATGGCTCCGGTGCATGTTGCGGCGACCGCGGTGAACGACCTTGCGCACTTGCTCGCCGAGGTGCTCGAGAACGCGGCGCAGGCTTCGGGTGGGGCGTCACCGGTGGCGGTGCTCGGCGAAGCGGTCGATACCGGTTATCTCGTGACGGTCGTCGACCGCGGGCCGGGTCTCGACCCACGCGATCTCACCGAAGCCAACCGTCGTACTGGTCGGGCTGTGGCCACGGACCAACTTCCGGGACGGGCGCTCGGACTCGACATCGTCGGTCGGCTGGCTCGACGTCACGGCATGCTCGTGCGTCTCGGTGCTGCGGCCGACGGCGGCATCGTCGTGCGCATCGACGTTCCGGCGATGATGATCCTCGAGTCGCCCCCGAACGAGCCGACCGATGTCGTCGACGTGCTCGAGGTCCTCGGACCGGAGGCGAACGCCGTGACCGACTCGGGCGAGGTGGCGGGGCCGGGCGAACCCGAGCCCATCCTCGATCTCGTTGCCGAGGCCGAAGCCGTCGAACCTGCGGTGGGCGGAGGCGCCGAGTTGCACGGGGTGAACGCTGCGTCCGACTCGTTCGATGTCAGCGGTGCCGACCTCGAACCCGTCGAACCCGTCGAAGCCGACGTGCCGATCGTGGTCGACTTCACGACACCGTCGGTACCGCAACCGGTCGGGCTGTCGGTCCCGAGCATCGTGATCGATCCGATTCCCTACGTCGTGCGTGTCCAACGACCCCACGATGAGTTGTTGCCGACCGGCCAACGCAAGAAGCGGTGGGCCGCGGCATTGGCCAAGGTCGGCGCCGACAACTGACGGGCGCGGTCCGAGTCAGTTCGGTGGGGGTTGGGAACCTCCGATGCCGTCGTGGTAGATCCGAGCGACGACGAGTTCGATGTCGGGTTCTTCGATCGTGAGGTCGACGATGTCGGCACACTCGGCGACTCGCGCGATGAGCGTTGAGGCACTCACCGCGACGCGGTGGAACCGCAGCCACTGACGCGGTCCGTCGACGCGAACAACCTCGGCGTCGTCGACGACGATTGGCTCTGCGCTCGTCGCGAGGTCGACGACGAGCGTGCGGTGCGGTTCGAAGTCGGTACGGAGTTGTTCGAGCCCACCGTCGTAGATGAGATGGCCATGATCGATGATGAGCAGCCGGTCGCACAGCCGCTCGATGTCGTCCAGGTCGTGCGTCGTGAGAATCACGGTCGTGCCATGGCGTCGGTTGAGCGTTCCGAGGAATTCCCGAACCGCGACTTTGCTCACGACGTCGAGTCCGATCGTCGGTTCGTCGAGGAACAAGACTCTGGGTGCATGCAGCAGCGCAAACGTGAGCTCGGCGCGCATGCGTTGACCGAGGCTCAGCTGACGCACCGGAGTTCGCTCGAAGTCGCCGAGATCGAGGAGTTCACGCAACTCCTGGAGGCGTTGCGCGTGGGTCCGGGCGTCTACCCGATACAAGTGGCGGTGGAGATCGAAGCTGTCGAGCAGCGGGAGATCCCACCACAGTTGGCTGCGCTGGCCGAACACGACGCCGATGTCGCGAGCGAGATCGACCCGCTGCGCAGCGGGCGAGCGCCCGGCAACCCGGACCGTGCCGGCGGACGGAGTCAGGATCCCCGTCAACATCTTGATGGTCGTGCTCTTCCCGGCTCCGTTCGGGCCGACGTAACCGACCATCTCGCCCTGCCCGATCGTGAATGAGATGTCGTCGACCGCGGCGACCTCGGTGCGCGTTCGGCGCAGCGCACCGCGTTTTTCGTACACCGTGAATCGTTTCGACAGGTTCGCCACGTCGATTGCAGCGGCTGCGTCGGTGGTCGAGTGCGATGGCGTGGAGGTCGGGTTGCTCATGGCCAAGTCAGCCTCCTGCACTTCGATAGTGCCGCACGCTCCAATGCCACACGGTGCAGGCGGCAAACAGCATTGCGACTGCGACCGCTGGGCTGGCGTAGCGCATCCATTCGGGGAGACCGAGCGGGTCGGTCTTGTCGAGCAGTGCGAGCCCTGGGAGGTAGCTGACGAACGCGAGCCCGAATCCGAACGACATCAGGCGACGGAGCCAGCGGCCGTAGATCGACACGGGATACTGCGTCGTATACGCGCCGCCGTACGTGAACCCGTTGGCGATCTCTCCGGCACCCAAGACGAAGAACTGCACGCAGCACAAGGCGATGAACAGCGCCAGGAAGATTCCCGCTGCGCTCACGACTGCCGAGATCATCAACCCAACCGTGGCAGGGCTCCAGGCGATGTCGACCTGGATGCACGCCCAGATCAGCACGAGCAAGGCTTGTGCGGCTTTCCCCACTCGTCGGAGCGCGAGGTCACCGCCGATCATTTGAACGAGCGAGCTCGCCGGTCGTAACAGCAGCGCATCGAACTGGCCCGAACGAATCAACAGCGACACGTCTTCGAGGTGCCCACCGACCATGTCGGCAAGCGCGAAGCCGATACCCGCGAGGCCGTAGAGGAGTGCGATCTCGCCGACGGACCAACCGTCGAGCGTCGGAAAAAAACGGAACAAGACGAGGACTTCGACGAAATCGAGGAACGTGATGACGAACGCGATGAGCGCGTCGAACGCGAAACTCGTGCGGTATTGCCACTGAGCGCGGACGCGCGCCCGGACGAGGTGTCGGTAGATCTGCAGCGATGCGATCATCCGCCCTGCACCACCAGTCGGTGCGTCGCTCGTGCGAGCACCATGCGTCCCGCGATCGCGAGCGCGGTTGCCCACACGAGTTGCAGCCCGATGACGGCGGCAGCACTTCGGTGACCGAGGTACACGTCGATCGGACCCTGAATCAGTGCTGCAAACGGCAAGAGGCGTTGCGCGGCGGCGAGCCAGTCGGGAAAGAAGTCGATCGGGATGATGAAGCCCGACAGGCCGACGCAGAGCACGGTGTAGACCGAAGCGGGCCCGCGGGCGTCGAGCGTCCAGAACACCCACAAGTTGGCGAGGAACCGCAGCCCGAAGCTGACCGCGATCGCGAGCCCCACGGAGACGACGAACAACACCACGCGTCCCCAAGGATTCGGCGCCAGGACTTGTCCGATGAGGGCGCCGATCGAAAGCTGCGTGACGCCGCGAACGACCACCTGGTAGATCCCTCGCCCGACGTCGTCACAGAACCACCACGTTTGGAAGTCGGCGGGTCGGCACAGATCGCTGGCCAGCTCACCGGTGCGAATCCGGTCGGCGATCTCGGTCCAGCGAAAGATCGCCACGGGGCCGATCAGCGCCTGGCCCAACCACACATAGGTCAGGGCTCGCTCGCGATCGAAGCCCGCGATCGGCGAGGCGGCCGCGTCGATGGCTGCGACAAGGACTGCGCCGCGCAACAATCCGAACACAGTGTTCGTCACGATGCCGGCCACGGTCGCAGCGCGATAGGTCGCATGTCGGCGAAAGCCGCGGCGCATCAGCTCGATCGCCAGTCGGACCGACACCGTTGGAACCTCCTCCAGCGCGCCGCGAGCCGGCATCGGGACCGATACCGGGGGAGCGGTCGATGATACGAGGCGTTCGGCCGGCCCGAGCCAGTCATTCGGGCGGGAGTGTCACACCGTCGTGCCAGACTCCTGCGCATGTCGGACGCAACCGCTCCCGTGGCCTCCGCCGCCACTGTTCCGCCGTCGGACGACCCGGCGCGCCCGACCGTCGGCTTGGTGCTCGGCACCGAGGACTCGACACCGCTGCGATTCGCGGTCGCGCTCGGCCCGGGTGAGTCGCTCCAACTCGACGACGTCGTTGTCTGCGACCGCGTGCTGCCCGATGGCGAGATCATCCGAGTGGCTGGCGTCGTCGACAATGTGCGCGCCAGTCACGAAGGCACGCGCTTTTCGTCCGATGTGTTCCTCGTCGAATCGGGCATTCTGCCTGCTCAGACCTCGGAGGTCGCCGAGGTCTTGACCACCCGAGTGGAGCCCGAGATCTACGTCCCGCCGCTGCCGGGCGCGGCGGTGCGCCGAGCTGTTGGTGCAGAGCACGAACACGCGTTGTTCTTCGACCAGATGGAACAACGGCTCCCCATCGGACTCGATCATCGGGGCGAACCGCTCTACGCGAACTTCGACTTCGTCGACGGGACGCGCGGCGCGCACGTCAACATCTCGGGCATCTCGGGCGTGGCCACGAAGACGACCTACGCGACGTTCCTGCTGTACTCGATGTTCAACTGCGGTGTGTTGGGGCGAGAGGCGGCCAACTCGAAGGCGCTGATCTTCAACGTCAAGGGCGAGGATCTGTTGTTCCTCGATCACCTCAACGCTCGGCTGAAGCCCGTCGACGTCGAGCGCTATCGCCAACTGGGGTTGCCAGCCGCGCCGTTCGATTCGGTGGCGGTGTACGGCTCGCCTCGAAAGGGTGACCCGAACGCCGCGCCCGACATTGCGACGCGCACCCTCAACACGCACACGTACTACTGGACGATTGCAGAGTTCGTCGAGGAGGAACTGCTCGCGTTCTTGTTCGCCGATGCCGAAGACGAACGCCAGCAGTTCACGATGGTGATCCACAATGTCTCCGCACGCTTGAAGCGCGAAGGCGAGCGGGTTGGCGACGACGGTGCCTGGCGGATCGACGATGTCACGATCACGACGTTCGCAGATCTCTGCGAACTGATTTGCGCTCGGGTTGAAGACGAGGCGACGCGCTACGAGTGGGCGGGTCCGGCGACGAGCACCGGCAGCGTGCACGCATTCATCCGTCGCTTGCGCTCATCGCAACGCATGCTGGGCCACTTGATCCGCGCCGATATCAAGATTCGTCCCGATCACCAGGTGCGCCTCTCCGACGCGAAAGTCACGGTCGTCGATCTCCACAACTTGCACGATCGAGCGAAACGCTTCGTCGTGGGCACGACGATCCGGCAGGTGTTCGAACAGAAGGAAGCCTCCGGCGCCTCGCGGCCCCTGCTGTTTCTCGTCCTCGACGAGCTCAACAAGTACGCGCCCTCGACGGGTGACTCGCCGATCAAGGAAATCCTGCTCGACGTCGCCGAACGCGGACGTTCGCTCGGCGTGATCCTCATCGGCGCGCAGCAGACCGCCAGTGAGGTCGAGCGACGCATCATCGCCAACTCGTCGATTCGGGTCGCCGGTCGTCTCGATCCGGCCGAAGCGCAGCGGGCCGAATACGGGTTCTTGTCATCGACGCATCGTCAGCGCGCGACGATCGCCAAGCCGGGAACGATGTTCGTGTCGCAACCCGAAATCCCGGTGCCCTTGGTCGTCGAGTTTCCGTTCCCCGCGTGGGCGACCCGACCGTCGGAGCGTGGCGGCTTCGCGGCCGCTCTTCCCGATGCGGTCCGCGATGCCCTCCCCGACGATCCCTTCGACGGGATTGCCTGAGGCCCGACGCTGATGAAGCTGCTGCATACGGCCGACTGGCATGTCGGCAAGACGATCAAGGGGCTGTCCCGGATCGATGAGCACACGCGCGTGCTCGGCGACATCGTGCGGATCGCCGACACCGAGCGGGTCGATGCCGTCATCATTGCTGGTGACATCTACGAAACCGCGTCGCCCGGACCGGATGCCGAAGCGCTGGTGTTGCGTACGTTGCTCGACCTTCGCGATACGGGCGCCCGCGTCTTCGTGATCGCAGGCAACCACGACAACGCAGCAAGGTTCGATGCCGTGCGACCGGTGTTCGCCGCGATCGATGTCGACATCATGGGAACGCCGCTCCGACCCAGCGATGGCGGTCTGCTCGAGTTCACGACGAGTGACGGCACCGGAGTGCGGATCGCTCGGCTGCCGTTCTGTTCGCAGCGTTCGGTGCTTCGAGCGCAGCAACTCCTCGGTCTCGACGCTGCGGCGCTGGCTGCGACCTACGACGAACGAATCCGACAGCTCCTGCAGTCGCTCACCGAAGGGTTTGCCGACGACGCGGTCAACCTCGTGGTCTCCCACTGCATGGTGACCGGTGCGCACCTTGGCGGTGGCGAGCGATCCGCGCAGACCTACCTCGACTATTGGGTCGGGGCCCAAGCGTTCCCGGCGCACGCGAACTACGTGGCGCTCGGACATTTGCACCGTACCCAGTCGGTGAATGGCCCCGCGCCTGCCTGGTACAGCGGCTCGCCGATTCAGGTCGACTTCGGTGAGCGCGACGAACCGAACCACGCTCTCGTGGTGACGGCTGCGCCGGGGCATCCCTCCGTCGTTGACCACGTCGAGGTGGCGGGCGCCCGACGGCTCCGAACGATCCGGGGAACCCTCGACGAACTCGCGTCGGTGGGCGTGGCCGACGAGTACCTCCGCGTCGTCGTCACCGACCCGCCCCGGGCCGGACTTGCCGACCGAGCGCGTGAACTGTTGGGCGAGCACGTCGTCGAGGTCCGGCTCGAAGCGTCCGTTCCGACCCCCGCAGCCGGTCCCAGCCGCGAACAGCGAGCCGGGCGCTCACCGCACGAGTTGTTCGCAGAGTTCCTCGGCGAACAACAGATCGACGACCGTCGTCTCGGTGCGCTGTTCGCCCGCCTGCTCGACGAGGTCGAACGCTGATGCGCCCGGTGCGGCTCTACGCCGAGGGATTCACAGCGTTTCGCGAAGCAATCGACGTCGACTTCCGTACCGCCGACTACTTCGCGTTGGTCGGCCCGACGGGAGCGGGCAAGTCGAGCGTCCTCGACGCGATCTGCTTTGCGCTCTACGGCATCGTCCCGCGATACAACGACGAGCGCGCCGTTGCGCCGGCGATCACCCAAGGCGCCGCCGAAGCGAAGGTGAGCCTCACCTTCGAGATCGACGGGATCGAACACATCGCGACGCGCGTCGCACGGCGAACCAAGACCGGAGCGACGACCAAAGAGGCGCGGCTCGAGCGGGGGAGCGAGGTGCTGGCGGGTGACGTCAAGGCCATGGGATCGGCGATTGCCGATCTGATCGGGCTCAACTTCGCGCAGTTCACGCGTTGTGTCCTCCTGCCGCAAGGTGAGTTCGCGCGATTTCTCCACGACACCCCTGGCGATCGCCAAGACCTGCTCGTTCGATTGCTCGATCTCGGCGTCTACACGCTGATGCAGTCTCGGGCGAGTGAGCTGGCGCGCGAACACAAACAGGCCCACGATCTCACCCAACAACGTCTCGGTGACTTCGCGCAGTGCACGGCTGAACGGCTCGACGAAGCCCGCGCCGCGTTGGACGTGACCCGAGCGTTTCGCGATCACCTACGGGAACACGTGCCGCACATCGCGCAACTCGATCGCGCGGTCGTTACCGCCGTCGAGCATGCCGCGCAGATCCGCGAGTCGGTCACCCGCCTGGAGGCGGTCCGAGTCCCGCCCGAAATCGATCAACTCGGTTCGCAACGAACTGCCGGTCTCGCTCGCATCTCAATCATCGATCGCGACCTCGCAACTGAGGCCGCCGAGATCGATCGCCTCGAACCCGTCCTCGCCGCCGCGCCCGACGGCGCCCGCCTGCAACGACATCTGGAGCTGCACGAACGCCGGGAGACCCTCGACGCCGAACTCGGCGTGCTCGCCACACAGCTGGCCACCGCCGAGTCCGACCAGGCCGCGGCCGCAGCGACCTGCGATCGAGCGGTCGCGGCGGCGATCGAAGCCCAACGCGCCCACGATCACACGGCGGCCCACGCCGGAGCGCTCGAGCTGGCGGCGACGTTGGAGGTCGGAGCGCCCTGTCCGGTGTGTCGCCAGGTGGTGTCTTCGTTGCCGCAGGTCGAACCGGGCGCGCTGCAGCGAGTCCGAGAACTGCTCGACCAGGCGCGCGCGGCCGAAACCACCGCACGCGCGCGTCGCTCCGATGCCGACGCGCTGGTGCATTCGGAGCGGGGCCGTCATGCGGCCACGATCGAACAACGCGACGCGGTGATGCGCGAGCTCGAGGGTGTCGATCCGCCCGAGTCGCTGCGGGCGTCGCTCGCCCACATTGCCGCGCAGCGCAGCGAACTCGAGCAACGACGTCGGGCGGTGCGCGAACACACGCAGCAGCGCAACGAAGCTGTCGCGTACATCGCCAGCATCGATCGTGACCTCGCCGGCGCTCGCGACGTGTGCGGGAGCCAGCGCGACGCGCTCGTCGCAGTCGGACTCGCCCCGCCGCCGATCGGTGACGATCTCGTTGGTGCCTGGCAGGGCCTGGCCACGTGGGCCGCTGCCCAAACCCCGGCGCGGCGCCACGACGCCGAGACAGCACAGGTCGCCGAAGCTGCGGCGATCGACGCCGCGCGCTCGGCACGTGCCTCGCTGGTGCAGCACGCGATCCAATCCGGCTTCGAACTCGCCGATCCGGAGCCCGACATCGACCAGCTACGCGAGATCGCGGCGGCACGCGAGCAGCGCGCCGCCGAGGCAGCCGAACGCATCGAAGCCGGACTCGCCGAGATCGAGTCGCTCCAGGCCCGAATCGCGCAGTCGCGTGACGACCACGAGGTCGCGGCCGAGTTGGCACGGCTCTTGAAGTCGAACGGGTTCGAGAAGTGGTTGGTCAACGAAGCCTTGCAGCGGCTCGTCGTCGGCGCATCAGCAACGCTCGAAGACCTGTCGGGGGGCCACTACGGCTTGGCGGTCGACGATCGCAACGACTTCGAGGTCGTCGATCATCGCAACGCGGATGAACGTCGACCCGCCCGGACGCTCTCGGGCGGCGAGACCTTCCAGGCGTCGCTCGCCCTCTCGTTGGCCCTCGCCGACGAAGTTGGCGCAATGGCGGCCGGGGGCGTGGCCAAACTCGACGCGATCTTCCTCGACGAGGGCTTCGGGACCCTCGATCCCGACAGTCTCGATGTGGTTGCGACGACGCTCGAATCCTTGGGGAGCCGGGGTCGCATGGTCGGAGTCGTGACCCATGTTCGCGAACTTGCCGAGCGCGTCCCCGTCCGATTCGAGGTCGTCCAGACCGCACGCACGTCCACTGTCACGCGCGTGGAGGCCTGAGGTGCGTTTCAGTATCGACCCGTGGGACGTCGACTACGGCTCGAGCGCCGATCGGCTCGGCGTCGAACCCTCAACCGCCGCAGTTGTCGTCGACCTCGAACGGGCCGAGCACGCGTGGTCGCCGATCGCGCCGCCGCCCTCGCGCGCTGACGGTGCTGTGTTGTTCGTCGATGGCGTTCGCCGTATCGACGCGCACATCTGGATCGACGACGCGGACGGGGAGACGCACCCGGGGCTGTGCGCGACGTTCGCTGCGGGCGCGGTGCGATGCGAGCGCCGCGCCGAAGTGGTCGAAGCGCGCGTCGAACGTGGCATGTTCTCCGCGGCGCCGGGCGCGTCCGACGTCACGACCCGGCTCGGGGCCTATCCGGCGCGCATGGCGGCCGGGAGCGATCCCGAGCAGCTGATGCTCGCAGTCCATGAACGGATGACCCGCGTCGAAGTTGCGATCGCCGAGGCTGCGGCCAGCAACAACGACGTCGATCTCATCGTGATCGACGGTCCGTTGCGGGGCCGCCAACACCTCCCGCGCACCGTTGGCTTCATCAAGAGCCACGCGGTTCGTTACCTCCCAGACGATCTCCACCGCCTCGTTGCTCGCCTCGCCCCCGGCGAACGCACGCCGGTGTTCACCATTGGCAGCGACTGGAGTCGTCATGCCTGGTATTTGCGGCTGCCGACCGTCGATACCGCGCACTGGGCGGGCATCGTTCGCTGCGAGTGCAGCGCCGACCTCACGCCTGAAGCCGCCGTCGCAGTTGCAACCGACACCGCGGCTCGCCTCGGGCGGTTCGCGTCCGAACCGCACAAGGACACCCGGGCTCCGCAGAACCTCGTGCCGATCGGCGGGCTCGAACGCGAGCTTCGTCGTCGCCTTGGCGACCAGCAGTTGCTCTACCGCGCCTTGCGGGAAGCGGCGGCCGGGGCGCGGGGCGGATGATGGTGTGCGTCGCGGTGTCGCTGGCGACGTTCAGTCGAACGATGCAATCGGGGACGGGCAACGTCCGATCCCCAATCGGTCGGCGATCAGGTCGGTGAGCGCTGCCGGGTCGCGCCGGAACACGTCGAAGTCGATGGTCACGAGTCGTTCCGGCGACACTTTGGTCCGGACCTGGTCGAGGCTTGCGTCGATCGCCGCGAGCTGTTCGGCGATGGCGAGATCGATGTCGTCGTCGCTCGACGCCTCACGCGCGAGCAGTCCCCACGCGCGACGCGCGTTGCCTTGCGCGACCTGGCGTGCGATTCGCAGGGAACGGGCGACCGCGTCGGGGTCGCGGGTGACGATCAGACCCAGCGCGCCCGGAAGTGCGTCGAGCAATGGGGCGAGCGCGGTGGTGTTGCGATTGTTCTTGTTGACGAAAGGTCGGCCGAACGTCGAGTGCCACGCCGAGAAGAATCGCTGCATGTCGTCGACGGCGCCGGGCGCCATCGTCGTGGTGGCGTGGTAGCGGTTCGGGCCGAGCCAGCGGTCCCAGATGTGGAACGCGTCGTTGTGGTCGTGCAGCCCTGGGGTCTGGCCGTAGAAGTTCCGCCGCTCGCGTGCAATGCGATCGGGTTCCGCGGCGCTGCTTCGAAGAGGCGGGGGCCACCGTCGTTGTGCGGCGATCGGAGCCGACGGAAAAATCGCACCCAAGTTGGAGGGGAACGAGACGTCGAGATGGTGCACGAGCGTCTGCGCGACGAGAGTGGTACCCGAGCGTGGTGCACCGACGATCAACAGCATGCGGTGATCGTCGCAAGGGGTCACCGCCTCGATGAGGTCGCGCTCCTCGCGACGCAACCAGCGATCGTATGGACGTGCGGCAACTGCGGCACCTGCTCGTAGCAACGCCCGACGTGCCGTGGGATTCGGGTCGCGGAGGAGGCGCCCGACGAGGCCGAGCGGGTCTCGGAATGTCGCAGCTGCCATGATCGTCGTTGTCGTCCTCGGTTCGGGGTGGGAGCGTACGCCGTTACGATCAGCCCTCGTGTCTGTGGCGACCGAGGATTGGCTCGAGCGAACCGTCGATCGGGTGCCGCGACTCCTGCGAATCGTGCTCGCAATCGGATTCGCTGCGTTCTCGCTCATCCACCACTCCTCCGCCACGATGGCTCGCGACCCGGGACCAGGTCGGGGTGACGTCGCGCTGGCCGATGTTCGTGACGCAGGGATCTTCCCGGCGCGCGCCTGGATCGATGGCGTCAATCCGTGGGATCCCGACGCCTTCACCGCCTACGACGAGCGGATCGGACAGACCTTTCCGGTGTACTCGCCGGTTCACATCGCGCTTCACCTCCCGTTCGCTGCGGGCCCGTTGGAGGGATCGCGCGAGGCCTATTACTGGATGTCGATGGGGCTCGCCGGTCTCCTCGCCGCAATGCTCTTGCGGGTCGGGCACCGTCGGATCACGCTCGAATCGTCGGCGGTGGTGTTCGGAGCCTTGTTGTGGACCCATCCAGGGTCGTTGTCGCTCGTCGCTGGTCAGTCGGGCGTCCCGCTTGCGATCGCCGGTGTGCTCACGTTGACCGCGTCCACGCCGATTGCCGTGGTGCTCGGCATCGTGCTGGCGTTGTCGAAACCCACCTTCGGTGTTCCGTTGGTCGTCATGGCATTGGCGCGGGGACGGTCTCGGTCGGTGGTCATCGGCGCGGCGATCGCCGGCGCGATCTCGCTGGCCATGTTGCTGCGATTGACCGCGGCGAACGGGTTGCGGTCGGTGGTGTCGAGTTTCACGGACAACCTCGATGTGACTGCTCCGATCGGCAGTCCGAAACGTGTCGATTTGGCCAGCGCCGCGGCGCGCCTCCTCGACGCTCGCCCGGGCGTGTTGTTCGAGATCACGGTTGCGGCCGTTGTGCTCGTCCTCGCGTTCGTTGCCATCCGCCGGCTGCACCGCCACGACGCCGGCGACGACGCTGCGTTGGCCTTGGCGTTCTGCATCCCTTCGGTTGTGTTCTTCCACGGCAGCTGGGATCTCGTCACGGCGATTCCGGCGCTGGCGGTGCTCACCCGTCCGTGTGCTCGGGGTATTGCACTCCGCCCACTCGGTGGATTCGGCGGCTGGGTCCGCGCCGCCGTCGTCGCGCTGTTCGTCTACGTCTTCGTCAACCCGTGGGGGAGGCGGTGGTCCGAGGGGCTCTACGACGATCGACTCACGGCACTGTTGGCGGCTCGGCTTCGGACGGGGTTCTTCTTGATCGCGGTGGGCCTGCTGATCGCCAGCGCGTGGTGTCCCAGCCCCCACGTACCATCGCCGCATGGCGGTGAAGGTGGTGAGCGCAGACGTCGGACTCGACAGCTTTCGACGCCTGGCCGCCACCGTCGCCGAACACAAGGCGACTGACCCACTCGCGCCGGTGACGGTGGTCGTCGGGGCGAACTCGATCGGGGTCGCCGCCCGCCGGCACCTCGCGCGCCACGGCAACGGCATCGTCGCGGCATCCTTCGTCACGCCCTACCGCCTCGCCGAACTGCTCGCCGGCGCCGACTTGGCGAACCAGGGACGCCGTCCGGTCTCGACCGCAACCGTTGCAGCAGCGGCGCGGCGAGCGTTGGCGAGCACCACCACACGGTTCGCGGCCGTCGCCGAACACCCGGCCACTGAGGCTGCGTTGGTGCGTGCGGTGCGCGACCTCGACGTGCTCGACGACGACGAACTCGATCGGCTCGCCGCTCGCGGCGGTCGGCCCCGTGACGTCGTCACGTTGTTCCGCTCCGTTCGTGCGGTGATCGAACCGAGCTTTCACACCGAACGCGACCTGGTCGACGCAGCGACATCGCGAATCACGGCCGGCGGTTTGCCATCGGATTTCGGGCTCGTGATCGTGTTCGATCCCGATCGCATCGCCCGCCCTGCGATCCGAATGTTGCGGGCGATCGCCGATTGCGATCGGCTTGTCGTGATCACCTCGTCAGTTGGCGACGCGACCCTCGACGTGGCGAACGTCGAGTTGGTCGCCGCGCTCGGCGGCGACCCGAACGCGATCTCCCTCGGGGTCGTCGCCGACCGCAAGGTCGAACACATCGTGTCGTACTCGGACGCCGACGACGAGTGCCGCGGGATCGTTCGGTCGGTGGTGACCACGGCGCGATCGGGCGTTCCGTTCGAACGAATGGCCGTGGTGATCCCGGCGCGTGAACCGTACGCGCGGCTGATGCACGAACATCTCGCTGCGGCCGCGGTTCCACACAACGGGTTGACCGTGACCAAACTCGCCGACACTGTCGCGGGGCGAACGCTCACCCGCGCGCTTGCGCTCGCCGACCGGGGTTTTCGCCGCGCCGACGTGTTGGCGTTGGCTGCCGCCGCACCTGTCCGTCTCGACGGCAGACCGGCTCGGGTCGGCGCGTGGGAACGCGAATCTCGTCGCGCGGGCGTGATCGGCGGCCTCGAGCAGTGGCGTACTCGGCTGACCGAGCACGCCCGTCGTAGCCGCGACCATCAGCCCTGGGCCGTCGAGACTTGCAGCGAGATGCTGGCGTTCGTCGAGATGTTGGCGGCGACGATCGACCGAGCGGAGCGCGCAACGAGTTGGGCGCGGCTGGCGCACGTGGCCAACGACTTCCTGCGTCGGATCCTCCCGAGCGACACCGGTCGCGCTGACTGGCCGACCGAACAAGCATTGGCCTACGAGCGAGTGCAGGCGATCCTCGATCGGCTGGCCCACCTCGATCCGATCGAACCCCGTCCGGCATTCGCGACGTTCCGCCGTGCATTGGCCGCCGAACTCGACGTCGATCTCGGGCGGGTCGGACGTATCGGAGAGGGCGTACTCGTCGGCACCCTCGACCTCGTCGTCGGGGTCGAGACCGACGCCGTGTTCGTTGCCGGACTCGCCGAGGGAACGTTCCCCAGCCGCCATCAGGACGACAGTCTGTTACCCGACTCCGATCGGGCCGCGATCGGCACCGACGTCTTGCCCGATCGGCGTCGCCGCGCGCGGGCCGAGCACCGCAAGCTCTTGCACGTCTTGGCGATGGGCCAGGGCTCGCGATGGTTGAGTCAACCGCGCGGCGATTTGCGCCGCAATGCCGAACGACCGCTCTCTCGGTACGCGCTCGACGCGGTCGAAGCGAGCGTCGGAGTGCGCCCGGACAACGACGAACTCACCCGTCTCCAACTCGACGGTTTCGAACTCGTGCCGTCGTTCGCGGCTGCAGTGCGCCGATGCGCATTTCCTGCGAACGAACAGGAGTTTCGTCTGCGTTGGCTATCGGTGCGGCCGGGCCCGGGCGGCGCGATCGCCCAGCATCCGATTGTCGCTGCCGATCGCGCGCTCGGTCGAGCGGTCGATCTCCTGGATGCGCGCAACAGCAGTCGGTTCACCCGATTCGATGGCAACCTGACGGGCCATGCGATCCCTGCGCTTGCGACCGAGGCGCATCCTGCGTCGGCGACCCGTATCGAGCAATACGCAATCAACCCCATGGGGTTCTTCTTCGCGGTTGTTCTCGGAGTCGTCGAGCACGAGCGCCCAGAAGCGCTCGACCGCATGCGTCCGATGGACAAGGGCAACCTCTATCACGAGGTACTCGAACGGTTCGTGACCGACGTGCTCGAACGAACGCCGAACAAGCCCGCCACCGAGCCGTGGTCGCCAGATGATCGCGCTCGACTGCACGAGATCGCGGCGGAGGTCTCGGCGCGTTTCGAGCAACTGGGTCTCACCGGACGCGCTCGGTTCTGGGAGCAGGATCGTCGCCGTCTCGCCGTCGACCTCGATCGGTTCCTCGACGACGACGATGTCCACCGTCGCGACCACGACTGCCAGCCGATTGCGGCCGAGTTTCGGTTCGGGCGTGGCGGGCCGAACGGGCCGGTGTCGCTGCGATTGACGAACGGTCGGGTGTTGTATCTGTCGGGGAGCGCCGATCGAGTCGACCGCACCGGCGCGGACGGCTTCTGGGTCCTCGACTACAAGACGGGATCGAACAAGAACTTTGCCGGATTGAGCGAAGACGACCCGGACGCTGGCGGGACCAAGCTGCAGCTCCCGATCTATGCACACGCAGTCCGAGCCGTCTTCGGTGCGCCGACGGCGCCCGTCACGGCGGCATATCGCTTCATCACTCGCGACGGTCAGTACCGCGACGTACCAGTGCCGCTCGTGCCGTCGGTCGAGGCCCGCATCGACACCGTGTTGACCCAGATCGTCGCACTGGCGGAGTCGGGACTGTTCCCGAACCCCGCCGCCCGTCCCGATTCGTGGACGCGTATCCGCACGAGTCTCACCGATCCCGACGGGCGCGCTGGCGCGGACGCGGCGCAGCAGTGGGAACGCAAACTCGACGACCCTGCGCTCGAACCGCTGCACCAGTTCTTCGGTGTTGCCGAACACGAGCCCGAGGCAACCGCGCCGCGCACGAGCGACGAGGGCAGCACATGAACGACGTGCCCCTGACGGGTTCGGTCGACGCAGCGACCCCGGCACTGTTCGACGCCGACGCAATCGCGCGCGACGCGATCCGGAGCGACCTCGATGCGACGCTGTTCGTCGAAGCCGGTGCCGGTTCAGGCAAAACGAGTTCGCTCGTGGAGCGCGTGATCGCGCTCGTGACCGAGGCCGACATTCCTATGTCGGCGATCGCCGCGATCACGTTCACCGAGAAGGCAGCCGCCGAACTGCGCGATCGAATCCGCGGCGCCCTCGATCGACGAGCCCGGGCCAACGACGAGTCGGCGCCGAAGGCGCGCGCCGCGCTCGACGACCTCGACGAGGCTGCCATCGGAACGCTGCACGGTTTCGCGCAACGGCTGTTGATCGAGCATCCGGTCGAAGTCGGCCTTCCGCCGAGGTTGACGATCCTCGATGAGGTCGGGTCGGCGTTGGCGTTCGACGACCGCTGGGAGCACACGTTCGACTGGCTGATGTCGGATCCAGTCCTCGACGAGGTCGTCGGTCTCGCGCTCGGCCTCGGTGTGCAGCCCCGACATCTCCGGGAACTGGCCCACATCGCTGACGACAACTGGGACCTCGTGTCCGAACGGATGTGCACCGCTCCTGGCGCGCCGCCGCCGCTCGACGTGTCGTCGCTAGTCGCGAGCCTGCGGGCGTGTTCGGCTCGAATCGCCGAATGCAAGTCCGACGACGATCTCCTGGCGCTGCACATCGAGTCCCTGCAGCAGTACGCCGACGCGATCGAGGCCGCGGTCGACACGATGGATCGGATCTCGTTGCTCGTCGACGGCCACAAGATCGCCGGCAATCGCAAAGGCCGCAAGGAGCATTGGCCCGACGTCAACGACGTCCGCGATCAGGTCGATGCGTGCGCAGCGCAACGCGAGGCACTGATTGCGGCGGTTCGCGAACCCGTGCTCGAGACGATCGCGTTCGCGATCGGGCAGCGTTGCCTCGAATCCGCCGCCGCCCGAACGATGGCCGGCGAACTCGAGTTCCACGACCTCCTGGTGCTCGCACGGTCGCTGCTGCGCCATCCCGAGTACGGCGCTGAGGTGCGAGCGTCGTTGGGGCGCCGGTATCGCCGCGTGCTGCTCGACGAGTTCCAAGACACCGATCCGATCCAGATCGAAATCGCCGTCTTGCTCACGAGCGACCAACCTTCGGCCGGATCCCAGCCGTGGTCGGCCGTGGTACCCGAACCCGGGCGGCTCTTCGTTGTCGGAGACCCGAAACAGTCGATCTACCGGTTCCGCCGCGCGGACATCAAGATGTTCCTCGATGCTCGGCGTTCGTTGGGGGCTCGAGCCGTCGAGCTGTCTCGGAACTTCCGAACAACCCAGCCGGTGATCGACTGGATCAACGCGGTGTTCGGTGAACTCATCGTGTTCAGCGAAGGTGCGCAACCCGAGTACCGCGCGCTCAGCGCGACCCGTCCAGCGGCGCCGGTCGGACCATCGATCGCGGTGCTCGGTGCAGCCGCGCACGAAGCGGCGTTGCGGGCCGAGGACCTGCGGATCCGCGAAGCCGAAGACGTCGTCGCTGCGATCACCGCGGCGCTGGCCGACGGCTGGAGCGTGTGGCGCGGCGGACGCGACGACGGCGACTGGGAGCCGGCCCGACTCGGCGATATCGCGATTCTGTTGCCGGCGCGCACATCGTTGCCATTCCTCGAGGAACAACTCGAGGCCGCGGGGATCCCGTACCGAGCCGAGACGTCGTCGCTGGTGTACACGACTCGCGAGGTCCGCGAACTCGTCATGGCGCTGCGGGCGATCGACGACCCAACCGACGAGCTAGCGCTGGTGAGCACGCTTCGAACCTCGCTGTACGGCTGCGGCGACGACGACCTGTTCGACTATCGGGTCACCCACGCCGGCAGGTGGTCGGTGCTGGCGGCTCGACCGGAGGGCGTCGGTTCGGATCATCCGGTGATCGAGGCGCTCGACCATCTCCGCGAACTGCACGAACTGCGATGGTGGCTGGCTCCGAGCGAACTTCTCGAGCGGCTGGTCCGCGATCGTCGGGTGCTCGAGCAGGGTTTCGCCGGGCCACGACCGCGCGAACTGTGGCGTCGTGTGCGGTTCGTCATCGATCAAGCTCGTGCGTTTGCCGACGCGGGTGGGGGAACGCTGCGCGACTTCTTGCGCTGGGTCGAGATGCAGAGCGCCGAAGGCGCTCGTGTCGTCGAGTCGGTGTTGCCCGAGACCGACGACGACGCCGTGCGCATCCTCACGATTCACGGTGCGAAGGGTCTCGAGTTCCCGATCACGATCTTGTCGGGGCTCACCACCGTTCCGGGCGGTCGCAACTCCGGAGTGCGACTGATCTTCCCCGACGATTCCGAACGATTCGGTGTGCGGTTCACCAAAGATCTCGTGAGCGACGAGTTCGAGCGGTACGCACCGATCGACGAGCAGATGGATTTCGAGGAGCGGCTGCGGTTGCTGTACGTCGCTGCAACTCGCGCTCGTGACCACCTCATCGTGTCGTTGCACCGAACGGTCAAGTCCGAATCCGCCGACCGCAGCCGCGCCACCTACGCAAACCTCGTCCGAGCAGCCGCCGAGGCTGCCGACGCGCAACTGCCGGAGATCGGTCGGGCTGGGGTCGATGGCCCGGGCGAGGGTTCGCGCTCCGGTCCAGGTGCCGCCCCGATCGTTGCCCCGATCGTTGCCCCGATCGTTGCCGCGCCCGTCGAACCGGCAGCACCGGCGCTGCCGGCCGACGTGCAGACCTGGCAACTCGAGCACACGGCCCTCCTCGGCGCCGCGCGCGTGCCCCGCTTGTGGTCGGCGACGGCAGTCGCGAAGGCTGGCGCGCGCGACGACGGTGCGCACGACCTGGTACCCGACGCGGTCGACGACGCGGTGCACGCCGATCTGGTTGCGGACCGCGACAGCGGGAGCGACAGCGACAGTGAACCGGCGACCATCCGCGTTGCCGCCGACCCCGGCCTCGAGAAGGACGCACGCGACCTCGAACTTCCGCCGTGGCAACGCGGTCGTTACGGCACGGCAGTGGGCCGAGCCGTTCACGCGGTCTTGCAGACGCTCGACCTCGCGACCGGCGATGGCACCGACGCCGCGGTCGCCGCGCAGTGCGCCGCGGAAGGAATCATCGGTTCCGAGTCCCGGGTACGTGCGTTGGTCTCGAGCGCTCGACGAGCATCGACGGTGCGAGCTGCGGTCGCGTCAGGCGAGTACTGGCGCGAGAGTTACGTCGCGACAGCAATCGACGGTCGGGTGGTGGAGGGATACGTCGATCTGATCCATCGGCGTCCCGACGGTCTGGTGGTTGTCGACTACAAGACCGATCACATCGACGATCCGGAGCAGTTGCGTGCGAAGGTGGCGCACTATCGACTCCAGGGCGCGACCTACGCTTTGGCGGTCGCTCGGGCCACGGGCGAACGGGTCGTCGAGGTGGTCTTCGTGTTCTGCAACGAGTCCGAACCAATCGAGGTCTCGGTGGAAGCGCTCGACGATGCCATCGCCGAGGTACGCCGCATCGTGACGTCGACATGACCGGCTTCGAATCCGTCGACGAGTCGATCGACCTGGTGGTGGCCGCGTGGCAACGGCTCGGAACGCGATCCAACGAGGTGCTCGAAATCGTGCTCGACGTCGTGCCGAATGCCGCGAACAAGATCGCCGTTGCTTTCGCCGCCGACGATGCAGTCGTGCCCGAGGGCTTCGAGTACGTCGACACCGACGCGCACGGCGAGGTCGTCGCCGATGTCGACCCCGACGTGGTGCGCGCTCGAACCGTGGCTGGCGCCACCTAGGCTCCAACGACCGTGAAGAAGACCGTCGGCTGGATCATCGGATTCGTGACGGTGGTGGTATTCGGATCCACTGCCCTCGGCGTGGGTTTCGCGTTCCTGATCCCGGCAACCCTCGATCTCGCGGTGGGCACGACCGACTACGAACAGCTCGACCTGGACTTTCCAGTCCAGGAACAGCGCAGCATCGTGCAGTGGAACGACGGCACGGTCATGACCCAGCTCTACCGCGACCAAGACCGCTCGCCGGCGAGATTGCGACAGATCCCCCAACACGTGATCGACGCGGTGATCTCGATCGAAGACCGCGACTTCTACGAACACGAAGGAGTCGATGTCCGGGGAACGGCTCGAGCGCTGGTGCGCGACATCGAAGGGCAGAGCGGTCTCCAGGGCGGGTCGACGATCACCCAACAGTTGGTCAAGGTGGCGTTGTATCCGAACGCCGCGCGCACGGCGAAGCAAAAGACCATCGAGGCGATCGTCGCAGCGCAGATCGAGAACCAGTACTCGAAGGACGAGATCCTCGAGCGGTATCTGAACGAGGTCTATTACGGGTCGGGTGCCTACGGCATCAAAGCGGCTGCCGAGCGTTACTTCAACCGGCCGCTGCGCAACCTGTCGGTGGCGGATGGCGCGTTGCTCGCCGGGCTCATTCGCTCACCGGAGAACCTCAACCCGATCACGAATCCTGAGCGGGCGCTGGCCCGTCGCTCGCAGGTGCTCGACGCAATGGTCGAAACCGATCGGCTGGGTCGTTCCGAGGCTGCGAGGGCTCGAACCCTGCCACTTCCCACCACGTTGCACCGCAACGCGAAGTACAAGCCGGACAGCTACTTCGTGTCGGCCATGATCGATCATCTCGTCGACGACGAGAACCCGGCGAGCGCGGCACTCGGTCCTGACCCGACGGCGCGACGAAGCCGCTTGTTCGGCGGCGGACTACGAATCCGAACGACACTCGATCCGGAGATGCAGGCCCACGGCGAGTTGGCCGTACGGCGCGGGCTGCCAACCGGAACACCTGTGACGGCTGCCCTGGTCGCGGTGGACAACACGACGGGTGGGGTCCGGGCGATGGTGGGTGGGGTCGACTTCGCGCAGACCGAGTACAACCTCGCCACGCAGGGTGCCCGACAACCTGGTTCCAGCTTCAAGACGTTCGTGCTCGCGGCGGCGCTGAAAACCGGATACTCACCCAACGACACGATCCTGGGGGAGTCTCGGTGTTCGTTCCCGTCCCCATTGGCCACGACACCACCGGATCCGTATGTGGTGTCGGCGCGCGGCGGGGGAGTCATGTCGTTGCGCACGGCGATGACCGATTCGATCAACTGCGCGTTCGTGCGCCTCATCATCTCGCTCGGACACGGGGCCGACGGCCCAGCCCAAGTCATCGCTACGGCACGCGAGATGGGCGTCGAACGCTCCAACTTGGTTCCGGTGACGTCGTTGGCCCTCGGCACATCAGGGGTCACGCCCCTCGAGATGGCGTCGGCGTATTCGACGATCGCAGCCGATGGTGTCCGCCACGATGCCGCCTTCGTCGAGGAGATTCTCGGTCCCGACGGCGAGGTCGTGTATCGAGCCGGTCGGACGGGCACGGCGGCGCTGCGACCGCAGATCGCCCGAACGCTGACGCAGATGTTGGAAGGGCCAGTGCGCGACGGCACCGCTGCCAGCACGCTCGGCGACTTCCCTCGCCCTGCTGCGGGAAAGACGGGTACGACCAACAGCAACGTCGACGCTTGGTTTGTCGGCTATACCGCGCAGCTGTCCGCGGCGGTGTGGGTGGGCCAGCCCGAATGTGGTGACAACGACGACCCGGAGTGCTCGCTGTCGGGGTATCTCGGCGACGAAGCCTTCGGTGGTCGGGCGCCGGCTCGTATCTGGGGCAGTTTCATGGAGCCGGCCCTGGCCGGTGAACCTGTGATCGGATTCCCCGAGCCTGACCCAGAGCAGTTCCCGACATCGCAATACGTCAGCGAACGTGGGCGTCTGGCTCGCATCGTACCGATCGTGCCGACGACAACCACCGAGGCGCCGACCACGACGACTCGTCCGCCTCGCACGACGACGAGCGCGCCACCGTCGACGAACCCGCCGACGACCAGCCCACCCACGACCAGCCCACCCACGACCACGACCAGCACTACGGTGCCGGGACCATGACCGATACACCGTCCGCCGGCGCTGGCTCGCCGCTCGATCGACTGCATGCGGTGCAAGACGTCGACCTCGAGCTCGCGCAGTTGGCGCATCGCCGTGCCGCACTGCCGGAACGGGCCGAGCTCGACCAGGTTCTGCGGACCGGCAAAGCCGCCCACGATGCGCTGACCGCTCGCCGCGCCGAGCGCGACGCCCTCGCACGCGCGGTCAAGGCGCTCGATGACGAGGCGACGACGGTTGCCGCGAAGGCCCAGGGCGTCGACGACAAGCTCTATTCCGGCAAGGTCACCTCACCCCGCGAGCTGCAAGATCTCCAAGCGGACCTCGACCAGCTCCGGGCGCAGCAGCGCAATATCGAAGATCGTGAACTCGAACAGATGGAGCTCGCCGAGTCGCTCGACGCCCGAGTGGCTGACGCTGAGGGGGCGTTGGCCGCAATGGGACGCGATGTCGAACGACTCCGGTCCGCGGTCGCTGCATCCGAGCACGAAATCGATGCTGCGATTGCGGTCGCGCACTCGGAGTTGGCTCGCCGGCGGTCGGAGGTTCCCGAGCCGCTGCTCACCGAATACGACCGACGTCGGGCGGTCAACGACGGCGTGGGCGCCGCGCTGTTGATCGGCGACACCTGCCAGGGCTGTCGTCTGTCGATTCCGGCTACCGAAGTCGACGAGATCCGACACGACACCGAGGGTCGAGTGTTCAGCTGCGACAACTGCGGTGCGATCCTCGTGCCGCGGTGAACGAACAGCTCGGATTCGAACTCTCGGGCGCTACGCGACCTCACCGCAACCTGGCGTTGTGGTTCGACGGTGCGTCGCGCGGCAACGGTCAGCCGGGTGCGCGGGCGTCGATCGGGGGCCTCGTGCGCGATGCCGACACCGGCGAGGTCTTGGCGGAGGTGTCGACCGCGATCGGCGAGGAAACCAACAACGTCGCCGAGTACCAGGCACTGCTCGAAACGGTGCGCTGCGCGAACCAGTTCGGCGCCGACACGCTCCGGGTGCACGGCGACTCGGCCCTGGTGATCAATCAGTTGCGGGGTGAGTGGAAGGTCAAGGCATCGCACCTGCATCCGCTGATTCGTTCCGTGCGCGATGCCGTGCGGGGCTACCAGCAGGTCGAGTTCGTCCACGTGCGCCGTGAACACAACCGCGAAGCCGACGCGCTGGCGAATCAAGCGCTCGACGCGGCCGACCCAGGCGCCGTTCGGTGATCACCTGGTATGCCGCTGGGGCTGTCGTGGCGGTCTGGGTCGTGTTCCAGAGCACGGGACTCGACTTTCGCTTCGTTGCGTTCGGCGGGATCGTGCCGCTCGGCGATGCCGTTGTCGGTCACCAAGCGGTCTTGCACTCACTGATCGCGCCGACCGTTGCCATGACGGCGGTGATGGCCGCGACGGCGGGTCGAGGTCGCCGCCTGACCCGGCGACGTTGGATCGGTCTTCCGATCGGTTGGTACTTCGGGTTGGTCTTGTCGGGTGCCTTCGCGCATCGGGCCGTGTTCTGGTGGCCTGCGTTCGGCGCGTCATTCGGCGACGAGGCGATTTGGCCGCCGATCTCGGTCGCAGTTGCACTCGAGGTGGTCGGACTCGTTGCATTGCGCACGGTCTGGAACCGGGCCGAACTCCAGGCCGTGGAGCGCCGACGTGCGTTTCTCGCGTCGGGTCGGCTGGACCTTCCGTGATCGTGCTCGTCCGTCACGGACAGACTGCGGCAAACGCGCAAGGACGGCTGCAAGGCCGTACCGACCTCTCCCTGTCGGATGTCGGTCGAGCGCAAGCCCAGGGCGTCGCTCGGCACCTCGTGCAGCAATACTTGAGGTTGCCGGCGTTCGATCCAGCCGGGATCGGGGCGCGCCGCATTCGCATCGTGACGAGTCCGTTGCCCCGTGCCGTCCAGACCGCCGCGGCCATCGCGTCCGGGTTCGGGGTCGATGTCGCAATCGAACCTCGTCTGATCGAACTCGATTATGGCGAGTGGGAAGGTCGGCCGCTTGGCGAGGTCTCGTCGGACGACTGGGCGCGATGGCGTAACGATCCCGAGTTCGCACCGCCCGGGGGCGAGTCATTGGTTGCGGTTCGGGCGCGGGTCGATGCCTGGCTCGGCGATGTCACCCAGACGTCGGAACCGGCCGCGGAGGTGCTCATCGCGGTGAGTCACGTCTCGCCGATCAAGGCCGCGATCTGCGCAGCGTTGGGGAGTGACGACACCGCATCATGGCGGTTGCACCTCGACGTGGCGTCGATCAGCCGACTCGAACGTCGGGGTTCGGGTTTCGTCGTCTGCTCGTTCAACGAGACACCGGCTGCGGCCGATGGCGTGGCACACTGATACATGGCAACGGCCCGATCCGGACCTACGACGACTCGTCAATCCGTGCCGGTCGTGGCCCCAGGTATGCGTCGCCGGAGTTGGAACGGTGCCAAGTTGGCAATCGGCATCGGTGTGCTGCTCTTGGTGACCGTCGTGAGCGCAGTTGCGGGTTGGGGCACGCTGCGCGAAATCGGCGAGGGGAGTGGCCGCAGCGCGGTCCAGGACTACCTAGCCGGCGACGGCCATCGCTTTCGCAGCGACGACGGTGGGTTTGCCGTGCTGTTGCCCGAGGTGCCTGAAGAACGGGTATCGACGATCGACTTGGCCGATGGCGCGACCGAGATTCGCGGTGTACAGGCGTCGCTCGGCGACGATCGCAAGGTGCGTGTGAGTTGGCTCGACTTGGAGTCGTCGCCGACGGCCGACGAGGCCGCGTTCGTCTTGCCGGCCGTCGCGGTCTTCGTCGGCCAAGACGTCGAGTCGACGCCGACGGAAGGCGCGATGCGCGAGGGCACCGAGCACCCGACCTACGACTTCGTGCTCGAAGTACTCGGCGATCCCGCGGTCGAACAACCGACCACCGTGGTCGACGCTCGCTTGATCCTCGTCGAATCGCGGATCTTCCTGTTCCGGGTCGAAGGCACCGACCTGGCCCCGGAGATCCTCGACTTCGTCGCCACGGAGTTCGAACTGCGCTCCTGAGGCGGCCAGCCGACCCGCGGGCAGGCGCGCGCGACGCCGTTCGTGGCCGTTTCGGCCAGTTGAGCGCACTCCTCCTACTGTGACCGAGATCCCTCTACCCACACTCGAGCGTGCCATTTGGTCCAAACGGCGCATTGCG
Organism: Actinomycetota bacterium; assembly: GCA_005772765.1. Classification (GTDB taxonomy): domain Bacteria; phylum Actinomycetota; class Acidimicrobiia; order IMCC26256; family PALSA-610; genus SXJQ01. The sequence continues at coordinate 37,619 of SXIR01000066.1, forward strand.
GGAGGTTCTGGCTGTGCGTAGAGTGAGGATTCGTGGGGCCTGTTGTGGGTCGCGGCGGAGTCTGTGAGCCGCTGCGCGCCTTGGTGGGGCCACGTCGCTGGGTGGAGAACAAGGGGTTTTCGTGAAGATCAAGTGGTTCGGTTTTGCCCGTTCGCGACGCACGGTCGCGGCGCTCGGGATTGCGAGCATCGCCGCCGGTTCGCTCGCCATGAACTCGACGCCGGAGGCCGCAAAGGCCGCCCAGCCGGTTCCGGGGCACACGGCGCTGCCGCCCGACATCACGCGGACCAACATGCCGCGCATCACGACCGGTGAGATCTTCGATCTCGAATACATCGGCAACAACGTCTTCGTCGCAGGCACGTTCACCTCGATCCGCAACAACGCCACGGGCAACACGACGAACTACAACCAGCGTTGGTTGGCGAAGTTCAGCCTCACGACCGGGCTCGTCGACCCGAACTTCCGTCCGACATTCGACAGCGGCAGCGTCGACGAGATCGAGGCATCGCCCGACGGCACGAAGCTCTTCGTGGTCGGCCGGTTCAACAACGTCAACGGTGTCCCCGGGTCGAACGCACGCAAGATCGCCGCGCTGAACCCCACCACCGGTGCGCTGATCCCCGGATTCAGCGCCCGTGCGTCGGCTGGTGTCACGTCGGTCGAAGCAACGAACTCGACGGTGTACATCGGTGGCCAGTTCACGTTCGTGAACGGCATCGCCCGTACCGGACTGGCTGCGCTCAACGCCAACACGGGCGCGCTCGTGTCCGGGTTCAACAACAACCTCTCCGGTGGTATTGGCGTGAACGGTGCGCTCACGGTGCAAGCGCTTGTGCTGTCTCCGGACGACAGCACGCTTCTCGTCGTGCACACCGGCCGCCAGATCGCTGGCCAGGACCGCTACGGCGTTGGGCTGATCAACACCGCGAACAACCAGTTGCTCCCGTGGCGGACGCGTCTTTGGGACGACAACCTCCCGTTCGTCGGCGGTGTTCAGCGCATCTACACCGGCGCAATTTCTCCCAATGGTCAGTACTTCGTGGTCGGGAGCGGCTCGGGCGGCGACCGCCCCCCGATCAGCGACACCGCAATCGCCTTCCCGATCGCGGGTGGCGACAACATGCAGCCGCTGTGGATCTCGCGCCTGTTCGACAGCGTCTACTCGATCGCCATCAGCGAGAACGCCGTCTACGTCGGCGGTCACTTCAACTACATCGAATCGCCCACGGCACCCGACCCGTGGCCGGGTCTGACCGAGGTTGGCTACGGCCGGGGCCAGGGTCTGGCGGGATACGGACTCGGTGACGACATCGTCACCCGTGACCACGTTGGAGCGCTCAACCCGGTCGACGGCAAGGCGCTCGAATGGGACCCGGGTTCCAACTCCTTCGAAGGCAACAAGGCAATGCTCGTGCACCCCCGTGGCGTGATCACCGGCGGTGACGCGACGACCCAGGGCGGCTTCACCGTCGGGCGCATCGCGTTCTACGACTTCAACTCGGTGCCGGCCCCCGGAGCGAACGAAACGACGATCACCGCTCCGATCAAGGGCCGGGTCGAAGCGGCCGACGAGCCGTTCACGATCGAAGGTCTTGCGACCGCGACGAGCGGCGTGCGTCGCGTGCAACTCGAAATCCAAGACCGTGGCAACAACCAGTACCTGCAAGACGATGGCGTCACGTGGAGCGGCGCGTGGAACGGCATCGATTCGACGTTGACGACGCCGAACGCGACGAGCACCACGTATTCGTCGACCTTCACAATCTCCGGGAACCGGCGCATCAAGTTGCTCGCCAAGACGTTCGGCGTGAACGGGTCGAGTGATGCGACGAAGGCGCAGATCTACTTCGAGACGTTCGGACTTTCCGACGACACGCCGGGCACGGCGATCAACGGTCCGTCGGGTGTCGTCCCGACGCTCACGTGGACGGCAACGGGAACCGCGACCGACGACGTCGGCGTGAACTCGATCGTCCACACGCTGCGTGACTCCGACAACTTCTACCTCCAAGACGACGGCAGCACGGGCGCGGCGTACAACTCGTTCATCGGTCAGCCCGACGTGGTTGGCGCGACGGCCGCAACCTGGTCGTGGGAGTGGACCGTGCCCTACGAGGACACGTGGACCATGCAGGCCACCGCGGTCGACACTGCCGGCCAAGCCGACCTGCGCAGTTCGGACCGCTCGTGGATCGTGAGCTCGACGGCCCTCGCGCCGACGGTCACGATCTCGGCGCCGACGCAAATGACTCCGCCGGTGACGGTGAACCCGCTCACGTTGGCGCCGGGCGCCCCGCTGACCTTCAGCGGTTCGGCGGTCGACGACGAGGGCCTCGACTTCGTCGATATTCAACTTCGGAACACGGCGACCCGCGAGAACCTCGCCGCCGATGGCACGTGGGGCGTCGACTCGATCCTCGACTGGCACCGCATCAGCCCGCTGACGTCGTTGCCGGGTTCGAGTTACAACTGGACCTACACGACGCCGTTCAACCTGCGTCCCGGCACCTACACGTTCACCGTGCGGGCGACCGACGACATCGGATTGACGACGGCGACGGCGTTCCGCGGCACCCTCACGATCAACGTGCAGGTCCCCGGCGACGCGCCGCCGAACGGTCTGCTCGATGTCACCGGCACGACGCTGAACACGGCGACGATGACGATCCCGCTCACCGGAACGGCCACCGACGACTTCGGCGTCGCCGCAGTGCGGGTGACCATCCGCGACCGCGACACGAACCGGTACCTCCAGAACGACGGTTCGATGGCCGTCGCCTTCGCGTTGCTCGACGCGACCCTCACCTACCCGGGCGCACCGGCCACGCCGTGGTCGCTGACCCGAACGGTGCCGACCGCCGGCGACTACGACATCGTGGCCTACGCCTTCGACGGTAGCGATCAGCAGGACCTCTCGACCACTGGCGCGACGGCTCGTCACCAGGTCTTCCCCGGTGACGTGGCGCCGACGGTGACCGAGGCGCTGCTGCAGCCCACCAATGGCACCGTGTTCACGGGCTCGCGGATCCAGGTGAGTGGTCGGCTGGAAGACAACAACCAGATCGCCCAGGCTCAGGTGGGGATCCGCAACGCTGCGGGTCAGTACATGAGTTCGACCGGAACGTTCACGAGCACCACGGTGAGTTTCCGGACGGCGTTCTTGAACAGCCCGGGCTCGCCGGGATCGAACTTCAGCTACACGACGCCGATCATCCCGGCTGGTTCGTACACCGTGCTCGTGCGTGGTGTCGACAGCCTCGGGCTCATCACGCCGGTGCCGAGCGAGCGCACCGTGACCGTGGGAGGACCGGCGACCAACCTTTCGCCCGTAGCGAACTTCACCTACGTCTGCAACCAGAACATCTGCAACTTCGACGGCCGGACCTCGACCGACGAGAACGCGCCGACGCTGACCTATGCGTGGAGCTTCGGGAACGGGACCACCGGAACCGGCTCGGTCCCGATCCGTACCTTCACCGCGGCCGGCACCTACGCCGTGTCGTTGACCGTGACCGACGAGTACGGCAAGTCGAATACGACGTTGCAGACCGTGACGATCGGCGAACCGGTGACGAACCTCGCGCCCGTGCCGGTGCTCAACCCGCCGGTGTGCGCGGCCCGAGTCTGCAACTTCTCGGCCGTCGGATCGACCGATCCGAACCTTGGTGACACGCTCACCTATCTGTGGAACTGGGGTGACGCGACGGCCAACAGCACGACGTCGGCGGTCAGCCACACCTTCCCGACCGACGGTACGTTCAACGTGACGCTGACGGTGACCGACGGTTGGGGTCGCTCGGCAGTCGCCACCCTGCCGGTCACGATCGCCGAGCCGTTGACGAACGTCGCGCCGACACCAGTGATCAGCACCCCCGTGTGTGCCGCTCGCACCTGCAACATCTCGGGCCTCAGCTCGAGCGATCCCGATGGTGACGCGTTCACGTACTTGTGGACGTTCGGCGACGGTCCGACGACGAGCACTGCGTCGGTGCCGACCAAGACCTACGCAGCCGACGGCACGTACACCATTACGTTGACCGTGACCGATGCATGGGGTGACGCGGCGTCGATCACGTACGACCTGACGCTGGCGAAGCCGTTGACCAACGTCGCGCCGACGCCGGTGATCGGTATCCCGACGTGTTTGGGTCGCTCCTGCACCTTCACGGCGATCGGATCGACCGACGCTAACGGTGATCCGATCACCTACGCATGGAACTTCGGTGACGGTGGAGCTGCGAGCACGCTCGCGACGGTCACCAAGGCCTACGCGGCCGACGGTGTCTACACCGTGACCCTCACCGCGACCGACGGTTGGGGCGATGCGGCGGCGACGACCTACGAGTTGACGATCGGAGTGCCGGTCACGAACGTCGCGCCGACCGTTGTGATCAATCCGCCGGCCTGTACCGCTCGGACGTGCACGTTCTCGGCGGTCGGATCCGTCGACCCGAACGGCGACCCGTTCACGTACTCGTGGAACTTCGGTGACGGTGGTGCCGTGAGCACGGCGACCACGCCGACGAAGACCTACACGGCGAACAACACCTACACGGTGACGTTGACCCTGACGGACGCGTGGGGCGTCGCAGCGTCGAACAGCATCACGTTGCCGATCGTCGAACCCGGGACCAACGTTGCTCCGGTCGCCGTCATCCCGGCGCCCGCATGTGTCGCTCGTACCTGCACGTTCACGGCGCTGTCGTCGAGCGATGCGAACGGCGACGCCATGACGTATTCGTGGAACTTCGGTGACGGTGGTGCGGCGAGCACGTCGGCCACGCCGGCAAAGGCCTACGCCGCGGACGGCACCTACACCGTGACGTTGACGGTGACCGATGCATGGGGTCAGATCGGCACGACGACCCGCGTGGTGACGATCGCCGAGCCGGTGACGAACGTCGCGCCGGTGCCGTTGATCAACCCGCCGTCGTGCAACGGTCTGTGGTGTGTGTTCTCGGCTGCGGGTACGACCGATGCCAACGGGGACCCGATCACCTACACCTGGGCCTGGGGCGACGCAACCGCCAACTCGACCGGAGCTGCGCCCGGACACGCATTCCCGGCGGCCGGTACTTACACGGTCACGCTGACGGCGACCGACGCGTGGGGCGACTTCGCCACCACCACGGTGGATGTCACCGTCTGAATCGTTCGCACACCCAGCGAACCTGTGATCGAGCCCCGGCTTCGGCCGGGGCTCGATCGCGTTCGTCGTGCCGACCCCAGCGGCTCCCGACGCGTGATCATGCGTCGGGAGCCGGGGGAGCGGGGACGAGTGCGGACTTGGCGGTTCTTTGGCGGTTCAGCGTTGCGGATCGAATCCGCACAGGCGAAGGGCCGGGCCGCGAGAATCAGTGGCGAGCGCAGCCGCAAGGTCGGCTTGATCGGCGGCGAGGTCGCGGTGCAGCGATCGGATGAGATCGGCGGCTCGTCCGTACCACTCGCCCAGCGCAGGCGCGAGCGGTGCGTAGCGATGAGCGTTGCTATCGAGCAGGAAACTCAGTACCTCGCGATCGGCTCCCGACATTTCGGTTGTTGCGTTCGTCAGTTCGTCGAAACCGGCCACTTCCTACCTCCGAGTCATGTTGCGAGCGTTCGTCCATCGACACGGTGGAAACTCCGCAACGCGCCGATGTTCGAGAGTTCGGACGTGTCGGCGCGGGATTCGGTTCCCAGCAGTCCGAGGATCGGTGTGCGGCGAGCCGCGAACGCACCCGACCCGTTCGGCATCTCGATGCATGGTGGCTGGAGAGGCCCAGGTCACGATCGAGTTTGTGACGGCGCGCCCATCACGCCGTCACCTCATTGCTACGGTGGCGATGTCATGCCTTTGCCTGAATCGGTCCGACGGCCGCGCACGTTCAGAACCTTCTTCGTCGTCGCGCTCGTCGGTGTGATGCTCGGACTGGCGCCCGCCCCTGGGCTCGCCCAGTCGACCTCGGATGACTTTGCGCAAGCGCGTCAACGACTCGACGAGCTGCAGCAGCAGGCGAACGACGTAGCGGAGCGTTACGCCGACGCGTACGCGCGATCGTCTGCGTTGGAGCAGGAGATTCTCGAGCTCGACGGTCAGATCGGCAAACTGTCGCGCAACCAGCGCGCATATCGCGAAGTTGTCGGTGCCCGTGCCGTCGATGCGTATGTCGATGGAGCGAGCGACCCTGGAATGGTGCTCGCCTTCGACGACGACTCTGCGATGGACTCCGCTCGCCGCGATGTCTTCAGCGAGGTGATCGCAGATCGCGATCAAGGCGCGCTCGACGCGCTTCGAGTCCTCGGTCTCGACTTGGTTTCCGCTCGCGACGACTTGGCGATCGCGAAGGCCGAACAAGATGCTCTCGCCACTGAACTCGAACGCGAGTCGGAAGCACTCGAACAGAAGCTCAGCGATGCACAACGGATTCGTGATGAACTCGGCGATCGGTTGATCGCCGAGGAAGCAGCCGAACGCCGTGCGGCCCAGGCGCGAGCCCGCGCGGAGTCCGAGGCGCGGGACCGCGCCGCATCGGCGACGACGCAAGCGACCACAGCCTCGACGGCGCCAGATGATGGCGATGAACCCGATGTGACGACGCCCGATCCGCCCGATCCGCCCGATCCACCCGATGAACCGTCGGACGGCGGCGGCGGCAGTTATGGCGTCGAGGTCTGTCCGATTCGCGGGGCGTTGGCGTTCACCGACACGTGGGGTGATGCTCGACCGGGCGGCCGATCGCATCAAGGTGTCGACCTGCTGTCGCCGTCCGGCACGCCGAACGTGGCGGTGACGTCAGGCCGCATCGAACAGGACTACGGCGAACGCATGGGCAATGCGATCTTTCTCTACGGGGACAACGGCGTGACCTACTACTACTTCCACCTCTCCGCGTTCGAGGGAGGTCCCCGCAACGTCGCGCGAGGAGAAGTCGTCGGTTACACCGGAACGACGGGATCGTCCGGCGCGAACCACACACACTTCGAGATTCATCCGGGCGGCGGCGGTGCGATCAACCCGTACAGCGCAGTGCGGGCTGTGTGCTGATTCGACCGTCGAATGCACTCCCGGCAAGCCAATCGAGCCGGATCGATGGTTGACTCCAATCGCGAGTGTGTGAGCCGCGCATCATGGCGCTGAGCGCGAAGACGCGTCGGTCTCGCGCCCGGCAGTGGCGACGTGGTGGTGGTGTCGAATGTGAGGCGTTTCTTCACGTCCGGGTTCTCGGGTCGGAACTACCGCCGATTGTGTTGTTGCACGGGTTGACGGCATCGAATCGTTCGTGGAGCGCAACTTTCGATTCGCTGGCCGACGATGCCGTCGTGGTCGTACCTGATCTGCTGGGATTCGGCGATTCACCTCGCCCCGGTTCCGGCTACGGGCCTGATGCTCACGCCGACGCAGTCGTTGCGTGTTTGGAGTCGCTAGCGCTGCGGGGCCCGGCCATCATCGCTGGGCACTCGATGGGCGCACTGATCGCTCTGCGACTTGCAACGCGCCACCCCGAACTCGTCGCCGCAGTCGTCGCGATTGCGCCGCCTATCGCCCGCGACTCGACTGACGCTCGACGTCGAATCGCAAGTCTCGGACTCCTCGCACGGATATTCGCGCTCGACTCGCCCGCCGCGCGCTCCGTGTGCGCACTTATGTGCCGATACCGGCCTGCCGCAGCTCGTCTCGCGTCGTGGCTCCGGCCCGACCTCCCGTCCGAGCTCGCGCGCGCATCGGTCCAACACTCTTGGGCCTCGTACTCGCAAAGCCTCAGCGAAGTGATTCTCGCCGCGCCGGGCAACGCCGACCTCGCGGCGAGTCGAGTTCCGGTTCGAATGCTTGCCGGCGACCGCGACGACGTGATCGATTTGCCGTGGTTGCAGACTCTCGCTGACGAGCTGCCACATGTGTTGCTGGAGCGGGTTGCTGGAGGGCGCCACGACCTGCACCTCACAGACCCGACCCGCTGCATCGCAGCGATCCGCGCCGCGCGAGCGTTGATCACACCCACGACTTGACGGCTCCGGCGCCCCTGAGCTTGTTCGCCGCTCCGCCCGCATGGCGCCCGTGAGTCGGATGCTCGGGCGTAGCGTTGCCGAGTGACTTCTTTGTCCTTTGTGGCGTCGCCGGGTTTGGAGCGTTGGCGACGCCGGACTGATGGGCCACTGTTGGCGCTGGCCCTTGGGACGTTGCCGCTGCTGCTGATTGAGGTCGACCGGTCCGAGTTGCACTCGGCCGATCAGCGACTGCTCGACATCGCGAACATCGTGGTGCTGGTCGCCTTCGCGATCGACTACATCGTGGAGCTCGTGCTCGCGGACGATCGGCGCTCGCATGTACGGCGTGAGTGGACCAGCGCGTTAATCGTCGTCACTCAGGCGTTGGCAGTCGTCCCGAGCCTCGCCGCGTTCGGGATCCTTCGGGCGTTGCGGGCAGCGCGTCTGATCCGTATCGTCGTGGTCGTCGGTCGGGCGGTCGCTGTGGGTGGATCTGCAGCGCGCGAAGGCCGAGCGGTCCTACTCCAAAACTCGGGTCGGCTCGCGCTCTCGGTCGCTGGACTGACGTGGCTCAGTTCGGGCGCAGTGTTCCTAGTCGCGGAGAACACGGGCGAGTTGTCGGTTGCTGACGCGTTGTGGTGGTCTGCGACGACGATGACAACCGTGGGATACGGCGACATATCGCCAGTCACGCCAGCGGGACGTCTTATCGGGGGTTTGGCGATGCTGCTGGGAATTAGCGTGTTCTCGCTCGTCACTGCGAAAGTCGCCGAAGTTTCTGCTCCGCCACGAGCCGCACACCGAACAAGATGACGCCTAGCCGGACAGGCGCGACAGGCAGATTGACCTCGGTGCGGCTCGATCGCCCGTGTCATCCGGTGTGCGGAACACGCCCACGCGGTCGGCATTGGCCCGCTGCGGCTGAACCCGTCGGAGGTGGCACAAGCGGGTGGTACTAGCCCATCACGAGCTGCTCCTGATCCGCTACAGGTCTGTTGTGGTCCGCTAGAAGCCAGCAACCACAGGAAACGACGAAAGGTCACAGCAGATAAGGCTCAGGTCAGTTAGGTAATCGGTGCATCAGTCCTGGTTGCGGTGGTGAGTCGGCCGGTACGCCGGATTCTGTCTGCGGAACGAGGCGTGAACCTCGGCCCGGAGGCGGCCATCCATCTCGGCCGACGGTTACCCGCCGGCTCCAGCAGTCGACCCGGGTTCGACGAGCGGGCCGCTCTCACCCTGCTTGACCTTGCTCCGGATGGGGTTTACCAAGCCACC
>SXIR01000067.1 GCA_005772765.1 Actinomycetota bacterium
CCTGCATCGGACCCGGTACGCCAGGCCCGGAACGCTCCGTCACGAAACTGACGTCGACTGCGGCGACGCCACCGGCCTCGACGGCAACCGGCGCCGCGACACGGGCGTGCACATCGAGGAAGAAATCCTGATAGAGCGGCGGAACGCGGGACAACCACACTCGACACTCGAGCCGAAGCGTCCGTTGGTGCGCGGCGGGCGAGGATTCGCAACGCTTGGACGTACCGGACTGGCAGGTGTCGATCTGACCTCCGCCGTCGACGACGTCATGATCAACGCCACCGATCAGCGTGTCGCGACCGCCCTCACCAAACAGTTGGTCGAGACCCGGACCACCCATGATTTCGTCGTCGCCATGACCACCACAGATCTGATCGTCGCCGCCAAGACCGAACACGGTGTCGTGACCGGCGCCGAGACTGATGACATCGTCGCCTTCGGTGCCGACGATCGTGTCGTCCGCGTCGGTGCCGAGGATCGTTGCTGCGACTCCCTTGCATGCTGCGCGAATCGGTTCGTGGATCCGAGCGGAGAACAACCGCACCGGCACGCCGTCAGCCGGAACGCAACTCACGACCGGGCCACCGCCGTCGAGCCGAATCGAGTAGGTAAATCGGTATGCATCGAACAGCAACTGCGACCCGGGTGCTCCGGTGACATCGATGGTTCCATCGAACTCGGCAATCGGGTTCGTCAGCGACGCACCCGTGTGGAGCACTTGCTCCGGACCGGTGAACCGCAACGGCGACGCGGCACCTTCGACGAACATCGCCAGATCGAACGGGCCGACGGTGACCGAAAAGTCCGCCGGATTCGTCATTGGCTCCATCGTCACGGCGGCTGCGACGGGAAGCGACGCCCCGGCGATCGGAGTCGCGGCGAGAGCGATCGACACGTGCAGATCGAGTGAGAACTCGTTCACCAGGGTCGGCGACACGGGCATACGGCACTGCAGCGTCACCCCACGGTCGACGGCCCCAGCGCGATCGGCGAGACCCGACGGCAGGACCAGCCCGAGAGCCAGCGCGGCAAGAAAAACCGACGAACGTATCCGCATCCCGACAGGCTTCCACGAGGAGGTTCCCGCGGCAAGGCCCCGGGGCTCATGGCCGCCGGGGCCTTGTCGCGGGGGAACGCAGGGAGGACGTTCGTTCCTTACAGACGACGCAGGCGCCGAATTCGTTCCTCGGTCGGCGGGTGTGTGGTGAAAAGTCTTGCGAACGCGACCTTGCGACCGCTGAACGGGTTGATGATGAAGGCCTGCGCCTGCGCCGGATTGATGTTCATCGGGACTTGCTTGGCGTAGTGCTCGATCTTTTCGAGCGCTCGAGCCAGCGGTTCGGGACCCCCGGCGAGTTCTGCACCGCCCCGGTCGGCCTCGTACTCGCGGCTGCGAGAGATCGCCATCTGAATCATCATCGCCGCAATCGGTGCGAAGATCGCGGCTGCGAGCAAGGCAATCGGGTTGTTGTCGTCGTCACGCCCGCCGCCGAAAATGGCGGCGAAACGGGCGAAACTCGCCAACGCGGAGATCGCCATGGCGACGGCGGCGGCCACCGAGCCGATGAGGATGTCTCGGTGGCGAATGTGGGCGAGTTCGTGGGCGAGCACGCCTTTGACTTCTTGCTCGTCGAGCACACGGAGCAAGCCGCGCGTCACACAGACCACGGCCTTCTTCTCGTTGCGTCCCGTCGCGAACGCGTTGGGTTGTTCGTTCTCGGAGATGAACACTCGCGGCATCGGCATCTCGGCTCGGGCCGACATCTCGCGCACCATGGCGTAGATCTGCGGTGCGCTGGCCTCATCGATCTCGTGGGCCTTCGCCGACTTGATCGCCAGACTGTCGGAGAACCAGTAAGAGCCACCGACGAAGATCAGGCCGATGGCAAGCCCGATGAAGAGCCCGCCCCGCTCGCCGATGGCGCCGCCAATCAGGATGAACAGTCCACCGAGGGCGGCGAGCAGGGTGAAGGTCTTGACCGTGTTCTTGAACATGGATGCCTCTGGGGTTCTGGATACTGCCGGGAGTAACCACGACGGCTGAAGTTTCGTTCCCATATCGTCGCGCAGATTGTGTGAAGAACCCCGGCGCGATGCCGACCAGAGATGGTGCGTCCAGTCGATTTCACCAACATCGAACCGTTGCTCGAGGCCGCCTGGGCGGTGGGCGGCTCCGACCTGCTGATTACGGCGGGATCGCCTCCTCGGGTCCGGGTCGACGGGAGCCTCGAGCCCCTCGCCGGCGAGGAGTGGATGTCGGGCACTGCGGTCGAGGACCTCGTGCTCGGGATGCTCGATGACGAACGCCGCACGGCGTTTCGCGCCGCGAAGGAGCTCGACTTCGCCTTTCCCTGGGGCGACCGTGCTCGCTGCCGCGGGAACGTCTTCTTCCAGTCATCCGAGGTCGCGCTCGCGCTGCGGTTGATCCCGATGAAGATCCCGTCCTTCCAGGAACTCCGCTTGCCGCCGGCGCTCGCCGATTTGTGCAGTCGCCGACAAGGGCTCGTGCTGTTCACCGGACCGACGGGTTCGGGAAAGTCGACTTCGCTGGCTGCAATGATCGATCTGGTCAACACGTCTCGGGCGTGTCACATCCTGACCGTCGAAGATCCCATCGAGTTCGTCCACACCCACAAGGCCGCGGCCGTCAGCCAACGCGAAGTCGGTATCGACACCGATTCGTTCGCAACTGCGCTGCGCGCGGCGCTACGCGAGGACCCGGATGTGATCCTCGTCGGCGAGATGCGCGATCTCGAGACGATCCAGTTCGCGCTCACGATCGCAGAAACTGGCCACCTCGTGTTCGCAACGTTGCACACCAACGACGCGGCGCAAGCCGTCGATCGCCTGAGCGACATGTTTCCGCCCGACCGTCAAGCCCAAATTCGTGTGCAACTTGCGGCCTGTTTGACGGGCGTCGTTGCCCAACGACTCGTCCCCAAGGTCGGCGGGGGCATGGTCGCCGCGTTTGAGATCCTCATGGCCACATCGGCAGTTCGGGGCCTTGTCCGTGAGGGCAAGACGCACCAACTCCGCAACGCCATGATGGGCGGCAGCGCCGACGGGATGCAGACGCTCGAGATGTCGCTGAACCAACTCGTCGCCGCGGGGATGGTCACCGTGGACGATGCCGTCGGTCGGGCGATCCACCCCAAAGAAATCCGGCACATCGTGCGCCGGGCCAGTTGACCGACGCTGACACCGGTCGCGGGTCCGGTCACCACAACGAAGAAGGGGCGCCCATACGGGCGCCCCTTCGTTCGTTCGTTCGCACGGGTTGACCGATCAGGCGCAGGCGCCTTGTCCCGTCAACACCGGCGCCGAGCCGTCGTAGCTGAGCTCGTAATAGCTCGACTCGGTCGACAAGAAGCCGTCCTTGACGAGCTCGGCCTCGGACGGGTTGTTCGCTGCGCCGTTCTTGGCTCGGTACGCCTCGACTGCGGTGCGCAGCGTCTGCGAGTCGGTGGCGCAGGCAGCCTGCTGACCGTTGTCGCTGATGCCGTTGACTGCAAAGACGACCACGGCCGCCAAGATGCCGAGAATGACGATGACGACGAGCAGTTCGACCAGGGTGAAACCCTTTTGCAGAGCGTTCTTGGCCGCCCACTCATCCGTTGCACGCAAGTGCTTCAGCATTGTGGAACCCTTTCCTCCGTAAGCCAGCCCAGCCGGCATGTATGTGTGTCCGGGCTGGGCCCGGCCCCGTGCCTCCTCGGGGCGATGCAAATTCATCGGCAAAAAACGCGTCATCTGGATAGGTCCGTCGACCCTTCCGTCATTGAGTGGGGCGTCGTCGCCCCGGGCCCCGACGCCGTCGACGAGATCACCCTGGCGGGCACGTCAGCCGACCTTTTGCGCCGAGAAGACGCCGTACATCGCACTGATCAGGGCAACTGCGACGAATCCGACAACCCCGCCCATCATGAGGACGACCGCCGGCTCGAACAGCGTGGTGAGCTTCTTCAGCTTGAACTCCAGTTCGCGGCCGTAATAGTCGGAACAGTTGGCGAGCTGGAGGTCCAGCGTGCCGGTGTTCTCGCCGACCCGCATCATCTGCACGGCAGCCTTGGGAAACAGCCCGGTGTCGCCGATCGGGTCGGCGATACCCTCGCCTTCGAGCATCCGGTCCTGCACGTCGGCCAGGCCGTTGGCAAAGACCGTGTTGTTGGACGCCACGATGGCGGCGCCCATCGCCTCGGGGAGCGGCACTCCGGCACTCGTCATCGCGCCGACGATCCGACAGATGCGCTCCACGACTGCCAGGCGGACGATGTCACCGATCAACGGGACACGCAGCAACATGCGGTCCTTGATCCGTTTGCCACGCGGCGTCTTCTTCATGAGATAGATCGCCGCCGCGAACAATCCGAAGCCGATCGGAACGACGAACCAGAAGTTCTTGAAGAAGTCGGCAATGAACAGCAACATCCTGGTGGGCAACGGCAGTTCACGACCAAGTTGTTTGAAGAACTTCGCGAACTTCGGCAGGACGAACAGCGCCAGGACGACGAGCGTCAGGATCGACATCACCATGATGACGGCGGGATAGGTCAGCGCCGACTTGACCTTGTGACGCGCTTCATGGTCACGGTCGATGTAGTCGGCCAGCTGATCGAGTGCTGTGTCGAGCTGGCCGGTGAGCTCGGCCGACCGCAAGATGCCGAGGTAGTACGGCGGAAAGATCTTGGCGTGCTCGGCGACCGCGTCGGAGAACGGGACACCGTTCTCGATCGCCTCTCGCATCTGCCGGACGATCTTCTTGAAACGCTTGTTCTCGGTTCCGTCCTCGACCACGTCGAGCGCGTCGGTGATGGCAAGACCGCTGCGCACGAACGCCGAGATCTGGCGGGAGAAGTGCATGATCTCGGTCGCGGCAATGCGCTGGGGGGAGATCTCGATCTGGTTGAAGCCCTTGACCTCGGCAACGGAATCGACGACGAAGTTCTCCGCGAGTAGCTGCCAACGCAGCACCTCTTCGGTCGCGGCGTCTCGCTTGCCCTTGACCTTGTTGCCGTCGTGATCGCGTACGACGTACTTGAACTGGGTCATCGCCGCTCGGCCTCCTCGATCACAACACGTACACGGTGCGCAGAACCTCGGCGACCGTTGACTCGTTGTCGGTGACGAGTTGCACTGCTTGCTCGCGCATCGTCTTCATGCCCTGCTGATGGGCAAGCTCGCGGATCTCGTCGACACCGGCGTCGCTGACGACCAGTCGCTTCATGTCGTCGGTGATCTGCAGCACCTCGTAAATGCCGATGCGGCCGAGATATCCGGTGTCACTGCAGAAGTTGCAGCCCGATCCCTGCACGAAGTCGGTCTTCTCGGGATCGCCGCCGCCGCGTAGGTAGAAATCGAGTTCTTCGGGAGTCGGCACGTACGACTCCCGACAGTGCTCGCACACTTTTCGCAGCAGTCGCTGACCGACCACGCCGAGCAGCGCCGACGCGATCAGGAACGGTTCGATGCCCATGTCCATGAAGCGGTGGAGCGCGCTCACCGAATCGGTGGCGTGCAACGACGACAGCACGAGGTGGCCGGTCAGGGCCGCCTGCGTGGCGATCCGAGCCGTTTCGAGGTCGCGGATCTCACCGACCAGGATCGCGTCCGGGTCCTGACGCAAGATCGAGCGCAAGCCGGCGGCGAACGTCACGCCTGCGGCCTCATTGATCTGGATCTGGGTGATGCCCGGAAACACGTACTCGACCGGATCCTCGATCGTGGTGACGTTGATCGAATCGTCGGCGATCTCGGCCAGCGTCGCGTACAGCGTGGTGGTCTTGCCGGAACCGGTGGGGCCAGCGCAAATGACCATGCCGTATGGGCTGCGGATGAGCGATCGGTAGCGAGTCGCAGTCTCGATCGGCATTCCGAGCTCGCCGACCTGATAGAGCGCACGGCTTTTGTCGAGGAGCCGCAGCACGCACTTTTCCCCGAACACCGTGCTGGTCGTGCTGACGCGGATGTCGAGTTCGCGGCCTTGCACCGTCGCTTGGAACTGGCCGTCTTGCGGTCGTCGACGTTCGACGATGTTCATGTCGGCCATGACCTTGATGCGGGACACGAGCGACTGCGCCATCACGGCCGGCAGGCTCAGCACCTCGTGGAGTGCGCCGTCGGTTCGGACTCGAACGCGGAGTTCGTCGTCGTAAGGCTCGATGTGCACGTCCGACGCGCGGTCGCGGACGGCCTGCTCGAGGATCAGGTTCACCACCTGCACCACGGGCGCGTTCTCGTCGACGACGTTCGTGGTCGACGGCTGTACCTCGACCTCTCGCTTGCGCGCTTCGGCACGCGCTTCGAAGATGCGGACCGCGTCATCGACCTTCGCCGTCGAGGTGTAACAGCGGTCGATGGCGAGCTGAATGTCAGCGACACCAGCAACCACGAGTCGGACCGGTGATTCGAGCGCTTGAATCAGTTTCGATTGCAGGTCCGGCGACAGCGGATCGCCGCACGCAACCTCGATACGACCGTCGAGTCGACGCACCGGAATCGCGTGCAACGATCGGGCCGCCGTTTCAGGGAACGAGTTGATGAGATCGGTGTCGAGGTCCGCGTGTCGAAGGTCGACGACTTCCAGATCGAGTTGCTCCGCCAACACCTCGGCCAGCGCTCGTTCATGGACGAATCCGAGTTCGACGAGTTGGTGACCCAGTTTCTTGCCGGTCCCCTGCTGTTCGACGAGCGCTCGTTCGATTTGGTCTTCGGACACGAGTCCGCGTTGCTGCAGCAAGTCGCCGAGCCGAACTCCGGTGTGGCGCGGGCCTTCGCTGCGCGTTCCGGTCGCAGGCAGGGTCGTCGCGACCGTGCCCGTCTCGTTGGTCATGTCTTCGTCGCGGCGCGATCGCTTGAACGCCATCCGTGGTCCTCCCGTTGTCCCCCTGACTCATCGGCAGCATCGCGGTACCACCAAAGAGATTCGAACCTCGGAGCTTTCTCCCGTTATCGGACGATTTCTCCCCATCGGCAGCGCCGACCAACTGGGCCAGCGGAAGCGCAGGCACGTTGGAGTGGTAGATCAGGGCATGCGTACGACCGATCTACGCCACATCGAGCTCCACGGACACACCGTCAGCTATCGCGTGACGGGCTCGGGGCCTGCCGTCCTGCTCATCCACGGCATGGCGGGCAGCTCCCGCACGTGGCGATCGGTCATGCCCACGCTCGGAGAACGTCACCTCGTCGTCGCGCCCGACCTCTTGGGCCACGGAGAGTCCGCGAAACCGCTCGGTGACTACTCCCTCGGTGCGTTCGCCAGCGGGCTGCGCGATCTCCTCGTCGCGCTCGACATCGACCGAGTCACGGCCGTTGGCCAATCTCTCGGTGGCGGCGTGGCACTGCAACTCGCCTACCAACACCCTGAGATCGTCGAACGCTTGGTGCTCGTCGACAGCGGCGGACTCGGCCGCGACGTGAGTTGGATGCTGCGGGCGCTGACGCTGCCCGGTGCCGAGGCCCTCATGCCGGTCGTGTTTCCGGCTCGGGCACGGCTGATCGGTGAGGCCGTCGGGCGATGGTTCCATCGGCTCGGCGTGCGGGCGCCCCACATCGACGAGATGTGGCGTGCCTACTCCTCGCTGACCGCCGTCGAGAATCGCCACGCGTTCCTCCGCACGTTGCGCGCGGTCGTCGACCCGGGCGGACAGTCGGTGAGCGCGGCTGATCGTCTCTACCTCGCGGCTGCGGTACCGACGTTGATCGTCTGGGGCGGGAACGATCCGATCATCCCCGTGGAACACGCCTACACCGCCCACGCAGCGATCCCGGGCAGTCGCTTGGAGATCATCGAAGGGGCAGGGCACTTCCCGCACGTCGAGGCAACGGATCGGTTCCTCGCCGTGCTCGGCGACTTCCTCGACGAAACCGAACCTGTCTCGGGGTCGGGGAATCTGCGCGACGTGCTGCTCCACCATCGACCCGCCTGAGCGGGCACCAACGTCAGTCGTAGTAGCCGGAGTGGACGTAGAGGGTCGGGATGCCCTCGTGGCGGAACATCGCAACGTTGCCGGGATCGTCTTCGAACGCCAACAACAGTTCGAAGCCGTGCCGCCGCAGATCGTGCACCGAATACTGCTTGTAATCCCGGGCCCAGTCGTAGTCGCCCCAACTCCGCATGATCAACAGATCCCACCGAATGCGATAGTGCCGCACCCACGCCTCGGTGAGGTGGTGCACGCGATGCGGACGCGCCGTGAGCAGGATCACTTGCAACGTCGGGTCGAGCAGATCGAGCAAGGCCTTGACCTCTTCGATCACCGGATCTTCGCCGCACGCATCGAAGAACGCCTGCCAGTTTCGGCGCGGCGCTTCGATGTAATGCTGCCGAGTGGTCGCATCCGACAGGACCCCGTCGATGTCGACCACCACCGCGCGACTCGGCTCGATCGGTCCATCGCGCCAGGTCCAGTTGTCGGGGACGGGTCGAAGCGTCAAGTCCGGCTCAGTCTTCGGACGGCGCGGACTCGAGATAGCGCGACTTGATGCTCGCAACGATGTTCGGATCGGCAAGCGTTGTCGTGTCGCCCAACTGCTGATCTTCGGCGACGTTGCGCAGCAAGCGGCGCATGATCTTGCCACTGCGGGTCTTCGGCAAATCGTCGGTGAACAAAATCGACTTCGGCTTCGCGATCGGACCGATCAGTTTGGCGACGCGATTCCGCAGTTCTTCGACGAGCGCGTCGTTGGCTTCGATCCCACCGCGCAGGATGACAAAGGCAGCGATTGCTTGCCCCGTGGTGTCGTCCGCCTTGCCGACCACCGCCGCTTCGGCCACCGAGTGATGGTCGACCAGTGCGCTTTCGACTTCGGTCGTCGAGATGTTGTGCCCCGAGACCAACATGATGTCGTCGACGCGGCCCAACAGCCAGAAGTAACCGTCGGCATCGCGTTTCGCGCCGTCACCGGCGAAGTACTTGCCGTCGTAGGTGCTCCAATACGTGTCGCGGTATCGCTGGGGGTCACCCCAGATCCCGCGCAGCATCGACGGCCAGGGCCGCGTGAGTGTCAAGTAGCCGCCGCCCGGCGTGCCGACGGGGACTCCAGCGTCGTCGACGATCTCAGCTTCGATCCCCGGCAGCGGGAAGGTCGCGCTCCCAGGCTTCAACGTGGTGGCACCCGGCAACGCGCTGATCATGATGGCACCGGTTTCGGTTTGCCACCATGTATCGACGACGGGACAACGACCGCCGCCGATGTGCTGCCAGTACCACACCCACGCCTCGGGGTTGATGGGCTCGCCGACGGTACCGATGAGTTGCAGACTCGACAGATCATGTTGCGCGGGGAGATCGTCGCCCCACTTCATGAAGGTCCTGATCGCCGTCGGTGCTGTATAGAACTTGGTGACGCCGTACTTCGCGATGGTTGCCCAGAACCGATCCTTGCCCGGGTGGTCGGGCGTGCCCTCGTAGATGACACTCGTGGCCGCGTTCGCGAGGGGTCCGTAGACGATGTAACTGTGCCCGGTCACCCATCCGCAGTCGGCCGTACACCAATAAACGTCGGTGTCGGGGTGGAGGTCGAACACGTACTTGTGGGTGAACGCGACTTGGGTGAGGTAGCCACCCGTCGTGTGCATGATCCCCTTGGGCTTTCCGGTCGTGCCGCTGGTGTAGAGGATGAACAGCAGGTCCTCGCTGTCCATCCGCTCCGGTTCGCAGGTCGTCGACTGCCGACCCACGACGTCGTGCCACCAGTGATCGCGTCCGTCCTGCATGGTGACGGCATTGTCGGTACGGCGTAACACAATGCTGTGCTGCACGCTCGGGCATTCGGCAAGGGCCTCGTCGGCGATGGTCTTCAGGTCGATGACGCTGCCGCGTCGCCACGCCCCGTCGCAGGTGACGAGCGCGACTGCCTCGGCGTCGTTGATTCGATCCCGCAGCGACTGGCTGGTGAAACCACCGAAGACGACCGAGTGCGCTGCGCCGATGCGCGTGCAGGCGAGCATGGCAATCGGGAGCTCAGGCACCATGCCCATGTAGATCGCGACTCGGTCGCCCTTCTTCACTCCGAGTTCGCGCAGTGCGTTCGCGCAACGGCTGACTTCTTCGAGCATGTCGGCGTAGGTGAGCGTGCGAGTGTCGCCCGGTTCGCCTTCCCAATGGAACGCGACCCTGTCACCGAGTCCGGCGTCGACGTGGCGGTCCAGGCAGTTGACCGAGACGTTCAGTTTTCCGCCAATGAACCACTGCGCGAACGGGAGTTCCCAGTCGACGATCGTGTGCCACTCGTCGTACCAGTTGAGTTCGAGCGCCTGCGTGGCCCAGAAGCCTTGCCAGTCGCCGTCACCGTGGTTGTACAGGTGCGTCGAGATACACAGGGACTGCTTCTTGAACGCTTCGGAGGGCGGAAAGAGCCGACCTTCTTCGAGCAAACCTTCGAGTGCTTCAGCCATGGGTCGGATCGTACGCGACCCACTCGCTCGGAGTGCCGTGCTCAGCCCGGGCACTCGACCGCACTGTGGTCACGGCGGTCGTCGGGGAACTCAGCGACGAACGAGTCGGGCGACGGTGAAGCCGCCCAAGCCGTCCGGGTCGGTGAGCGCAGCCGCTTGCGTTGCGCGGCTGCGGCCTTCGAGCGCACGCAGATCGCCAACCCCGGCACCCTCGCTCCACCGACGCGCGCCATCGTCGACGAGCTGGTCGATCCCGAGCTTCCGGAGCCATTCGGCCTGCCCGACGAGGGCCGTGTCCAGACCGAGCGAAGCCGCAGTTCCGATGAGTTGCTCGACGACGACGTCGGCGGTGATGTCGTGCGACCCTGGGTCGGTGAGCGGGTCGCCACCGCGTTGATGGTCGCGGTAAGTCCGGAGCCACCCGTCGCCCCGCGACGACATCGCCGCAGCATCGATCATGTAGTCGACGAGGAGCAGCGCGCCCCGCCGCACCACGGCGGCGGCGGCGGCCAACCACGGACCGAGCGCTCGCGGCAGGGAGACCCGAGTCCCCGGCGGCACGGATCCGAAGATCCCAACGGCGGACGCGTCGGCTCGCGCGAGTGGAACGCGGATCCACGCCCGGCCCGAGCCAACCCGCAGCTCGTGCCACGCGGTGCCGTCGTACTCAGCCAGGCCGAACGGCAGGTTGTCGAGGAGCTCATTGGCGAGCACGACGCCGTCGATCGCAATCGCGGGGAGAGCGTCGAGCGCAGTGACGATGGGCCCGAGTCGCTCCACCGGCTCGGGGGGTTCGTCGTCGATCGTCGCTGCGAAACCTCCGAGCGCAACCGCAGGGGGCTCGATCGTGAGCCGCTCGTGTTGCTCCGCGCGCAGCATCGCGGATGTCTCGACGAGCACGTAGCGCAGCGCCGGTGCACAGGCCGGTTCGGCTCGCAGGACCTCGCGGCACAGTCGACCGTTGCCGGCACCGGCCTCGACGACGACGAACGGATCAGGGCTTCCGAGGGCGCGCCATTCGTCATCGAGCGCAACCGCGACGCAGCGACCGAACAGTGGCCCGATCTCGGGGCTGGTGACGAAGTCGCGGCCGGCGCGGCCCGCGCCCCGTCCCGCGGTAAAGAAGCCGTGCTCGCCGTAGAGCGCGAGTTCGACGTAACGGTCGAAACCGATCGAGCCGAACCGCGCGATCTCGGCATCGATCTCGGCGCTGGCGCGACCCAACCCGCTCACCTCACCACCGCTTGGTCGGAGCACACGCGACGATCACCGGATCGGTCAACCCGAGCGTCGGTCACCGTCGGCGAGCAGACGACCGAGGTGGGCACACGCGCTCCGAACGGTCGGACGGGTCAGCCGCCGGTCGTCACGAGGTCGGCGATCTTGCCGAACAACTGGGGGTAGACGCCCACGGCAACGACGCCGGTCACGCAAAACGCGATCGAGGTCGACAACGCGGCCGGCATGCGGACCGGTTCGGCCCCTTCCGGCGCGGGCCGGAACCACATCATGCGCACGACGTTCAGGTAGTAGAACGCGGCGATCACGCTGTTCACGCCCGCGATCACCGCGAGGGTGACGCCCCAACCGCCACCCGCGTCGATGGCGGCCCGGAACATCGTGAACTTGGCAAACCACCCCGCGACCGGCGGGATGCCGGCCAGCGATGCGAGGAACAGACTCATGATGACGGCGAGGGCCGGTGAATGTTGGAACAACCCGCTGTAGCTGTCGATCTCGCCGCTGCGGGTGCGGCGCGCCACCGCGATGACGACGGCGAACGCCCCGAGGTTCATCACGCCGTAGGTGAGCAAGTAGACAACCACCGACTGCCAGGCAGTGTCGCGAACCGATGCCGACAGGTCGTGGTCGATGGCGATGCCGTAAGCCGCGAGCGGAACCAGAATGAAACCGCCCTGCGCGACCGACGAGTACGCCAGCATGCGCACAATGTTCGTTTGCTTGAGCGCGCCGAGGTTGCCCCACGTCATCGACATGGCCGCGAAGATCCACACAACGAGCCACCACTTGGTGTCGGCCTGCTGGTCGAACCCGAAGTACAAGATGCTCAGCAGCGCAACGAAACCGCCGGCTTTCGAAGCGACCGACAAGAACGCGGTGACCGGAGTCGGCGCCCCTTCGTAGGTGTCAGGCGCCCACCAGTGGAACGGGAATGCGCTGACCTTGAACGCGAAACCCACGAGTGTGAGGAACACACCCACCGCAACCAACGCGAGCTCGTCGCTCGCGACGCCCGCCAGCCCGGCGTTGATGCCCTTGAGCATCGTGGTTCCCGTCACGCCGTAGACGAACGACATGCCGTAGAGCATGATCGCCGAGCTGAGCGCGCCGATCACGTAATACTTGATGCTCGCTTCGTTGCTCTTGCGATCGTGCTTGCGGAACCCGGCAAGCACGTAGGTCGGGATCGAAATCGTTTCGAGCGCCACGAAGATCGAGATGAGATCGCGAGCCGACGCCATCACGGTCATCCCGAGCACGCTCGTGAGCAACAAGAAGTAGTACTCACTTTGGTAGTAGTCGCCTTCGCCGATGTGATCGACCGACATGAGAATCGTCAGGTAGGTCGCGACGAGGAAGAAGCCTTTCAAGGCCAGCGCGTAGTTGTCGACGACGTACGCGCCGTCGAACAGCACGCGATCGACGCCGTCATTGCCAAGCGTCAGTACCGGGACCAAGGCGCCCAGCACGCCGACGGACGCGAGGCGCGATGCCTGCCACGAGTTCCGTCCGGGGCCCACGAGGTCGGCGAGCAACACCGCGAGGATCGTGCCGACGAGCACGATCTCGGGCGCGAACGCATGCCAGTCGAACACAGGGTTGGTCCCGGCTGCCTGCACGAGGTCCACGATTGCCTCAGCCGCCGAACAGGGCCGTCACCGACGAGTCGGTGAGCTTGAACAAGAGGTTCGGGTAGACACCGAGCGCCACGATCAGCAACAGCAGCGGCAACCACGCAATCCACTCGGCCCGGCTGACGTCGTGGATGTGCGCGTCCTTGAACTCGTCCTTCGGTGTCCCGAACGCGACCTTCTGGAGCATCCACAGCAGGTAGCCCGCGGCGAGCACCGTGCCGACCGCGGCGACGACCATGTAGAAGCGGAACAACTCGACCGACAAGCCCGGGCGAGGGTTGAACGCCGACAGGATCGCGGGGAACTCGCCCCAGAATCCGGCGAGGCCGGGCAGACCGAGCGACGCCATGGCGCAGAAGCCAAGGATCCAGCCCATCTTCGGTGCCTGGATCAACAACCCGCCGAGGCGAGACAGCTCACGGGTGTGGAACGTGTGCTGTACCGAACCGGCGAGGAAGAACAACATTCCGGTGATGAGTCCGTGCGCGACCATGCCGAACACTGCTGCATTGATGCCGACCGTTGTACCGCTGGCGATCCCGAGCATCACGTAGCCCATGTGAGCGACCGACGAGAACGCGATCAGCCGCTTCATGTCCTTCTGGGCGAGGCATCCGAGTGCGCCGTAGATGATGCCGATGACGGCCAGCCCGCCGATCCACGGGGCGTAGGTCTCGAACGCCTCGGGCAAGATCGGCAGCGCGATCTTGATGAATCCGTAGGTACCGAGTTTCAGCAAGATCGCGGCCAGCAATACGGAACCGACGGTCGGCGCCTCGGTGTGTGCGTCGGGCAACCAGGTGTGGAACGGGAACATCGGCACCTTGATCGCGAAGCCCAACGCCAGTCCACCGAAGATCAGGAGCTGGGTACTGCGCGGCATGTTCGCAATTTCCGGCGACGCCATCAGCTCTTGGATGTCGAACGTGCGACCGCCCTTGAAGAACAGGGCCAAGAATCCGAGGAGCATGAACGCGGAGCCGAACAGCGTGAAGAGGAAGAACTTGATCGACGCGTACTCGCGGTTCGGGCCACCCCACACGCCGATCATGAAGTACATCGGGAGCAACACGATCTCGAAGAAGATGAAGAACAAGATCAGGTCTTGGGCGACGAACGTGCCGTTCATGCCGACTTCGAGCAGCAGCACGAGGGCAAGGAACGCCTTCGGATTGTGCGGCTCAGGGAAGTGGTTCCACGAGTAGATGACGCAGAGCACCGTGACGAAGGCCGACAGCACCATCATCGGCAGGCCGAGGCCGTCGACTTCGATGTGATAGTTGCTGTTGATCACCTCGATCCAGGACTTGTTGACCTCGAACGGTGTACGCCCGTGCTCATCGACGAACGCCGCGAGCTTGTCGGCCTCGTAGAACTTGTTGCTGACCCAGTGGAACAGCACATAGAGGGAGGCGGCGAGCGTCGCGAGCGTCGTCAGCAGGGTGACCTGCTTGATCGCGTTCTCGTCCTCCTTCGGGATGAGCAGCACCACGGCGAGACCGACAAGTGGCAGAAACACCACTGCGGTCAGTGCCCAGGAGTTGAAGTTCATCGGTACGGTCTTCCCTCCGTCAGTTCGCCAGCGCCAACGCGGCGACCAGGCCGACGAGCACCACGGTGCCCACCAGCATCCACAACGCATAACCCTGCAACCG
>SXIR01000068.1 GCA_005772765.1 Actinomycetota bacterium
CGGCTCATGCGCGGGTCACAGGGTCACCCCATGGATCCGACGGGGGAGACGAACTGATGATGAGCCGACGTGGAGCGACGCTTACCGGGGTGCTGGTAGCCGGGCTCACGGTGGTGGGTGGTGTCGCGGGAACCCGGATCAACAGCAGGTGATCTTCGGTCGAGTGCTCGTGGAGCGCGCGTTGGAGCGCGTCGGCATCGGTGTACTCGACGCGGCCGAGCCAGCGTGCGTGCAACCGACCTCGACCGTTCGACGTCACGCGAGCTCGGACTCCCAGTCACGACCCTCGAGCGCGTCCTTCATCGCACGCAAGAACGATGCGGCATAGGCCCCGTCGAACGCACGGTGATCCCAAGCGAGGGCGATCACGCCGACGTGATGGATGGCGATCGAGTCTTCGCCGTCGGGACCTTCGACCACAACGGGCTTCTTGTGCACGCCGTCGGTCGCAAGGATGGCGACCTGCGGCTGGTTGATGATCGGCAGCGTCATGACGGTGCCAAACGGTCCCATGTTCGTAATCGTAAACGTGCCCCCGCTGATCTCGTCGGGCGTGAGCTGCTTGGAACGCGCTCGAGACGCCAGGTCGCGGATCTCACGGGCGATGAGGCGCAGTCGTTTGCCGTCGACGTTGCGGACGACCGGGGCCAACAAGCCCTGATGGTCGAGGTCGACCGCGATCCCGAGGTTCACGTCGCGATGGACGACCAGCGATTCACCGTCGACCGAGGCATTGACGTGAGGCCACTCGCGAGCTGCGTCGGCGAAGGCCCGCACCACGAACGGCAGGTAGGTCAACGAAAAACCCTCGTCGGCCTTGAACTCGCCGCCGAGGCGGCGGCGGAGCCGCTCGATTCGCTCGAAGTCGACCTCGACGCTCGTGTAGACGTGCGGGCTCGTCGCCTTGGATCGCACCATGTGTTCGGCGGTGCGTTTGCGGATGTTGTCGAACGGCACGACGTGATCGCCGACACCGGGTGGAACCGCTGGAGTCGCACTCGGTGCAGGTGCGACTGCACGGGGCGCCGCAGCGGGCGCTCCGCTACGAGCGCGCGCTGCGTCGAGCACATCGTTGCGGGTGATGCGACCACCGTCGCCGGTGCCGGTGATGGCGGTGCCGTCGAGGTCGTGTTCGGCGATCAAACGTCGAACGATGGGCGAGGCGATGACGCCGGTCGCGACTGCGCCGGCGGCCGATGCCACCGGGGTCGGTGCTGTGGGCACCGACGGGCTCATCGGAGGAGGCGATGGCGTGACCGCGGCAGGAGCCGGCGGTGCTGGCGCCGGCGTCGCGCTGGGTACGGGAGGAGCGGCCACCGGCGCGGGAGCGGCGGCGGCGGGCGCCGGTTCGGGTGCCGGTACCGGTGCCGGGGCATCTCCGGCCGCGCCGATCACTGCGAGCGTGACGCCGACCGCGACCGTGTCGCCTTCGGGCACCACGATCGCAGTGAGCACACCCGCCGTCGGAGACGGCACCTCCGAGTCGACCTTGTCGGTCGAGACCTCGAAGAGGGGTTCGTCGACGGCGACGGAGTCGCCGACCGCTTTGAACCAGCGGGTGATCGTTCCTTCGGTCACGGTCTCACCGAGTTGCGGCATGACGACATCGGTCACGAGAAGCTCCTATCCGTGCAACGAACGGCCGGTGAGGGCGAGAACGGACTCGCCGAACAACTCCGACAGGGTGGGATGCGCGTGAATCAATCGGCCGAGATCGTGGGCGGTGGCCTGCCAATTCACCGCGAGGAACCCCTCGGTGAGCAGTTCGGTCACCCACGGACCACACAGGTGAACGCCGAGAATGGTGCCCGTGCCTTGCTCCGCGACGATCTTCACGAGTCCGTCGGTTTCGCCGATGATGAGCGCCCGGCCGTTGCCCATGAAGCGGTGCGTCGAGGTCTCGACCGCATAGCCCTTTTCTTTGGCCGCGGCTTCGGTGAGCCCGCAGAAGGCAACCTCGGGATGGCAATAGATGCCCCAAGGGACCTTGTCGTATTCGATCGGAAGTGGGTTCTCGCCGAGGAAGTCTTGGACGGCGACGATCGCCTCGCCGAATGCGACGTGCGCGAGTTGGGGCGTGTTGACGAGGTCGCCCACCGCGTACACCCCGCCCACGCTCGTGCGCATGCGTTCGTCGACGGTGACGAAACCGCGTTCGTCGATCATCACGCCGCACTCGAGCAGGCCGACGCCCTCGCTGCGAGGTCGCCGCCCGACGCTCACGATCAAGACGTCGACATCGAGTGTCGTCTCCTGATCCTTCAACACGTACCGGACGCCAACACCGTTGTCGGTGACATCGGCGGCGATGATCTGCACACCGGTCAGCGCCTTGATACCGCGTTTGCCGAAGGAGCGCACGACGGTCTGCGCGACCTGCTGATCGACACCGTTGAGGAGTTGGGGCAACGCTTCGAGGATCGTCACCTCGCTGCCCACGTCACGCAGGAACGATGCGAACTCGCAACCGATGGCACCGCCACCGACCACTGCGACGCGGTCCGGAATGCGGTCGAGGTTCAAGACATGGTCGCTCGACATGACTCGCACGCCGTCGTAGTCGAATCCGGGGAGCGGCAGCGCGCGCGGCAACGAACCCATCGCGAGCACAACGGCGCGTCCGGTGAGTTCGGTGCCGTCGTCGCAGATAACGGTGCGGTCCTTGCCTTCGGCAAGTCGGCCGCGGCTGTTGACGACCGTTACCTTGCGACCGCCGAGGAGACCCTCGACGCCCTTGGCGAGTTGGTCGATCACCTTCTGCTTGCGAACCTGTGTCGTGGCGAGGTCGACCGTGGGATCGGATGTCCCGACGCCGAACTCGCCGGCGTGACGGACAGTCCGCACGACCGTCGCGGTCTCGAGGAGTTCTTTCGCCGGGATGCACCCGCGGTGCAGACACGTGCCTCCGACGCGCTGTTCTTCGACGAGCGCGCACCGCAACCCGGCGCTGGCTCCGTAGAGCGCTGCGGCATACCCGCCGGGGCCGCCACCGAGCACCACGAGGTCGTAGTCACCGGACAGGTTCTCGGCAGATGGGTTGTCGGCGTCAGCCACGCGGTTCCTCACTTCGTTCGCAGCATGGGTCGTACATCTGCATTCTTTCCCAATCGGCAGGCGGACAACGCTCGCCAGCACCCGAACTTGGATCCGGTTCGGGCTGCGATGCTGCGAAACCGGCCCAAGGTGGACGCCGCGGACCCGTCGCCGGGTCTCAGGCGAGACCGACGAAGAAGATCGCCGACGCGACGAGGATCGCGATCAGGCACAGCGCCGAGAGCATCAGGAGCGTCCGAGTCTTCACCGCGCCATTCTCCCCGACCCCGCCCCCGCTCCCCGAAAACGTTTCGTGCCGGCGCGGCGCCCTGTGCCGGCGACGCATCAGGCGCGAAACGATTCGGACGGGTGCCGGTAGATTCGAGGCATGGCGCGCCGCTCCCCGACCGACCAACTGCATGTCTTCATCGGGACCAAAGCGCAATACATCAAGACCGCGCCCCTCCTGCGCCTGCTCGACGACAAAGGCATCGAGTACCGCCTGATCGACTCGGGCCAGCACGCCGAAATCGCGCAGAAGATGCGGTCCGAGCTCGGCGTGCGCGAGCCCGACTACGTCTTCGGCGGCGACAAGGACATCGCCACCATCGCCCAAGCCGCAGGGTGGGCAGCGAAGATCGCCGCCCGCCTCTGGAGCGGCAGGCGACTCCGCAACGAGGTGTTCGGTGGACGCGGCGGCATCTGCATCGTGCACGGCGACACTCCCTCGACCCTGCTCTCGTGCCTGATCGCAATGCGGGCCGGGCTCCGAGTTGCGCACCTCGAAGCCGGGCTCCGATCCAACTCGTTGATGCACCCGTTTCCCGAGGAGATCATTCGCATCATCGTGATGCGTCTCGCTCACATCTGTTTCGCACCGACGCCCGACGCCGTCGAGAACCTGCGCGCGATCCGCATGCGCGGCCGCATCGTTCCCCTCGAGGGCAACACTTCCGTCGAAGCGGTTCGTTTCGCGCTCGGCGACGACGAACCCGACGCCAACGGTCCCGCGATCGTGACGATGCATCGGGTCGAGAACCTCAAGAACAAAGATCGCGTCGAGGGTTTCGCCGACCTCGTTGTTCGCATCGCCGCAACCCGGCCCGTTCGGTTCGTCGTCCACGAACCGACGAGGCTCGCGCTCGACAAGTACGGCGTCGCCGAACGCCTGCGAGCGGCTGGCGTCGACATGGGTCCGCTCGTTGCACACCGCGAGTTCGTCGAACTCCTCCGCCACGCTCCGTTGGTCGTCATCGACGGTGGATCGATCCAGGAGGAATGCGCGTACATCGGGGTCCCCACCATGCTGTGGCGTGACGCGACCGAACGGCTCCACGGTCTCGGTGACAACATTGTCCTGGCCCATTACGACCCGTCGATCATCGACGACTTCGTCGCCAACTTCGAGCGATTCCGCCGCCCCGTGTCGCTGCCCGCGACCGCACCGAGCGAGCAGATCATGGACGAACTCCTCGCCGACGTCCAAGCCTGAGCGTCACGCCGTCGGCGCAGGCAATCGACCGCGCCGGCCCCGAGTTCCGCAGCGCCAGCGAGTTCAGCCGGGCGAGCCCGGTGGCGACGTCGCCGGAGGGCCCGGCTGGTGGCGCATCAAGACGGTGGTGAGCACCGCGAGCATGGCGAGACCGGCCAGTCGGTCGGCCGCGGCCGCAACGACACCGACCGCGACGGGCACCTCGAGGACGGGACTCGCCGCCGCGATCAGCCCCTCACGGATACCGAGGCCGGCGGGAAACACGCCCGTCGCCGAAGCGACGATGCCCGCCAGCGTGAGGCCGAGCGCCTGCGATGCGCTCACATCGAGCCCCAGCCCGTAGATGATCCCGGTGAGTCGCATCGCGCCGACGACGACCGTCCCCACTTCGACCGCGACGATTGCGCCGAACAGCGTTCCGATCCCGTCGGCGGGCGCAGCGCGCCGCACCAACAACAGCGTCAGCCCGAGCAACCCGACGCCGACAGGTACGAGCAGTGCGCCCAACCAGGCGCGACCAGCAAACGGCTGCAGCGCGCCGGCCGTCGCCGCGCCCGCACCCAACCAGGCGAGCCCGACGGTCGCAGTGGTTCCAGCGGCCCGCTTGGCACCCACTTCGTCTTCGGTGAGCGCCGCGGTGCGCACGATCACCGAGCCCGGCAAGGGGGCGAGGTTGGCAGCCGTCCCGAGCACGCTGACTCGGGCCGCGTCGCGCCACGCGATCCTCCGGCCGACGAGCCGACCCTGTTGCACGAACTCGGCGGCGTTCAACGAGACCGTCACGAGGGGCCCAGCGATCCCGACGATCGCCAGCAACCACCAACGCGGCGCGATCTGAAGGTCATCGGGGAAACGCACGACCGCAACGATCGTCATGATGACGAACGCCGCGAGCGCGAACCCGAGCAACGCCTGACGGGCTCGCGGGGACGCCGACCGGCCAGGACGCAGACGACCCAACCACTCGTCGATCTGCATCATGCGTCCGTGGGTCCGAAGCCATAGCGCGCGGCCTCGTCGCCGCACACTTGCCACAACCGCCTCCGCTGCTGCACGTCGAGTTCGACCTTGGCGCCTCGCGGGGCCGACTCGTTCCGTTCGGACGCCGCCGCGCGCATCACGGTGTCGATGTCGGCAGTCAGACCGAGTTCGGCAATCAGCTCGGCGAGCCGAGCACGCCCCCGCACGGGATCGACCAGCTCGTCGAAACGCATGACGCGATGGCGAGGATTGTCCGCGCCCTGCGTACGCATCGCCCGGTTCTGCGCAGTCCATGTCCAACACAGCCGCTCGAACTGGTCCTTACGTGCCCACCGGACCCGTTCGGGAACGGAGAGCGGACGGAACTGCGGTTCGGCGAGCCGCCGGTACGGCACGACGTTGAGGATGCGCCCGCCCGTGCGGTACTGCCCCCACGCGATCGCCGATTGCACGTACCCAACGGGCTCGCGCACGATCTGCACCACGATCGCATCCGCGAACGCGTCGAGCAGCGGGCGTGTGAGCCCGGAGATCAGCGAGTTCGCCTCGACGTAGGGGCGTTCCCCAGCGTCGACATCAGCGGCTCGTGCCCGCCGAACGGTGGCAACCGCCCGTTCGTGGCTGAGCGATCCTGCGGCATACGCATTGCCAACGAGCCGTAACCAGCGCGGTTCGGGTTCGTGCAAGGATCGGGCACCCGCGTGCGCGAACACCGAGGCGATCCAGGTCGTCGCGGTACGTCCGGTCGAGAGCAGAAACAGGCTCGTCACGCGCGGTCAGCTCAGCCGTCGGGCTCAGCGCGTCGCGGGTTCTTGGTCCTGGTTCTGACGCTGGAGGCGAGCCAACACATCGGCCAGCAACCCGATCGACAGCACTTGGAATCCGGTGAACAACAACAAGAAGGTGTTGATCGGTACCCGGAACTGGTTCTTGTCGACGAGGTCCCAGATCAGTTTGCCGAAGCCCGTTGCGAGCAACAAGAACGACAGCGGCCCGAACACGCGCATCGGATTGAACGTGAAGATCATGCGCACAACCTGCTGTGCGTAACGCTTGGTGTCGCGGTACCAGTGGAACTTCGATTCACCGGCGCGTTCGCTGTACTCGATCGGGATGTACTTCACCGAGTAGCCGTTGGCGAGGAAACACATCGTGATCGTCGTGACGCACGAGAAGCCCGGTGGCAGCATGTGCAAGAACTGATTCGCGACGTTGCGGCGGAACGCGCGGAACCCGGAGTTGAGGTCCGGGATCGGGACGCCGGCGAGGTACTGCGCGAGCCGTCGAATGAACCACTTCGCGGGAACCCGTGCGAACTTGTGCGTGCCTTCTTCGGTGGTGCGGGCGCCGACAACCTGGTCGTGGCCTTCGAGTTCCTTGACGAGCTGCGGAATATCGTCGTTCGGGTACGTCATGTCGACGTCGGTCCACACGACGATCTTGCCGCGCGACGCCCGAGTCCCGGCTCGACGCGCTGAACCCGAACCCCGGTTGTGCACGAACGAAATCAGCCGGATGCCATCGATCTGACGCAGTTCGTCGAGCGACCCGTCGGTAGAGCCATCGTCGATCACCACGAGTTCGTAGCTGTACGGCGAGCTGTCCATCGCCACAGTGATGCGGTCGAGCTCTTGGCGCAGGTGACCCTTCTCGTTGTAGATCGGCAGCACGATCGACACGTCGACTTCGCGATTGTCCGAACTCACGCGTTCACCCATGAGCGCCAGCCTACGTGGGCAACCCATCGTGGCTCGGCACACTCGAACATCGAGGCACCCGTACAATCGCCCCATCACCGATCGCAACCCCGATCCCGAGCGACAACCGGCCGTCCCCGCGCGTGCCCGGCCGTCTCGCGGCCAGATCGCCGCGGCAGGTATCGCCGTCGTGTTCGTGTTCTTCGCGCTCACCCGGAGCTATCCCAGTGCGTGGAACGCCAAACCCAGCTTCGTGTCGCCGCGCCAGCAGGTCACCTACGAACTGGCCAAGCGCTGGGCCGACACTGGTCGTCCGACGATTCAGGACTCGGCCCTCACCGAGCTCCCCGAAGACGTCGCCGCTTCCCTCACGCCTCGAGACGCAAGCTCGCTCGGCGACGAGATCATTCCGAAGGACTTCCCGCTCACGGTGACCGAGTATGCGGTGGCGCACGCGATCGCGTCTCGCCTGGTGCCCTTCGTCAATCCGCTCTTCGCGTGTTGCGCACTCGTGTTGTTCGCGTTGTTGGCTGATCGCGTGACCCGATCTCGACGCGCTGCGTGGATTGCGACGATCCTGCTCGCGACCTCGACGTCGTTTTGGATCAGCGCGGCGGCGATCGTTTCCGGCGACTCACTCGGTCTGTGCGGCCTGTTCGGCGCGCTCTACGCACTCGTGCGGATCGCCGAGGGCGACCGTCGTTGGCGCTGGCCGATTGCTGCCGGTATCGGCTTTGCGATGGCGATCTCGAGTCGGTACACGCTCGTGGTCGTCGTCGCGATTCTGTTGGCGACATTCGCGTGGCAACATCGCACGCACTTCTCGCGTTTCTTCGCGGCAGGTGCGGCCACGCTCGTCGGGCTGCTCCCTGTGTTGGCCTACCACGACTGGCTCTACGGCGGACCGTTGAAGACCGGCTACGGACTCGCTGACAAGGTGTTCAAAGAACGCGTGCGTTTCCAGGGTCGCGGCCTCACCACCGTGAACTTCGGGCGCATCGCCGATCACCTCCGGTACTACTTGATTCGACCCGAGATCCTCGCGATGTGGGCGTTGATGCTGGTGACGGTCGTGGTGGTACTGCGCGGTCGCGCACGCGGCCCGTTGCGAACACTGGCGATCGCGGCGCCTGCGGTTTCGATTCCTCTCGTGCTCTACCACGGAGGCCAGGGCCTCTACGGCTCGGTTGGCTTCGTCACGAACTCGTCGTTCCTGCGGTACCTGCTGCCGTTGTTCACGATCTGGGCGCTGCTCGTCGGCTGGATGCTCGATCGGGTCGCATCGCGACCGTCGCCGGTATGGCGCGACCGCGCCTTCGCCGTCACGGCCATCGTCGCGGGCGTCGCGATGTGGACGACCTACGCGGGCAACGGTGGTATTCGCCAACTCCGCCAGGGCGTGCCGTTGCAAGGGTTCCTCACCCAGATCGTGCTCGACCGGACGCCGCCGG
Organism: Actinomycetota bacterium; assembly: GCA_005772765.1. Classification (GTDB taxonomy): domain Bacteria; phylum Actinomycetota; class Acidimicrobiia; order IMCC26256; family PALSA-610; genus SXJQ01. The sequence goes on from SXIR01000068.1 coordinate 8,655, forward strand.
ATGCCTTTGTCATCTCGCGCACCGGCTCCAAGGTGTTGTGGCCCGAACGACGGGTCTTGAGCGCAACGATGCTCTACGACGGGCCGCCGATCACCGACGAGAAGATCCTCATCTGGGATGTCGTGCCGAGCCCCGAACGCGTCGCCGACGTGAGCGCCGATCTCGTCGCCGATGGCCACGAGGTCTACGTCTACGACGACGGTAACGAACCCGGCTGGCTCGGCGACGCCGACATCGAGGTGCTGCGATCCGAACTCGCCGAGCGCGGGATGCGCCTACGCGTCGTGGTACAGACCTCGGTACCGCCGCTGTACCACGTCGTGGCTGACGAGTGACCGTGCGTTCGGTCAGCGACGACCGTGCGATCGGATCGGTTCCGAGTTGGTTCGTTCGTGCGGTCACCGTCGGCAACATCACCCTGGTGAGCTTCGGCGCCATCGGCCTCGCGGCCGCGACGTTCGGGCAGTTCCGCCTCGCACTCGTTGCGCCGTTGGCCGCGGTGGTCGCCGTCGTGCTCGTGCGGCTCGATCTCCCTGCCTCGAACCACCAGCCGCGCGGCAGCGCTCGCCCATCCGACACGGCCTTCGCGATCGCCACGCTGGCGTTCATCGGGCTCACGACTGGATACGGCGTGTTGCACCACGCCGAACACATCGAGATCAATCGCGACCCGGGCTTCTACACGAACACTGCGAAGTGGTTGCTCGACGAAGGTTCGCTCGTCGTCGATGCCGATACGGGTCCGTTCGAACACGACGAGACGCTGACCTTCAGCGAGCAAGGCTTGCCCTCACCCGAACCGGGAACGCTGCACTTTCAGGGCAATCATCTGCTGCCCGTGCTGATGGCCGAGGCCGGGTGGTTCGGCGACTCCGCGCTCTTCGCGGCGCCGGTGCTGCTCGGCGCGCTCGCACTCGCGTCGCTCTATGTCGTTGCCGCGCAGCGTTCCTCGGCCCTTCCGGCCTTCGCCGTCACGGTGGGTGTCGGCGGATCGTTGTTGTGGGTTGCGTTCGCGCGCGACGCGTACACCGAGGTTCCGTCGCTGTCGCTCGTATTGTTCGCCCTGAGCCGTTTGCCGTGGCGCGACCTCCCGACACGAGGAGCCGCCGTCCACATCGGTTTGGCGCTCGGCGCGTTGTGTGCGCTGCGCATCGACGCGCCACTGCTCCTGCTCTTCTGGCCGATCGCAATCGGTGCATGGTGGATCAACGACCGCGTGGCGGCCCGACGGGCAACCACGGCACTCGTTGCGGGCTTCGTTCCGGTGTTTGCAATTGCGATGATCGATCTGTTCGTCCGGAGCCCCGAATACCTCGACGATCTCGCGCCGCGTACGGCGGCGCTGTGGGTCGCGTTGTCGATCACGGTCGGCGTGATCGCGCTGTGCGCCGGCACCCGACGCGGCCGCGATCTGACGTCGACGCTCACGATGCGTTGGTCTGCAGCACGACGCGCCCGAAGCGCCAGCGCGTTCGCGTTCACGGCTCTCGCGCTCGGCCTGTGGTTCGTGCGTCCTCGAATCGAAACCGTGCGGGGTCCGGCGCAGGTCTCCGTCGAACAACTCCAACAGCGATTGGGTATCACCGTCGACGCAACGCTCAAGTACACCGAGGACTCGTTCGCGTGGCAGAGCTGGTATCTCGGGCCGTTGCTCGTCGCGCTGGCCATCGGCGGTATCGCGCTCGCCATCGCGTCGCCCGCAGTTGGCCGACGCCTCGTCGCGGTCGTCGGTTGCGCGGCCCCGGCATCGATGTTGTATCTGTATCGACCGAACATCTTTCCCGACCATTCGTGGGTCATGCGCCGATACCTCACGACGCTCACCCCTGCACTGGCGGTCGCCGCGGCCGTCGCGCTCGACGCGCTCCTTCGCCAGCGAAGGTCGTCGAGCCGGTTCCAAACGTTGTTCGTCATCATGCTCGCGGCCGCACTCGCGACGATCCCGGTCGTTCGTGCGGCACCGGTGCGCGCCGCCGCCGACCAACGTGGATACGTCCGCGCGATCCGTGACACCTGCGACATCGTCGGACCTGACGCTGCCGTCGTCGTCGTACTCGACCCGGACGACAGGTTGTACCAACGCATCCCGCAAGCGATTCGGGGTTGGTGCGGTGTCCCGGTCGCAATCGCGACTCCGTCCTTCGATCGACAACATCGCATCGATCTCACCGAGGCCTGGCGGCGAGATGGCGTGGCGCTCTACCTGATCGGGTCTGACGTCGCCGACCTCGAATCGTTCTGTCGCGGACCGTCCGGGACTCGGGTTCGTGCCGAGAATCCGTTCCTGCTCGAACAGACGCTGACCGTTCGTCCCGCTCGGTACTCGCCCCAGTCGCTGGAATTCGAGGTCTTCGACGCTCGGGGCTGCGGCTGAGCCGTCGGTGCCGGTTACCATGGTCGCGCCGAACCAGCCTGGCGATCGACACTCCGCCACCGGCCTATCCGACGGATCCCTCCCCAACGAGCGCTTGTGACGACCACGCCCCCGAAATCTCAACGGCTCGTCGACGCCGCGAAGGCGAACGTGCCGGAGGGGACCTATGCCGTCGGTGCCGGGCTCATGGTCGCGGCCGTCACGGCCTACGGGTTCCAGATCCTCGCCGACAAGAAGCTCACCGAGAATGGGTTCAACGCGCTGAACGCGCTATGGGTGATGGTGTTCGTCGTCGCCCCCGGATTCTTCCAACCCCTCGAACAGGAAATCGCCCGTGCGCTCGCGCACCGGCGAGCGCAAGGAACCGGCGGTGGACCGGTCGTCAAGCGCGCGGCCCAGCTCGGCGCAATCCTCGCCGTCGCGGTCGCGCTGACCGCCATCGTCGCGGGTCCGCTCTGGCTGGTCGACAACTACTTCCACGACGAGCCGCTGATGCTCGTCTGTCTGCTCGTCGCGCTCGTCACCTATTACGCCGCGCACATCACGCGTGGGACGCTGTCTGGGAACGGTCGGTTCGGTGCCTACGGGTTGATGCACGGTTCCGAGGGAATCCTGCGCATCGTCCTCGTCGGCGCGGTGTTCGCGAGTGGCTCCACGGATCCTGTCTGGTTCGGACTCGCACTCGTCGTTCCGCCGGGCTTCGCCGTGCTGATCTCGCTGCGGGGCCAACGCAACCTCATCGAACCGGGACCCGAGGCCCCCTACTCGGAGCTCTCGAGTGCGCTCACGCTGTTGCTCATCGGGACCTCGCTTGCCCAACTGATGTCGTATGCGCCGGTCATTGCGGCCAATGTGTTGAGCGGCCAAGACGACGACGTCGCCCTCGCCGGATTCATCACCGGAATGTTCATCGCACGCATTCCGATCTTGTTGTTCCAAGCGGTGCAAGCATCGTTGCTCCCCAAGCTTGCGGGGTACGCGGGCGACGGTCGCCACGACGACTTCCGGTCGGGCTTGCGCAAACTGATCTTCGTGGTGGTCGGCATCGGCATCATCGGCGTGGTCGCCGGGGGCACGCTCGGCCCCACGGTCGGCGAGATGCTGTTCACCGAGAAGTGGACCCTCGGAAACCGTGACTTGGCGTTGTTGGCCGCGGGCGCCGGTGCGTTCATCCTGGCGCTGACGCTGGCCCAGGGGTTGATTGCCCTGCGCGGGTACAAATCGGTCGCGGGCGCATGGACCATCGGGATCGGCGCGTTCGCCGCGGCAATGCCGTTCGGCAACGACATCTTCTTACGCGCCGAGATCGCCTTCGTCGTGAGCAGCCTGACATCGGCTGCGCTGATGGCCTTGCTCCTCGTGATGCGGATGCGAGTCGCGACCGCAACAATCGAGGACCTCGTCGAAGTCGTCGAGCACGAACAACTCGAGATCTGAGACCAGCGTGGCGTGGCTCAAGCTGCTCCGACCGAAACAGTGGTCGAAGAACGTGCTCGTGTTCGCGGCGCCGGGTGCCGCGGGCGTGCTCGGAGATATCGAGTCACTCGGTCTGACGTTCCTGGCCTTCGTGTGCTTCTGCTGCGCAGCCAGCGGGACCTACTGCTGGAACGACGCGCTCGACGCCGACGAAGATCGCCTGCACCCGACCAAGCGCAACCGCCCGATCGCGGCCGGCCTCATCAGTACGACCCAAGCGATGATCGTCGGCACCGTGCTGCTGGCAATCGCCATCGGTCTGAGCTTCGTCGCCGACTGGCACCTGGCGACCGTCATCGGCGGATACGTCGTGCTGACCGTGTCGTACAGCGCCTGGTTGAAGCACGAACCCGTCATCGACATTGCGTCGGTCGCCGCGGGATTTCTGCTGCGCGCCATCGCTGGTGGTGTTGCGGTCGGCGTCGACATCTCCACCTGGTTTCTCATTGTTGCGGGGGCCGGCTCGTTGTTCATGGTCACCGGCAAGCGTCATGCCGAGCGGCTCGAACTCGGTGATGGCGCCGCCGCCCATCGTCGAGCCCTCGCCCACTACTCGATCGCCTACCTGGCGTACGTGCGCGGCGTCGCGACGAGCGTCGCGATCGTTGCCTACGTGTTGTGGGCGTTCGAACAGTCCGCCCAAGCCGGTAATGCGGTCCTGTTCCAGCTCTCGATCGTGCCGTTCGTGCTTGGCCTGTTGCGCTACGCGCTCCTGCTCGAAACCGGTCAGGGCGGTGCACCCGAAGATGTCGTGCTGTCCGACCGAGTGCTGCAGGCAATCGGCGGGGTGTGGATCATCTTGTTCGGTCTCGCGGTCATGGGGCACTGATGGACCGACCTGGTTCGATCACCGAGCAGGAGTTGACCGGCTGGGCGCGTACCGCACCTTCGCGTTCGACGGTGTGGGCCCCGACCGCGACCGAAGACATCGCTGCGCACATCGGCGACGAACACCCGCGAGGCCTGCTTGCCCGTGGTCTCGGCCGGTCCTACGGCGACGCGGCTCAGAACGCCGGCGGCACCGTCATCGATGCAACGGTCCTCGATCGGATCGTCGACCTCGACCTCGATCAAGGGCTCGTCACCTGCGAGGCCGGTGTGAGCCTCGCGACGTTGATGCAGGTGCTCGTGCCCCTTGGCTGGTTCCCGACCGTGATCCCGGGAACCCGATTCGTCACGGTCGGCGGGGCCATCGCCTCCGATATCCACGGCAAGCTCCGACTCGGCAGCTTCGCTGATTTCGTCGAATCGGCAACGCTCGTCACCCCGACTGGGAAGACCCTGGCGTTGGCCGCCGATGCGCCCAAGGCGCGGCGCGAGGCGTGGTGGGCGACGGCCGGAGGTATGGGCCTCACGGGCGTCGTGACCCACGCGCGACTGCGGCTGCACCCGATCGAAACTGCTTGGATGCGCGTGCACACCGAGCGGTGCACCAACGTCGACGACTGCATGGCCCGCATGTTGGAGTCCGACCACGAGTACCGGTACTCGGTTGCGTGGATCGACACCATGGCGAGTGGTTCGGCGCTGGGTCGGTCGGTGCTCGAACGCGGTGATCACGCGACGCGTTCCGATCTCGGACCTCGCCAACGTCGTCGCGTGCGCGACTACGCGCCGCGCGTCAGCGTCGAGATGCCTGGGTGGGTCCCCAACGGCCTCGTGAATCCGATGAGTATCAAGGCCTTCAACGAGATGTGGTTTCGCAAGGCCCCCCGATCGCACCACGAGGCGATCCGGTCGATCGTTGGGTTCTTCCATCCCCTCGACGCCGTCCTCGGCTGGAATCGCGTCTACGGGTCGCAGGGATTTCTGCAGTATCAGTTCGTCGTGCCCTACGGCGCCGAAGCGGTGATCCGCACCGCACTCGAGCGGTTCTCGGCCGCCGGCGCGCCGAGTTTCCTCGCGGTGCTCAAACGCTTCGAATCGGGCAACGACGGCTACTTGTCGTTCCCGATACCGGGTTGGACGCTGGCGATCGACGTGCCGACGACCACGCCCGGACTCGGCGAATTGCTCGACGATCTCGACGACCTCGTCATCGAAGCCGGGGGGCGTGTGTACCTCGCCAAAGACTCACGACTCTCCCCCGAACGCCTTGCCGCGATGTACCCGCGGCTCGATCAGTGGCGAACGATTCAAGCCCGACTCGACCCGACCGAAACCATGCATTCCGATCTCGATCGCCGACTCGGCCTCCGAAAAGGAACCCCGCAATGACGCACCGCACAACCCTCAAGGGACTTCGACACCTCAGCGACGCATGCTCGAGCCGGTCCGGGTCCGCCTACCGAATCGAGGCGCGGTGAAGAACGCGTTGGGACGCCTCCAGACAGTCCTCGTGCTCGGCGGGACATCCGACATTGCGGTGGCCACAGTCGACCAACTCGTTGCGTCCGGTGCTCGCACCGTGGTGCTTGCCGGTCGCGACCTCAACGCCCTCGAGACAGTGGCGGAACCGCGCCGTGGGCGCGCCACGATCGCCACGCGCGCCTTCGACGCTGTCGACTTCGACTCCCACGCCCCCTTCGTCGACGCCATCGCAAGCGAGTTCGGCGATCTCGATCTCGTCCTGCTCGCGTTCGGTGCCATCGGTGACCAGCCGAACGATGAGCGCGACCCCGCAGCGGTGGTCGACGTCATCAACGCGAACTTCACCGGTGCCGCCTCGGTCGGAACTGCGATCGCCGAACGACTGCGCGACCAGGGCCACGGCCTGATCGTCGTCTTGTCGTCTGTGGCGGGCGAGAAAGTCCGACGGACCAACTACATCTACGGGTCGGCCAAGGCCGGCCTCGACGGGTTCTTCCTCGGATTGGGCGAGGCGTTGCGCGGGAGCGGAGCGCGGGTCATGGTCGTCCGACCGGGCTTTGTCCACACCAAAATGACCGAAGGCATGGACGCCGCGCCGTTGGCGGTGACCGCCGAACAGGTCGCCACCGATGTCGTGAAGGGCATCCGCCGTGGCGCGGACCTCATCTGGTCGCCGCTACCGATCCGCGGGGTCATGTCCGTCTTGCGCCACGTGCCTCGCCCGATCTTTCGCCGCCTCCCGATCTGATGGCGGAGTCCGACTCGGCGACCGCGAACGATTCGCACCGACCACGTCCACTGGCGGCCTTCGACTTCGACGGAACGATCACTCGGCGTGACACGCTGTATCCGTTCTTGCGCGAGGTCGTTGGGTTGCCCCGGCTTGCGACGGCAGCCGTCATCGACCTTCCGCGGTTGGCGGCGGCGGCGATCGGACGGGGCGACCGCGACGCAGCGAAGGCGCGCTTGTTCGCGCGTGTGCTCGCCGGCCGTGACGCCCACGCTGTTCGGATCGCCGGTGCCGACCACGCCGCTTCGGTGCTGCGAGATCAGATCCGTCCCGAAATGCGTGAGCGCATCGCGTGGCATCAGCGCGCCGGTCACGACGTCGTCATCGTTTCGGCGTCGCTCGACGTGTATCTCGACGTCATCGGTCCCGAGCTCGGGGTCGATGCCGTGTTGTGCACCACCCTCGAAGTGCGCGATGGGGCGCTCACCGGCGTGATGCAAGGCGGCAATTGCCGAGGCGTGAACAAAGTGGCGCGACTGCGCGAGCGTTTCGCCGACCTCGACGAGCGGGAGATCTGGGCGTACGGCGACAGCGCAGGCGACGACGCCATGTTGGCGATCGCCGACCACCCGACTCGAGTCCGTTGAACGCTGTGCCCACGTCGATCACGTGGCGCGACCGCAGTCGTCAGTTCCCGAGGAAGATCCGGTCCGGCGCCGTGGCATTGCCGATGCCGACGAGGTCGGTGCGCAAATCACCGTCGAGATCGCCAGCGACCAAGTGATCGAAGACGCCCGACAATACGATCGACCGAGCCGCGCCGAGCCCGTTGACGCCGCCGCGCCGTAGCGTGTCACCGGCGACGCCGCGCCGGTACGACACGAGATCGTCGTAGCCGTCACCGTTGAAGTCGCCAGCGACGAGCGCGTCGAAACTCGTTGCAATGCTGGGTGCACGACCGTTGCGGAAGACGCCGTAGACCGTTCCGAGCTTCAGGATTTCACCGTCGCTACCACGTTGGTAGAACAACACGTCCGTATATCGGTCGCCGTTGAAGTCGCCCGATACAACGAGATCGAACGAGGTCTTCAACGAGATCGACGGACCGAGCACCAGGCCTCGTGTCGTTCCGAGCCAGACCGCATCGGGTCGCGAACCCTTGCCGTAGAACAGCACATCGCCACGCCCATCGCCATTGAAGTCTCCCGGCAGCGCGAAGTCGTGCCGGTCACCGAACGTCACTCGCGGTCCATTGCGGAACCCGAACGGGCTGCCCTGGCGGAGGTAATCGCTCGCCGGGCCGTGCGCGTAGATCAGCAGGTCGCCGTAGCCGTCGCCGGCCGAGTCGAGCGGAACGATCGCATCGCCCAATCCTCCCAACGCTGGTGTCGCGATCTCTGGGATCCCCGAGTCGTCGAGGCGCAGTTGCGCGTCGGCGGCGGCACTGCGGCCGTACAAGACGACATCGCAGCGCCCGTCGCCGTCGAGGTTGGTCGGCGCAGCGAGATCGAACGTCCCGTCGACAGCGAGCGCCGGTCCGTTGCGAAACGGACTCGTCCGGCGCGATGGCGACCTTCGGCTGGCCCGGCTGTGACACTGCGGTTCCACCACTGGATCGCTGGGTGCGGCCCGCAAATTGCGGACATTGCGACCGAAGCTCGGCCATTCGTCGACCGCCGTCGTCGCGGCCAACGGCGTCGCCCGCAGCCGGGTCGTGCGATTCGGGGTGTCGAAACCGATCGTCACGAGCATCCGCCCGGCGTTTCCGAAGACACCAACGGCGCCCGCGGTCTCGAACGATCGCACACGATTGATGGCGCCGATGTTCGCTCCGTCATGTCCCCGAAGCAGGTTGAACTGGAAACCGTCGCCGACGCCGACGTCCTGATCACCATCGCCGTCGAGATCGGCAACGATCGGGCTCGCCGAGTTGCCGAACCCCGTCAGGGGGTTGCGCCATAGGCGCATCCCGTTGCCGCGGTACGCATGCGCAACACCGTCGCGGGTTGCAACGATCACTTCTGGCGTGCCATCGCCGGTCACGTCGCCGAGCGCCGGAGCCGTGCCGGTGATCCCCGTCATCGTCTGCGGCCAACCGGGAACCGTCGATCCGTTGTCGAGGTGATAAGCGAACACCTTGTTCCGGTCGGGATGATGGAAGAAGTCGCCCGCGCCGATCACCGCTTCGAGGCGGCCGTCACCGTTGATGTCGCCGATCGACGCCGACGACGAGTGCACATCGCCCGCTGCGCGCGTCCAGGTCGTGGTGACCCGACCCGATCCCCAGTCGAAGCGCCGGAACCGACCGCCAGCCGCGGGGTCGCCCGGTCCGTTGGCGTAGAAGTCCGCACCAATGAAGATCTCTTGGCGACCGTCGCGATCGATGTCGTAGAGCGCGGGCGAGCTCCACACTGTGTCGGTGACGTCGATCGGAAAGCCGCGCACGACTCGGCAGTTGCGATCGATGGCATAGACGCGGTGATCGAAACTGCCGAAGACGATGTCGTTGTAACCGTCGCCGTCCACATCACCCAATGCAGGTGAGGAGTAGACGCCATCGGAGTATCCGTCCGGGAAGGGGTTGCCGGTCCAGATGTCGAACACATCACCCGTTCGGTAAGTACAACGTGTGGCGCCGTTGGCGTCGAACACGATGACACCACCTTGTTGGTGAGGCTCGAAGGTCGACCCCACTCCGATGACGATCTCGGGACGGCCGTCCTGGTCGAGGTCGTCGACCCCCGCCGTCGAATCGATCGCGGTGCGCGTGCCACCGATCCGTGCCTCGCGAGGCCAGCCCGGCAGCGGTTGCCCCGACGCGTCGATCACGCGGAGATAACCGTCCTCCGAACCGAACACGATGTCGGCCACGCCGTCGCCGTCGATGTCGACGATCTGCGGCGACGACGCCCGGTTCCAGCCGCTGAACCCGAGTTCGAATCGAGGCGCGATGGTGTCGGGCATCGGCGCCGCGTGGGCCGACCCGACCGGCGTGATCAGCCCCACGACAAGGGCACCTATGACCGCGAGCCCGCGGATGATCGACATCACGCCATCATCGGCACGGATACCCGACGAAGTGAAGTGGTCCCCCGCATTGTCACGCGATCGGCCCGGAAATGTCACTCGATCAG
>SXIR01000069.1 GCA_005772765.1 Actinomycetota bacterium
GGTGATGCCGGTAGATGTGTTCGAACGGCATGTGCCGGGAGTACCCAACCCCTCCGCACGTCTGCATCGCCCGATCGGCGGCCTCGCACGCAAGCCGGTTCGCCCGGTAGTTGCACATCGCCACGAGGTGAGTGACTTCTCGATGGTGACGCCGGTCCATCTCCTGTGCCGTCGCCCGCACGAGTTGGCGGAGCATCGCGGCTTCGGTGTGGAGTTCCACGAGCGGAAACTGAATCGCTTGGTTCTTCCACAGCGGCCGACCCCAGGTCACCCGCGACTTGGCGTACCGGACGGCTTCGTCGATGCAGAACTGCGCCGCGCCGAGCGACGATGCGGCTTGGCGGATCCGGTTTTCGTGGACGAAGTGCTGCGCGAGGTCGAGGCCGCGCCCGACCTCACCGAACACGGCGTCGCAACCGACCCGCACGTCACGCAGGGTCACCTCCGCGTGGTCCGTCGGCATGTTGAACGTCCACCAGAAGAAGTCGACGTTGAAGCCCGCGGCGTCGCACGGGACCAAGAACGCGGTGATGCCCACTGGTGACCCGGGTTCGCCGGATGTCCGGGCGAAAACGATGTCGTGCGTGGCGTGATGGAGACCTGAGTTGAACCGTTTCTGACCGTTGATCACCCATTCGTCCCCGTCGGCCACCGCGGTTGTTTCGAGGAACGTCGCGTCGGATCCGTGGTTCGGTTCGGTCAGTCCGAACGCCAGCCGGCGAGTCCCGTCGAGGAACCCTGGCATCCATTCTGCTTTTTGGGCCTCCGTACCGAAGTCGCGCATCATCAACACGGTCGGGAAGTTGCCGACGATCGAACTCTCGTTCTGGAGATCGTTGTGTAATCCGAGCCCACGATGCGCGAGGTGCTCGCGGATGATCGCCATTTCGAGATTCGTCGCGTCCTGCCCGCCGAACTCGGTCGGCAGGGCGAGTCGTAACCACCCGGCGGCATCCGCGCGCCGACGCATCGCTCGCAGCAGTTCTTCCCAATCGGTCCGCGGCACTCCCCCGTTGTCCCAGTCGGTACGGGCGTGTTCGCGCCGATGGTCGAAGAACCGTTCGTTGTCGTCGGCAGCTTGGAGCGGCACGATCTCGCGTTCGATGAACGCATCGATCGCCGCGAGGCGTTCCATGATCTCGGGCGGGATGTCGAAACTCACGGTGTGGCTCCTCGATCGTCGATGAACGCGCCGCCGCTGGCCGGCCGACGCAACGGACGGACCCCGCAGTGCAAGGCGCCGCTCGGCATGATCCGCAACGCTTCGCCGTGGGTCGCGCCGACCGGAGCCTGGGCAGACTCGTGGCGGTCGAGTACCGCGTGCAACCCCGCAAGCCCATCTGCGTCGAATTGCGCGCGGTAGGCATCGAGGGCCCGATGACGACGCTCCTGGACCGAACTGGTGTCGATCACCGCGTTCGGTTCGCCCGCGAAGTAGAGACCGACCGTCGGCACGTTCCACGGCGCTCCCGAGACGGCAAGGCGCGCCAGCCCGGCCATCATCGCGGCCTCGAGGGTCGCCGATCCGGTCTGGATGTGATCGCGGTGCGTCTCGTAGGCGAGCCACGGATCACACGTCAACACGATCTCGGGCTGCACCTCGCGCATCACCCCGACGATCTGGTCGCGCAACGTGACGATGTCGATTCGACCCGCATCAGGCCAGTCGAGCCACCGTTGCTCGGCGACGCCGACGATCACGCCAGCTTCGTGCTGCTCGGCGCGCAGCTGTTCGGTCGCCTCCGCGGGCAATAGCGCCGGATCGAGGACTCCGACGAGATCGTCGGTGACCGTGAGGTAGGTGATGACGGCACCGGCGTCGGCGAGCCGGCAGAGCGTGCCGCCGATCGCGATGTCGTTGTCGTCGTAGTGCGGTTGCACGGCAAGCACTCGCCGTGCCCGGAAGAGGTCGTACGCCACCGCAGCGGCCCGTCAGCCGTCGATCCCGAGGCGCTGGCGCGCGATCACCGCCGCGTTGGCATAGTCGGGTTTGCCGACGTTGGTGCGCGGCGCGGCACCGACCAACAGCTCGCGCGGGACCTTGTACCCGGCGATCTTGGTGCGGCAGTGATCTTGGATCTGCGCGAGCGTCACCTCGTTCGATTCGTCCCGCAACGCCACCAATGCCACGACCTTCTGTCCGAAACGTTCGTCGGGCACGCCGACGACGACCGCGTCGAACACGCTCGGGTGGGACCGAATTGCCGCCTCGACCTCTTCGGGGAAGATCTTTTCGCCACCGGAGTTGATGCAACCCGACCCTCGGCCGAGCAACACGATCCGACCCTGTTCGTCGATCTGGGCGAAGTCGCCCGGGATTACCCAACGCACGCCGTTGGCATCGAGTTTGAACGTTCGGGCGGTCTTGTCGGGGTCGTTCCAGTAGCCGATGGGGATGTGACCACGCCGAGCGAGCATCCCCTGCTCGGGCGAACCGGGCGTGAGCGCCTCGAGCGTGTCGGGGTCGAGCACCGCCGTCTTGCCGTCGGTGGTGAACGCCGGCCCAGCTTTCGGTTCGCCGTCGTCGAACTCGCGTCCGGCGGCCCCGGTCTCCGACGCACCGAAGCTGTCGCTCATCATCGCGTTCGGGAACGCGGCGCGCAGTTGTGCCTTGATCGAAGCAGTGAGCATCGCGCCACCGTTGCCGACCGACACGAGCGAGGTCAGATCCCAGCGTTGCGGCGCCGCAGTCGCAGCCTCGGCAATCGGCCGGCCCATCGCATCGCCGATCAGCCCGATCGTTGCCGGACGCTCTCGGTCGATCAGGTCGAGCACCGTCTCGGCCGAGAACGAACGTGGGGTGTAGACGATGGCGCGATTACCGGAGTACATCGCGATCAGCGACAGCCATTGTCCACCGCCATGCATCAGCGGGCCGAGCACGAGCGCGTCGAGCGGAAATGGCGTCGTCACATTGGCCGCAATCGCTGCGGGCGTCGCGATCGGCTCGCCCATTGGGTTGCCGCCCATCACGCACGCGTGGAAGAAGTCTTCGTGGCGCCACATGACACCCTTGGGCATACCGGTCGTGCCGCCCGTGTACAGCATGTACACATCGTCATCGGATCGAGTGACGTCGAAACCACGCTCGGGCGACGCGGCGGCAACCGCATCCGCGAACGACTCGACCGCCAGCGACGGCGCGACGCCCCCGCTGGCGTCGTCGAGCGCCAGGTAGACGCGAAGGTCGGGAAATTCCCCGGCAAGTTCTTCGAGCAGCGGCAGGTACTCGCGCTCGACGATCATTGCCTGGATGTCGGCGTCGGCGATCACATAACGGAGTTCGTCGACGACGTATCGCCAGTTGATGTTGATCGGGCGCGCCGCGATCTTCCAACAGCCGAGCAGGCTCTCGACGTATTCGGCGCGATTCCGTGCGTAGATCCCAACGTGGTCTCCGGCCCGCACGCCGCGGGCTGCAAGCGCGTGCGCCACGCGGTTCGCCGCCCGTTCGAGCGAGCCGCGCGTGTGACGGATCGGATCGGCGACGAGGCACTCGTCGTCGGGCCCGGCATCGACCAAGGTCTCCCACAGGTCAGCAAGATGGAACGTCGGCACGAATCGGCTCCTCGTTCTGGTCAGTGGGGGTGCGGTTCAGGAATCGTTGGCGGTGCGGACATCGCGTCGGAGCCGCACCAGGCGCAGGGCAGCAATGCGCCAGGCACCGTCAGCGCCGCGTCGGTAGGTCTCGTGGTAGTGGCCGTAGCCGTGCAGATACTCGACCGGCGAGCCCGGAGCGAACCAGAGTTCATCCTCCATGGCCCAGATTCCCGAGGCTTCGTCGGGGCTGATGAGCACGATCTCGGGCATGTGTCCGTGATGGACGGACATCGCGTCACCGAGCGTGCGCTCGATGCTGGCGACGAAGGTGTCAGCGCCTGAGTAGCGCCGACCGCTGTCGGCTTGGACATCGATGTCGACGTCGTCGGTCAGGATCGATCGCAGTCCCGCCCAATCTTTCGTGTCGATGAAGCGGAAGTAGCGCGCTTTCAACTGTTTGATCGACTCGACATCGTCGTTCATCGAGACCGCCGCGTGTCGCAGGTCGAGTTCAACGGACTGCGTCACCCCACCGGTAGGGACGCGTCAGTTCGTCGAGGCGTCGTGCGAGGTCGTCGTCGATCGCGAAGTCGACTGCCGCCAGGGTCGCGTCGAGTTGGTCGGGGCGGCTTGCGCCGATGATCGGCGACGTGATCGCCGGATGTAACAGCGTCCACGCCACTGCCAGCGTCGGCAACGCCACGCCGGCCTGGTTCGCAAGGTCGGCGAGTTCGGTGACCGATTCGAACTCGCGATCGCGCCAGTAGCGATCCTGATACAGCCGCCCCGCATTGCCCAACGTAAAGCGCGTGCCTTCGGCGGGTCCAGCGTTCGGATCGTGCTTTCCGCTCAGCAATCCGCCCGCGATCGGGTTGTACGGGATGACACCGAGCCCCGCCTCGAGACACAGCGGCAACAACTCGCGCTCGAACTCGCGGAACAACAAGTTGTAGCGCGGCTGCACCGACGTGAAGCGCGCCAGGCCCAACGCGTCACTTCGACCGAGCGCCACGGCAACCCGGTACGCCAGAAAGTTCGAACACCCGATGTAGCGGACCTTGCCTGCTCGCACGATGTCGTCGAGCGCGCCCAACGTTTCATCGATCGGCACGCCGGGGTCGTCGAAATGCAGTTGGTAGAGATCGATGAAGTCGGTGTCGAGTCGGCGAAGCGACGCGTCGACGGCGTCGAGAACGTGCCGACGGCTGTTGCCCGCTTGCCACGGACGCTCGCCCATCGGCGCGAAACATTTCGTAGCGAGGACGTAATCGTCGCGCCGACCCGCCAGCCATCGCCCGACGATCTCTTCCGTGCGACCAACCGTCGCCAAATCGCCGCCCAGCGGGTATCCGTCGGCGGTGTCGATGAACGTGATCCCACCGTCGGCTGCCCGGTCGAGAATCGCACGCGAGGTCGGTTCATCGATCTGCAGGCCGAACGTCATCGTCCCGAGGCACAGCCGCGAGACCTGCAGTCCGCTTCGCCCGAGCCGTACGTGCTGCATCGATCGTGCCTCCGTTCGCAAGAAGAGCGGAGGCTATCGGTCGACCTCGGTGCACTGCCGTGGGCACGAGCGTCAGTGCACTCGATCGCGGTCGGCGTGTTCGGCCGGACCCCGGGGTGGGTTGGGATCCGACCGAACACGCGAAGCGATGAGCACCCCGAGCGGGAAACTCAGTACAGGTAGGCGCAGCTGCTCATGCGGAGCTCGCCGCTGGTGCACCGATCGGCGCCACCGTCGCCGCGGAGGCTGTCGGAGTCGGCGCCACCGTCGAGGTCGTCCGCCGACGGACCGCCGTAGATGTCGTCGTTGCCGGCGCCACCGTCGACGAGGTCGATGCCCGAACCTCCGCTGACGTAGTCGGCACCGTCACCACCGCAGATCGTGTCGTTCCCACCATTGCCGTAGATCGTGTCGTTGCCGGCCAAGGCAATGATCACGTCGGGACCGGCGGTGCCGTTGATGGTCTCGTTCGCACCCGATCCGAGGATCGTTGCGTTCTTCCCTTTGCATTTCGGGACGGTCACGGTGTACGGACACGTCGTCGACGTGGTGTTGCCCGCGAGGTCCGACACGGACACGGTCGCACTGCGTGATCCCGCTGTGGCGGTGCTGACTGGGATCGTCACGGTGGAGCTGAGGACCCCTGACATGGCGTCGGCCGCCGTCGCCGACACGGTCGCATCGAACTGCGTCAACGAGTAGGTCGGGGTCGGGGCACACACCAGTGACGGCGCGGTTGCATCGCGTTTCACCGTCACGGTCACGCTCGACGCGCTCGCCAACACGCTCGATGACGCCGTGCACGTGAAGCTGGCGATCGGCGTGTCGACGGTCACGGCGCTCGGGCCGCAGCCATCGCTCGTTGCGATCGCGGTCTCGGGATCGACCACCGACCACGACACATCGACGTTCGATCGATACCAACCGTGGTTGCCCAGGGTTCCCGAAATCGATGGCGTGATCACCGGGGGCGTGTAGTCGCCGCCGACCGTGCGCCACAAGAAGACGCCGACGTAGGGGCTCGCCGTGTTCTCCATCGTTCCGACACCGACGCCGCCACCGAAGAACGGCGTGTCGTACGAACCGCCGCCACCGATCGGCGCGCCGTTCGCGTCGAGCGTCGAGGTGATCCCACCGGCGTACTCGAAGTACGAGTACGTCGTCGCTTGGTACCGGGTCCAGCGGAACTCGTTCAGGAACCCGACGCCCGCTCCGAAGGTGCCGTTCACGTGAGGATTGGCCGCGGTGATGCCCGGTGCATACCGTTCGAACAACTCGAGGACCTGCGCTTCGGTGGCCCAGACCCAGCCGGTGAGGTTCTTGCCACCGACCGTGCCACTACATGGCGTCACACCGTCGGTGGGGCACACGGTGGCGACCTGCGCCCAGGTGAGCCCGGTTGTCGGGAACAACTCGTTCCACTCCCGAGTCCCCACCGTGGGCGCAGCCGATGACGGCGAGGCCGTCACCGATCCGACAAACGCACTCGCCGTGACGAGCGCGGCGGCCAATGCCAGTTTCGACTTCATGGATTCCCCTTCAGACGGTCGCCGACCGCCGGCTGTGAACATGAGCGATGCCGGGCCGCATCGGACCCCCGCACGATGGTCGGTCGACCACCGGGATCGGAGGGGGAAGATGGGTCGGCGTCAGCCACCACACGACGTCGCGGTCGTCGCGGTTTGGCGGTGCTCGAAAAAATCCTGCTGCCCCTCGGCGCAGCCGCGTCGACGGTGACGCCGGGGTACAGGTCGCTCAGGGTCTCGGGATACCAATCAGGTCGCAGGTGATTTCGGCGACGGGATTGTGGACCGCCATCTCGGGGAACTCCATCATCTCGGCGAGACGAATCATCACCAAGCAGAACTGGAATCCGGCGAGTTGTTCGTAGAACTCGACGTGGCGCGCCGAGCGACCCATGTGTCGCTCCCACTCGGCGACGGTGGCGTCGTGGTCGAGCAGACCGTCGAGCAGCGGCACGCCGACTCCGGTCGTGTGGTATCGCTGCAAGAACAACCACCAACCCAAGTCGGATTCGGCGTTGCCGAGCGACACCATCTCCCAGTCGAACACGCCGATGACTTCCGTGCCGGAGAACATCTGGTTGCCGGGTCGGGAGTCGCCCCAACACAACTCCACGCGGTCCCCATCATCGGGCCAGGTGGCGAGCAGCTGGTCGAAGGCGGGGTGCACGACCGGATGCGTCGTTCCCTCGGTCGCCCAGTCGAGGTAGTGGCGAAAGTATCCCCGACGTTGCTCGGGACCGAGCGGGCCGTGATGGGCCTTGTCGAGATGACCGAAACCTGCCGTCTGCCAATCGACCCGACCGACGCGGGTCATCGCCTCGATGGCGTTCGAGTGCCACGCACGCCGGGTTGCCGGATCCATGTCGACGACGAAACTTTCGACCATGTAGGGCGGATTGTCGCCCGGCACGAGCCCGTCGAGACGATCCATGACGAAGAACGGGGCGTCCAGCCAACGGCGGTCCGATTCGGCCCAGCGCACGCGAGCGACCGGAACGTTGCTGTGTTCACCCAGCAACTTCATCGAGAGGTACTGCTGTTCGAGGAGATCGATCTCGGGAAACAGGGCGTGCCGTTGCGGCTGGCTGCGCAACACCAACGCGTGCTGTTCGCCTCCCCACGCGGCGTCGAACAGGAACGTCTCGTTCGAGAACCCGCTGGCCTGCGGCACCACAAGATTCGTGATGACAACATCGTCAGCGGCTACCTGACGACCGAGCCACTCGGTCAGCACCGAGTGCACTTGGTCGGGGTCGCGTTGACCGGCGACAGGCATGGGGACTCCTCGAGATTCGGGCGGCGACGAGCATCGCGCAGTTTCGTCGGAAGCGTCGATTGTGGCACGGTTGCGCCATGGAACAACTGATCGACCTCGACGCCGAGCTCGTCTCCTTGCGCGACCTGCTGTTCGCGCTGTCCGACGCCGACTGGACCCGTCCCACGCGTTGCGACGGATGGGATGTCGCTGATGTGGTGCTGCATCTCGCGCAGACCAACGAAATGGCGGCGGCCGCCGCAGCCGGCCGACTCGACGAGTACTACGCAAGCCTGCCGACGCCGCCCCGTCCAGCCGAATCGGTCGACGACTCGGCAGCGATGCTCGTCGAGGCCGAACGGGGCGCGACTCCTGATGCCGTGGTGGCTCGATGGGGCGAAGCCGCTGGAGCCATGACCAGCGCGTTGGCTGCCGGTGACCCATCCGATCGGGTGATGTGGGTCGCGGGAACCCTGGCGCGGCGCACGCTCGCCACGACCCGACAATCGGAGACGTGGATTCATCACGGCGACATTGCCGAAGCCGTCGGCGCACCGTCGCGAGACGAGCCCCGGCTGGTCAACGTCGCTCGCCTGGCCTGGCGGACCATCCCCTATGCGTTCACCCTGGCCGGTCGACCAGATCCTGGCCCGGTCGCGATGTACCTCGCGGGCGTGGCCGGCGAATCGTGGGACTTCGTCCCCGAAGCTCCCGCTGTCGTCACCGTGCGCGGCTCCGGGGCGCACCTGTGCGCTGTGGCGGCGCGACGGCTCGACCCGGCGTTGGCTGATCTCGAGGTCACCGGCCCCAACGGCTCGGCGGTCCTGGAACTCATTCGTACCTACGCCTGACAACCCGGCCGGATCGGCCGATGAGACGGTGTGCGGCGGCTGGCAGCACTCGCCATTGGTTTCGGTGCCCTCGTGGGTGTCGCCGGGCAGGCTCGCGCCCAAACCCAGCCCGGCCCGGCCGGTCCCGAAGCAGCGGAGACCACCGCACCCCCCGATTCGGCCGCGGATGTGCTGACGACTGGTCAAGGTCCGTTGTTCTCGCTGCGCAGTGCCGATCTGACCGGACCGACCGAGGTCACCGCCGGCGAAGGCATCTGGCGAACCGTCGCCGTGCGCAACATCACGAACGAGTACCGCCTCACGATCGGACTCGAAGGGACCGGAGCCGAGCCCACCTGGGTCGTCCCGTCGATCGAACAGGTCGTGTTGGCACCTGGGCAGATGCAGACCGTGCGTTTCTCGGTACGTCCTGCCGCCAACGCGACCGGACTGCATCAGGTCGGCCTGGCCGCCACGTTGTTGGAAGCCAAGTCGGTGTTGCTCATCGGCCAGTCGCCAACAGTCACCGCCGAACGCCGCGCCATCGACTTCTCGATCGACGTGGTCGGCGACGTGGTCGGCGACGCAGTTGGCGCGGTCGCCGACCCCGCCGATGGCGAGGGTGTCGCCGCGGATTCGAGCGAACCGATCGCGGGTGCACCCGCGACCGACACCAGAAGGATCGCGGCGGGGCTCATCGCGCTCGGTGTGCTCATTGGTCTGTTGTGGTTCGCGCCGCGGCTCGTCGGCCGGACCACCCGCCTGGTTGTCGCCCGGACGGCGGCGCGCGAAATCGCGCACCGACCAGATGACCCGATTCCGAGCCACGCCCAAAGGTCCGCGACGAGTCGCGCCGGTCGGGCCCGCACGTCGTTCGCCGACCTGGCGCGACCACGCGCGGTTCGTTCGCCGCGAGCCGAACGCGCAGCGATGGTCGACGAAGCGCGCCGCGCCGCGACCAGCGTGTTGGCCGAGCGCGCGGCCCGGGCACGCCGACGCGCCGAAGCGGCGGCCGCGGCGGCTTCCGATGCCCAAACTACGGCTGCGCAGGCGCGCGATCGGTCGCTCGCTGGCTATACCGACGCCCGACTCGCTGGGGAGGCCGCTCGCCAACTCGCCCACCGTGTCGAGCGCAACGATCGAATGTGGTCTGCCCGCACGAGCGTCGAGTCGCGCATGCACGCCAAACAAGCGCAGCGCGAGGCGGCGCGCGCCGCGACTCGAGCCCAACTCGCTGCCGCCCGCGACGCTGAGGTCGACCGGCATACCTTCGCCGAGCTGAGCCGGGCGTCGTGGCTTGCCGCGCGGACGGAGGGCGCGCGGCAGCGAATGCAACGCGAACCGTTGACGCGCCCCATCCTCGACGGCGGAGCCGAGCCCTTGGCCATCGAGCACGTCATCGCCGAACGACCCGCTCCCCCGCCGCCGCGCAACTCGGTCGACGAGGTCGACCTCCGCCACGATCCGGCACCGGCACCCAGGTCGGTCCCTCCGTCAACACGCGTCGCGGGCACAACTCCCGAGGCGCGTCGGAATCGGCGCGGCGCGTCGGGTCGGGGGCGCGTCGACATCGTGGCGCTCGATGTCGACGTCTTGAATCGCGTTCTCGAGGCGCGTCGCGCCCGCGACGGTTTCGATGAGCGTTCGAGCGAGCTGGCGGCGCGCGCCGACCTCAGCGAACGCTGAACGCGATACGGGGCGCGTCGGCCCACAGGCGTTCGAGGCCGTAGAACTCACGGGTCTCAGCCAGGAACACATGCACGATCACGTCGCCGTAGTCGAGCAACACCCATTGTGCGTCGTCGAGCCCTTCGACGGCGCGGGCGCGTCCATCGGTGAGAATCCGCACCTGTTCGTCGACTTCGTCGATGATCGTGCGTACCTGCCGGGTGTTCGTCGCCGAACAGACCACGAAGTACTCGGTGATCCCGATGATGTCACCGACCTCGAGCACGACGATGTCCTGGGCGAGTTTGTTCGCCGCGGCTTCGGCCGCGATGGTGGCTCGGAGGGTGGAGTCGTTCATGGGTGGCGTCTCGTCTCGGGGTCGATCGGTCGTTGGAGCCTCAACGACCGGTCACCTCGGGGTGTGCGGTCTCGAAGTCGGCCCCCACGATAACCGTGAGGTCGACGAAATCGATCTGCTCATTCACCCGCTCGGCCCGGCCGACGCCCAGTGCGTCGACGACCGCTTGCGCCGTGGCCTCGTGTTCGCCGTCGTAATACTGCACAATCGTCTCGTCCTTGCCGAAACCGGGGACGTTGTCGGTGTGTGCGACCTCGACCCCGATCGGGACGACAAACCGAGACACCGCTTGGGTGAGCCCCACCGTGCCGGTCCCGTTGCGGAGTTCGGCGCGAGGCCGGGACCCGTCGCCGAGGCGGGCAGGCCCGAACTGGCCGCCAACCAAGTTGGCGACTTCGTCGTCGAGCATCCGGAAACGTTCGACATCGCCGGCATCGACGCGCTCGACCGGCAAGGTCAACAGCCGCAAGTCGAGTCCGCCCATCGCCCGCAAGAACGTCGCTCGGCGATCGACTTCGACCGTGGGTCGCGCCACTGCGGGGCGATCGAGGCGATCGATCCAACCCTCGAGGACGGCACCGACGGTCACGAGATGCGACAACGACCCGTCTGGTTCGGTTCCGAGCAACACTCGATACGCGTCGGCCGCGCTCAGCTTCTGCGCGCCGCCGGCATATCCCAATGTTCCGGCGTCGTCGTCGATGCGGATACCACGCGAAAAGTCGACGGGAATCGGATCAGCCGGCGCCAAGAGGCGGGCGAGCAAGACGTCGTCGGCGATGATCACCGTGTCGAGACGAATCCCGGTCGCGTTCTCGACGGTCAGTTCCAAGATGTCGTCGTCGACGAGCGCTGGAAGATCGCGCAGTGTCTGCTGCTGCAATGCCGCGACCTGCACCATCGTCGTCGGGGGCAGCAAGAGCGCGGTTGCGCGGCGAGGTTCGTTGGTGTCGACGCCGAAGATCACGCCGAGATCGAGCGTGCCGTCCTTCGCTCGATGCGCCAGAAGCAACGTCGAAAACTTGCCTTCGGCGGGGGCCTCCACCGTCGTCTCGGTTCCCCGTTCTGGTTCGCGCGCGGCCGGTGCGGAACTCGGGCCGCTACTCAATGCCGCGAGGCTGCCGCTGACGGATGCGATCACGACCACATACCAGCGCCGCCGCCGATCGCGTCGAAGGCGTTCGCGGCGGCTGAGGTGATCGTCGCGCGAGACCCGGCGCGTTGGTTCTGCCTGGTCGAAGCCTCGGGTCATCAACGGCCAGTGTAGAGACGCCGTTTCCGGAGTTCGTGGATCACCGCCGCCGGCACCAGGCCGTCGATGGGTTCGGCACGCGCGACGCGATCTCGGAGCTGCGATGACGAAACATCGACACGAACGACGTCGAACTTGACGCAGCGGAACCCGTCGACCGCGTCGAGCGTTTCGCCATGGCGGGCCATCAACGCCACTGTCACCAGGTCGGCCAACTCCGACGCCCGGTGCCAACTCGGTAGCGACGCGGCTGCATCGGCGCCAAGGATCAGGAGGATCTCGGCGTCGTGCTCGGCACGCAGTTCCTCGATCGTATCGACCGTGTACGTCGGACCATCTCGTCGGATCTCACGGTCGTCGACTTCGGCCCGCTCGAGATCGGCAAACGCAAGGCGCGCCAACGCCAGCCGATCAGTTGCCGACGCGACCACTGCACCGCGCTTGCGATACGGGTCGCCTGCGACGGTGACCACGAGGCGATCGAGCGAAAGGCTGTGCACTGCTTGTGCCGCGATCGCGACATGCCCGGTGTGCGGCGGATCGAAGGTGCCCCCAAAGACACCAACTCGTAACGTGCTCGACACACCTTCCCGAACGGTCATGGCCATAGTGTGCCGCACGTGGAGCGTGATGCCTCGGTTCGACTCCGAGTTCGGGTTTGGCTTCCCGACCGACCCGGCGCACTCGGGCTCGTTGCGTCGCGCATCGGGTCGCTCGGCGCCGACATCGTCGGAATCGACGTCCTCGAACGCGGTGAGCACATTGCGGTCGACGAGTTCTCGGTCGTGCTGCCGAACGAAGATCTGATCGACCTCCTGATGCGCGAGATCAGCGAGGTCGACGGCGCCGCCGTCGAACAGTTCGTCGTCGTCGAGACGTTCGCCGACCCCCGCATCGACGCGCTGACGACCGTCGAGGCGCTCTTGGACGCGCCCGACCTCGGGACCGCGTTGCTTCGACGGGTCATCGACGAGTTCGGCGCCGACTGGGCGGCGCGAACCCACGCCGACGGCACCGTGCAGCGCACCGACAACGCGCCCGAATCCGAGCACCTCACGGTCCTTGCCGCCGGAACCGCGGCGTCGCCGCTCGTCGCCAGCGGGGCGCGCGGGCCCGACGACCTGCTCGTCGCGGCGATCGGCGACGACGGCGCCTTGCTCGTGGGTCGATCGACGCCACCGATTCGCCAATCGGAGCGCCAACAGTTGCTCGCACTCGCCCGGATCGTCGCACGCATCGAAGCGAGCTGACCGGCACGCTCACGATCGGCGTGCTTCGTCGCCGAGCGAACTCAGCGTGGTTTGCGGTCGAACGACCGCACCGCCTTGCTCAAGATCTTGGCGTGGCGCTTCTTCTCGAGCCGCGAACGCAGTTGGCTTTCGCGGTCGAGGTCGTCCAACTCACTCAGCATCGCGCGGTGATTTGCCACCCGCGCTGGATCCAACGAACCGGCTTCGACGGCGGCTTGGACGGCACAGCCCGGTTCGTGTTCGTGGATGCAATCCCGAAATCGGCACTGTGCCGCGATCGCTTCGATGTCGGCGAACACCCGAGCAATTCCTTCATCGTTCTGCCACATCCCGATCGATCGCAATCCCGGCGTGTCGATCACAACACCCCCGCCCGGCAGCATGAACATCTCCCGGTGCGTCGTCGTGTGTCGCCCGCGTCCGTCGCTGGCGCGCACGTCGCCGACGGCCTGGGTCGCATCGCCCAAGAGTTCGTTGACCAGACTCGACTTACCGACCCCCGACTTGCCGACGAACGCGACCGTCCTTCGGCACGCGAGCGCTTCGATTGCGTCGAGACCACGGTGGTCGACCGCGCTGGTGGCCACGATCTCGACATCGGGCGCGACCCGACGGAAATCGGCAACGACTTCATCGAACCCGCTCGGTTCACAGAGGTCGACCTTAGTGAGCAACACCACCGGCTCCGCGCCGCTGTCGAACGCCAACGACAGCTCGCGTTCGAGACGACGGACGTTCGCAGGTTCGTCGGCCGCATGCACGATGAACACGACATCCACGTTTGCGGCGACGACTTGGGCTTGGAGCCGATCGGCGTCACCGCGGCGGAACGCCGATCGGCGGGCCAAGATGACCTCGACCACGTCGTCGCCGAGAACGACCCAATCCCCGATCGCCGGCCGATCCTCGGGCTCGGGCGCGTCCTTGAGCCCTCCGGCAAGCGAGGCGACCACCGACCCGACATCGGTGACGACGTGATAGGCGCCCCGATCGATGCGTGTGACCCGTCCAACGGTGCCGCGATGACGTGCGGCTTCGTCGCGAACTCCGGGATCGATCCCGTACTGCTCCAACATGGTGGCCATCACCCTACGACTCGGCGCAGCCGAGTATCCAGCGAATCGGCACCGACGGTCGGACGCTAGGTTCGATCGGTGCCGTCCGTCGTCCTGTTCACCCGCGACCTCCGAGTTCGAGACCTTCCGATGCTGGCCGCCGCCGCGTCGGCCGGTCCGGTCCATCCGATCTTCGTGCTCGATCCCGAAGCGTTGCGTCGACACGCAAGCCCGAACCGGCACGCGTTCCTGTCCGAAGCGCTGCACGATCTCGACGCATCGCTGCAACGCCTCGGTGGGCAGCTCCGCATCCTCGCGGCGACGACGTCCTGGGTCGACTCCGTGACGAGCGAAGCGACCCGAATCGGCGCAACGGCCGTCCACTGCTCCGCCGACTTCAGCGGGTTCGCGCAGCGTCGGCTCGAAACGCTCGAACGCGCGCTCGAAGCCAACCATTGCGTCCTGCACCGCCACCCTGGGGTAGCCGCGGTCCCGCCAGGTTCGGTGCACACCGGATCGGGCACGCCCTTCCGCGTCTTCACGCCGTACTTTCGGCGGTGGTCGGAGTACGAGGTGGGGCGTCCGATCGCGCCAGCGACGCTGCGAACTGCGGAACCCGCGTCGCCCGACGACCGCGACCAACTCGACGCGGCCATCGCAGCTGCGGCGATGACCTCGCCCGGGAGGCCGCGGGGTGGCGAAACCGAGGCACGCGCGTCGTTGCGGCGTTGGGCGGCGCGCGGGTTGGCGATGTACGGGGATCGCCACAACGACTTGGCGGGCGACGCCACGTCGAAGGTCGCCGCGGCGTTGCACTTCGGATGCCTCTCGCCTCGCGAAGTCGTGGTGCGGTTTCGTGACCGGCCGGGCGCGGCACCGTTCCTTCGCCAACTCGCGTGGCGGGACTTCTTCCTCCAGGTACTCGCAACACGAGTCGACGTCGCTCACACGGATCTGCGTCCCCGCGAGTTCGCGTGGCGGACCGACGACGACGCGTTCGCAGCCTGGGCCGAAGGTCGAAGCGGCTACCCCATCGTCGACGCCGGCATGCGCCAACTCCGCAGCGAGGGCTTCATGCACAATCGCGCGCGCATGATCGTGGCGTCGTTTCTGACCAAGGACCTCGCGATCGATTGGCGCCGCGGTGCGGCCGAGTTCGAACGCTGGTTGTGCGATGGCGACATCGCCCAGAATCGGTTGAACTGGCAGTGGGTTGCCGGAACGGGAACCGACAGCAACCCGCATCGCATCTTCAACCCGACTCGCCAGAGCGAACGCTTCGATTCGAACGGCGACTACATCCGCCGCTACGTCCAGGAGTTGGGTGCAGTCGCTGCGCCCGAGATCCACGACCCGCCGCCGCTGGTTCGCGCCGCGCTCGGTTACCCGATGCCGATTGTCGATCACGCGGAAGCGATCGCCGAGTACCGGGGACGTCTGTCCGGGCACGTCGACGGCTGAACCGAACAACATCGCGGCGACGCGCGAGCCGCGCCCACCGGATCAGCCGGCCTCGCCCACCGGATCAATCGGTTCGTTGACCCGCAGTGTCGTCGAGCGGCCACAGGCGACGGCGATCACGTCGTCGCCTGAACGCGTCGAGCCGCTCCGAGGTCAGCCCGCCGCCGTCCGACGTCACGATCGAGAACGCGATCGGTTCGAAGAACGCTCTGAAGTGCTTCGTCGACTTCAATCCGATAATGCGCCGGGTGGTCACATCGATGCCATGCAGTTCGAAACACCCGTCGTCGAAGGTTTGCTGTCTCCGGCTCGACACCACAACGTCGACGCCGCCGATTCGCAGGCACGCCATCGCCCGCAGGTTGACGCGCGAGCCCTTCCCCATCGCCTTCAGGACCCAACGCCCATCCGAAAGCGCGAGCACCTCCGCGCTCGCCCGGATCGGTTCGCCGTGCAGGCCGTCGTGTTTGCCGCCGAGGGCGACATCGATGACGGCTCCGACGCCGGCGGCGTGCGCCTGCGCGGCGACCTCAGGGTCCCAGACGAAGCCGAACGTGGCAGTGCCGTCCGGAAGTCCGGCCTCGATCAGCGCGCGGAGCAACCGGGTTCCGTCACCCGGCGCACCGCCGCCCGGGTTGTCGTCAGTTTCGTTGACGACGATCGGTCTGTCGGCGGACTGCGAACGCGCGATGGCCTCGGCAACCGCATCAGCAGGCGTGCGATGCGTCACGACGAAGTTGTCGCGATGGACCCACATCCATTTCGCGACGTATTCGGCGCCGGACCGTGCGGCGAAGTCGTCGACTGCGCTGCACAGCACCGACACGTTCGCGAGCTCGTGATCTGCGTACGGAAATCCGTGCATCAGCGTGCAGTCGATGACGCCGGGGAGCGCCTCGACTCGCTCGCACGCACGATTGGCCGCCGCACCCGCGCCCGAATTGGTGTCGGTACTGGGCAACAGCATCGGCGTGGTCGCGAGGTAGATGCTGGCGCGCTGCTCACCGCGCACCCGACGGGCCAGCAGGTCGATGCACTCCTCGCCGCGCGCTCGCGTATCGACGTGTGGATAGGAACGAAATCCCAGCGCCACATCGAGGTGATCACACATCGCTTGGCTGAGGTTGCCGTGCAGATCGAAAACGGCGCCGAGCGGGCGATCGCCACAGAGCCCGCGCACGGCTTCGCAAAGGTCACGTTCGGGGTCGTCATTTCCGTCGACGACCGCGGCGCCGTGCAGGTTCAAGGCCACGGCGTCGAACGGTTCTGCCGCCGCAATCGCGGTGAGCAGCTCGGCGCGAATCGTCGCGTACGTGTCGGCGGTGATCGTTCCCGACGGCACCGCGTCGGCCGTGTACACGGGCACCGGTTCGGCGCCGAGGGTTCGAGCCCTGTCGATGAACCCACCCCAGACCGTTGCGGTCTTCGGTGCCTCGGCCAGCACCTTGGTTCCCGGCCACCGCACGAAGTCGTCGAGAACGGTGGGCGCTGGGCAATACGTGTTCGTTTCGTGGTTGAACCCGGCCATCACGATCCGCACGACCGCAGTGTGCCACGACCAGACGGAGGCTTCGCTCGTCCACGGGTGCCGGCGTTACCGGCGGCATCACCTTCGAGGCGCGGGGACTGCGCCGATCAACGCGAGCGGCGGGTGAGATAGTCGGCCGCAATCGCTCGTGCTTCGGGGTCGCGTTGCGCCGCAACCAGATACACCGCGTCGGCATCGGCATGGTGTGTCGATGCCATCTCGGACGCCGCCATGGCAACTTGCTGTTTGGTTGCTCGCAATCCGATCGCGGGTTTGGCGGCCAAACGACGGGCCAGCTCGGCAACTGCCTGGTCGAGGTCTTCGTTCGGCACGACGCGGTTGACGAAGCCCCACCGCTCCGCATCGTCGGCGCTGAAGGGGTCGCCCGTCATCACAAGTTCACGTGTGCGCGCCGGGCCGAGCTCGCGCACGAGTCGCGGAACCGCACCCCAGGTGAGCGGCAAACCCAGATCGATCTCGGGAATCGACAACCGCGTGTCGGCGGCCGCGATACGCACGTCGCACGCGCTCGCGAGAACCACACCACCGCCAACGCAATGCCCGCGTATGGCCGCAATCGTGACCGCACGGACCTGTTCGAGCGCGTCGGTGGCACGCCGCCCGAGATCGGCTGCGCCACGCGCGTCGAGGTGCTCGTCGGCCGTCACCGCATCGGTGAGGTCGAAGCCAGCGCTGAACGCTCGGCCCTCACCTCGTACGACGATGACCTTCAGCGTCGCGACTCGATTCGCGGCTTCACACGCCGCGATCAGATCTCGCAACAATTCTCGCGACAGTGCGTTGAGCTTCGTCGGACGGTTGAGCACCAACGCGCCGACGACACCGTCGTGCTCGAAGCGGACGAGCCCGGTCACGGTCTCGCGACCTCGGCGAACCACGTGGTTGCGAGCACAGTCGACACGACGTTCACTGGGCGTCGACGACGGCAGTCACGAATTTCTGGAGCTGGCGCAGGTTGCGACACTCGAACACGCCGTCGCAATGCTGGCCGTATTCACTGATGATCGAGTCGCCGGTGTCCCAGTACCCACGCGGCTCCGGATCGAGCCAGTACACCTTGCGGGCCCGCTTGCGCATCTCCGCAAGTGTCCACGCTTGCGCCGCGTGGTAGTTGTTCCGGGCGTCGCCGAGGATGATGACCGAACTCTTGTGCGTGACCTCGGTGATGAACCGATCGTGCCAAACCTCGAACGCATGGCCGTAGTCGGAGTGGCCGTCGACCCACACGACATCGGCTTCGGTGTTGACCCGGTGAATCGCCTCGCTGATCTCGTCGCTCTCCTCGAAGAAGTGCGTCACCTCGTCGATACCGTCGATGAACACCCACGAACGAACCTTCGAGAACTCGCTCTGCATCGCGTACACGAACTGCAGCGTGAAGCGAGCGAAGCTGGCAACCGAGCCCGAAATGTCCGCGATCACCATGATCTCGGGCTTGCTCGGCTTCGGATGCTTGAACTTCGGCTCAGCAGGAACGCCGCCGTAGCTGAGCGAGTGTCGAACGGTCTGGCGGAAATCGAGTTGGCCGCGGTTACGGCGGCGACGCCGTTGCGCGAGCCGGGCCGCGAGCGCGCGCGTCAACGGATAGATCGACTTCTGGAGTT
Organism: Actinomycetota bacterium; assembly: GCA_005772765.1. Lineage (GTDB taxonomy): Bacteria > Actinomycetota > Acidimicrobiia > IMCC26256 > PALSA-610 > SXJQ01. Next base: position 18,853 of record SXIR01000069.1, read on the forward strand.
GTTGCATCTCTTCTCGGGACGCATGCATGAAGTCGACGTCTTCGGGGAGCGGCTTGCGGAGGGTGCGCGCCATCGCTTCGACGCCACGATCGGCGACGAGCCGTCGGCGGATCTCGGCTTCGATCATCTCCTTCAACTGCTTGACCCGTTGCTCCATCTCTTCGCGAGCCAACCGCTCGTCGTAGGCGCCGTCACCGACCTCGCCGGTCTCTTGCGCCCGTTGCAACAGCTTCTCGACGAGGCCATCGGCGTCGAGTTGGCGCAACGTCCGATACAGGTAATACGCACCACCCACGGGGCGACCGGGCTCCATCCCGGCGAACCGGCTGACGGCCGCGCCGGCGAGTTGGCGCAGGGTGTCCTCGTCCATGTTCTGCAACGCTTGCAGCAGCATCTGCGCGAGCTCTTCGTTGCTCATCTCGCCCATCGCGCCGCCGCCTTCCAGAGCGGCCACCATCTGATCCCAGTCGATCTCGCCTTCGCCGGCTTCGCCCTCGCCGTCGCCGGTTTGGACTCCGCGGGACCACAACGAGAAGTAGACGTCGAAGACCGTGTCGAAGGTACGCCAGTGCCCGTGATGTTTCACGAGCGTCGCGCCGAGCGCGGCCTTCATGGAATCGCGATCGGCCAGCGAGATGTGTTGGATCGCGCGCATCGCGTCGAGGTTTTCGGTCATCGACACCGGCAGTCCGGCCGCGCGGAGCTCGTGCACGAATCCCTGGAGGGAGTCGAAGAGATTGCGCTGATCGCCGATGGTTGTCATCGGCTGCGGTCCGTACTCGGCCATTGCGGCAACTGCTTTGCCAACATGCACCTCGGCCTCACGCTTCGGTCGTCACTTCTTCAAGCCGAGTGGGTGGGTAGGGCCATCGACGCCGAGGTCCTTGCGGGCCTTGGCGATGTCGGCCTGGTACTTGAGCAAGACGTGCAGCGTCTCGCCAATCACCTCCGGGTTGATCTCGTTGCGGCCGAGGAACAGCAGTGTCCTCGCCCAGTCGATCGTCTCGCTGATGCTCGGCGATTTCTTGATGTCGAGGTTGCGGATCGACGCGACGACCTTGGCGATCTGCTCGGCGAGCGCCTGATCGATCTCGGGTACCCGAACACGGACGATCTCTTCTTCGCGCTCGAGCGTCGGATAGTCGACGTGCAAGTAGAGGCAGCGACGCTTGAGCGCCTCCGACAACTCGCGGGTGTTGTTCGACGTCAAGAACACCATCGGCCGTTGATTGCTCGTGATCGTTCCGAGTTCGGGAATCGACACCTGGAAGTCGGACAGCACCTCGAGCAGCAACGCTTCGGTCTCGATCTCGATGCGGTCGACTTCGTCGATCAGCAGCACGACCGGCTCACTCGAACGAATCGCCTCGAGCAACGGGCGGGTGAGCAAGAAGTCTTCGGAGAAGATGTCGGTCTCGACCGTCTCCCAGTCGCGTTCGTGCTCGCGGTCGGCCTGGATGCGCAGCAGTTGCTTCTTGTCGTTCCACTCCTACAGCGCCTTCGAC
>SXIR01000070.1 GCA_005772765.1 Actinomycetota bacterium
CCTGCCCGAGCACGTTGTTGATCTTGTGCGATCCGGTGTGGGTCAGGTCTTCGCGTTTCAACAAGACGCGCAAGCCAAGTCGGTCCGAAAGGCGAGTGCACTCCGTCACCGGTGTCGGACGGCCTGCGTAACTGCCAAGCAGCGACGCATATTCGGTCCGAAACACCGGGTCATGCCATGCCTCGCGGAAGCAGGACTCCAGTTCTTCGAGCGCGGCGATCAGGGTCTCGGGTACGAAACGACCGCCGAATTCGCCGAACCGCCCGAGTCCGACGGGTTCAGGTCCGGGCGGATCGAGCGTGACGCCGTTCGCGCGCGTGATGTCGCTCACAGCACCGACCCGAACCGATCGGAAATTTCCGCGGTGTCGGGAATCGCCACCGAGTCCTGGCCGAAGAACTGGTCGTCGTTCGTCGAGATACCGGAGGCGGCACCGAAGAAGACGTGCACGCCGCCCGCCGAAACCACGGCGAACGTCTCATCGACGCCGACCGCGAGATCGTCGCGGCCATCACCGTTGTAATCGGCAGCATCGAGCGCGCCACCAAACCGATCATCGTCTTCGGGGACTTCGGCAACTCCAGCGACGTCTTGGTGCAACGTCACGGTGCCGACCTGATTCAGCCCGATGTCGGTGCCGCGCATCACCAGCACCTGGCCGCCGTGCTGGAAACCGGAATACGTCTCGCCGGGGACACCCACGGCCAGGTCGTCGCGTCCGTCGTTGTCGAAATCGCCAGCAGCGAGTGCAGCACCGGTCAGATCGTCGGACTCGGCTGCGCCGCGCATGCCCTCGCCCTGCCAGATCGCACGACTGCCGGTGACAGTCAAACTCGCGTCGCTGCCGTCGAAGAGGTGGATAGCACCAGCGCCGCCAACCGCGCCCAGGGCTTCTTCCGGAGCGCCGACCGCGAGGTCATCGTTGCCGTCGCCGTCGAAGTCGCCTGCCGCCAACGTCGTTCCGAAACGGTCACCAACCTCGGCCCGGCCCGGAACCCCGGCCGAATCCTGCGTGAACGAGACAGCTTCGCCGAGATCGAGTCCCGTTTCGCTGCCGACGATCGAGGTGATGGACCCGATGCCGGCCACCGCCCCACTCTCACCGGGGCTGGCAATGACGAGGTCGGCGAACGCGTTGCCATCGAAGTTGCCGCTGGCGAGGGTCTCGCCGAAACGATCGTCCGTCTCGGCGACCTCGCCGACCGCTGCGGGCAGGATCATCCGAGCGCCGGCTCCTTCGATGCCGTCTGCTCCTCCGACCAAGATGTACACCACCCCGGCGTTGGCCGTTGCTCCGACCGCCTCACCGGGCGCACCGACCGCAAGGTCGTCGCGGCCGTCGCCGTCGAAATCTCCCGCAGCGAGGGCGCTCCCGAAGGCATCGTCGGTTTCTGCGAAACCGGGAACGCCAACCGTGTCCTGGTCGATCGTGTCGGATCCGTCTGTGCTCAAGCCGAACGGCGACCCGTAGAAGACGATGACCGATCCAGCACAGGTTGCCGCGCCCACGGTTTGGCACGGAATTCCGACCGCAAGATCGCTGTAGGAGTCGTCGTCGAAGTCTCCACCGGCAAATGAGCTACCGAAGCGGTCATTCGCCGCCGTCGCCCCCGACACTCCGGCCGAATCTTCGTTCCAGAACTGAGAGCCGCGGGCACGGACACCGGCCGCGGTTCCCGCCAGTACGTGCACGGCGCCGGCGTCGGCTGTGGCGCCGATGTCTTCGAGCGGCACACCGATGACGAGATCCGAACGGCCGTCACCGTTGAAGTCGTCTTGCGCCGAGCTCGAAGCCTGCGTTCTCGTTTCTGCACCCAGCGTCGAGGCGATGCCGAGCGCGACGGCTACGGCCGTGATCGTTCGTCTGCGCATTGTTTGTCACTCCTGCGTGTCGTGCCGCCCGGAAGCGTCGACCGTAGCGCGCCGCTCGCGATGACTTTGCGCAGAAAGTCGGGTATCGGCGGAGTTGTCCCGGTGCGGCGGGGGCCATCCGGCGGGTCGGCGAGGTTGCCGACCCACCGGGGCCACGAACCGATCAGGGTGTCGCCGCCACCTTGTCGATCTGGAACGGCGTTGCGCTCGGGTGCGCAGAGTCCGCCCCGATCACGACCTGATCGGGCGAGAGTTGAGTGCCGTTCATCCGCACGTTGAAGCGCACGTAACTGGCGCAGTGAACGGAGAGATCGAATCCGTCGACGCCGCCACGGTTGCGCAAGGCGAAGTGCAGCCGATCGCCGTCGCGCTGCAATACCAGGTCACCACCCTCGAGGTGTCGTCCCGTCGCGACCAGAACTCCATCGGTGCTGATCGTGCCGCGGAATCGAGCGAGATCGGTGCCGGCCTCCGACACCCGGAACCGGAATCGGTTCGTGTCGGCAACCCTCCACACCGCGGCACCCGACATGCCGGGAACGGCTTCGGACGGCCGCCCGACCGTGTCGGACCACGATCCGCTCGGACACTCGGTGGCCCCGGCGACCGGAGCACTCGACGCAACCCCGATGGTCGCAACGGACAAGAAACCGCCGACAAGGGCGGTGCAACACAGGCGACGCAACATCAGAACCTCCTGGTTCGGTGGACGATGCCGACGGTTGTGTCGGCATCACCACTTTCGGAGGCGTACGTGCGAGGCGAACCAGCAGACCGTGAGGATCACGTGAGGTTCGTGAAGATCTCGCCGGGTGGCCGGACGGCCGGGTGGTTGGCTACAGGCCGTCGAATTGCCAGTCGTAGGGCCGCGTGCGCCCAGGAACGACCTCGGGAATCGCTTCGGGGTCGATGGTGTCGAGCGCAACGCCCAAGTCCAAGGGTTCGCTCCCGAAACCGGCCATTGCCGCGTGCGCGCCCATCCCCCGGGTCCGATCGCCGAGCAGCGAATCGCCAGCCGCCTTCGCGGCCTCCACGAAGAGCCGCAGTTTCGTTGGGTCCTTCTGTCCGGCACTCCGTTCGACCCCGGTGCTGACGTCGACGCCCCAAGGCCGGACCGTCGCGATGGCCTCTGCGACGTTTTGATGATTGAGACCGCCAGCCAGCAGCAGTCGCAGTCCCGACGGGAGTCGGTCGGTGAGCGACCAGTCGAACACTCGACCGCTGCCCGGCAACGGGCCGTCGACCAGAACGATGTCCGCAGGACTGTTCGCAGCCAAGGAGAGATCCTGATCGGACGACTTGTAGGCCTGAATCACGAATCGGACGCGCTCACGGACATACCGAACCTCCGAGACGGGTTCGCGCCCATGAAGTTGCGCACCGCGTAGCCCGACGCGATTGCAGATCTCGACCACGCGCTCAGGGCGTTCGTCGACGAAGACCCCGATGGCGACGGCGTCGGTCGGGAGTCGGCGCACGATGTCACGCGCCTGTTCGACTCCGACCTGGCGACGGCTCGGAGCGAAAACGAGACCGATGGCGTCGGCACCCATGGCAACCGCCAGCAGCGCGTCGTCCTCGTTGGTGATTCCGCAGACCTTGACGAACATGACGTTTCGCAGGCTACGGCCGAATGACCGCTACCGATGCCATTTCCCGACACAACGACTCCGGGTCGGCCGATCGCACGAGCGCCTCGCCCACCAGCACGGCGTCGAAACCGGCTGCGGCCATTCTGCGGGCGTCGTCGGCGCTGCGCACTGCGCTCTCGGCGACCCGAATCACCTCGGGCGGCAGCATCGTCGAGAGCCGTTCGGCGATCCCGAGATCCTCGTCGAACGTCTGGAGGCTGCGGCTGTTGACGCCCACGATGCGGGCCCCGGCCTCGAGGGCACGGTCGATCTCGCGGTCGTCGTGGGTTTCCACCAACACGGCGAGACCGAGATCGGTGGCGGTGTCGTGGAGATCGCGTAGGCGTTCGTCGTCGAGTGCTGCGACGATCAGCAAGATCGCGTCGGCACCGACGGCGCGTGACTCGAGCACTTGGATTTCGTCGATCGTGAAGTCCTTCCGCAACGCCGGTAACGACGTCGCGCCACGCGCGGCTTCGAGGTCGGCGATCGAACCGCCGAAATACGGACCGTCGGTCAACACGCTCAGCGCAGCTGCCCCGCCGCGCTGGTACGACGCAGCCGTCGCGGCCGGGTCGAGCTCGGGATTCAGGTCGCCCTTGCTCGGCGATCGGCGCTTCAGTTCCGCGATGACGGCAAGGTTGCCGTCGGCACGACGCATCCGGTCGGCGAACGGGCGTGGACTCGGCGCAGCCATCGCGGCGGTCCGGATGGCATCTCGGGCCTGGGGCTGGCGCAACAAGGTGACTTCGTCGTGTTTCGTTCGGACGATCTCGTCGAGGATTCCCATCGGCGGCGAGGCTACCCAGACGTACCGTTCGTCCATTTCACGAAACCCTGACGTGGGACTGACCCTCTACCCACGTTCGATCTGCGACGATGACTCCGTGATGGACAAGGGCACCGTGCTGGTCGTCGACGACGAACCGAACATTGCCGACCTGGTCGAGCTCTATCTCGCTCGGGACGGGTTCACGGTGTTCAAGGCCCACGGTGGCGCGACCGCGCTTGAGGCCCTCGACGAGCATCGACCACGTCTGGTGGTCCTCGACGTCGGCCTGCCGGACATCGACGGTCTCGAGGTGTGCCGCCGGATCCGCCAACGCAGTCAGGTACCCGTCATCTTCCTCACGGCGCGCGATTCCGAGGTCGATCGGGTGTTGGGCCTCGAACTCGGCGCGGACGACTACGTCACCAAGCCGTTCTCACCCGCCGAAGTGGCGGCGCGAGTGAAAGCAGTGTTGCGCCGAAGCGACCTCCAACAACCGGCAGCCGAGCTCATCCAGGTGGGCAATGTGACCGTCGACATCGGGCGCTACGAGGTACGCGTCGGCGGAACGACCGCGCCCTTCACGACGAAGGAGTTCGAGTTGTTGCGGTACTTCGCCGAACGACCAGGACTCGCGCTGAGCCGCCAACAGATCCTCGACGGCGTCTGGGGCTACGACTGGTTCGGCGACTCCCGCACCGTCGACGTGCACGTCGCCCAGGTCCGCAAGAAGATCGCGAATGCCGCAACCATCACCACGGTGCGCGGGATCGGCTACCGACTCGAACGATCCTGAGCGTGCCGGAGCGTCCCACG
>SXIR01000071.1 GCA_005772765.1 Actinomycetota bacterium
GATCGCAACCGTCTCGACGACTCGTGCCAACCTCGGTGCGTTCCAGAACCGCTTCAACGGTGTCGTCAACAACCTGCAAGTCGCGGTCGAAAACCTCGCCGCTTCCGAAAGCCGGATCCGAGACACCGACATGGCCCTGGAAATGGTGAGCTTCACCCGCCACCAGATCCTGATCCAAGCCGGCACCGCAATGCTCGGCCAGGCCAACCAAACCCCCCAAACCGTGCTCCGACTCCTCCAGTAGTCGCAGCTCCGTTTCGGAGTTCAGCAAACGTAAACGAGCGCCCCGGTCCTTGACCGGGGCGCTCGTCAACTTCGGTCACATTGCGTGGCCATCCGATGATATGGACGCTCCAGATCGGCCCGTATCGGCCGATGAACAAGCGGCAGGCGGAGGATGGCCCTCATGCCACGCGCGGAGTGAGAAGATGGTTGCACTCACCGGGCTCGGTTCGGGACTCGACACCAACTCGATCATTGCGCAGCTCGTCGCGATCGAACGTCAGCGCATCACGCAGGTACAGAACCGCGCGACCGCCCAGACCTCGGCCATCTCAGCGTTCGGATCTCTGCGCGGCAAACTCACCGAACTGCGGGCGGCGTCGCAGACGTTGGTGCGCGGCACCGATTGGAACCTGCTGACCGCGACTTCGAGCAACGAAGCTGCCGTCGCCGTCACCGCGAGTTCAGGCACATTCACCGGCAGCATGGCGTTCAACGTGACCGCCCTCGCGTCGGCAGGTGCGATTCGCAGCGCGAACACGATCACCGGCTTGTCGACTCGCGTCACGACGGGTTCGTCGATCTTCGTCGCGTCGGGGGGCAAGCAGTACGGATTCTCATCGCTCACCGCGGACGACACGGTCGCAACCGGCAACCACACGATCGTCGTCACGCAGTCGTCGGGTGGCGCCGCGAAATCGGGAGCGGGTGCACTCGCGGCTTCAACCGTCATCGACGGGTCGAACAATCAGCTGCAGCTGACGGTCAACGGGACGAGTCACACGATCAACATCGCGGCCGGCAGCTACGACCGTCAGCAGTTGTCGACCGCCGTCCAAGCGGCACTCGATGCGCAAGGCGTCGGCGTCACCGCGTCGGTCGACAGCACGAACAAGCTCAAGCTCGCGACGAGCAGTGAGGGGTCGGCGGCGACGATCCGGATCACGGGGGGCACGGCAACGACTCCGTTAGTCCTCACCACCGATGCGACCGACAACGTCGGAGTCGATGGGAAACTCACGGTCGACGGCGGAGCGGTACAGACCTTCGGCGCCATCGCCGCGATCAGCGCCGGAACGTCGATCACCATCAACGCGGGCGCAGGCAACATCTCGGCAGTGATGTCTGGAGGACTGCGGACCGGGACGCTCACCGGCAACCAGGTCGACGCCGGCGATGGTTCACTTTCGAGCGTTGTCGCTGCAATCAACAACTCGAAAGCCGGCGTCACCGCCGCAGCCGTGCAGGTCGGAGCGAACACATACCGACTCCAGATCGCGGCCACGAAGACCGGGGCCAACAGCGACCCAAACATCGGGCTCGCCGAGTTCGACAGCGCTGTTGTCGGCTCAATGACGACGCTTACCCAAGGTGCCGATGCACAGATCACGATCGGATCCGGCGCGGGCCAATACTCGGTCTCGAACTCGTCGAACACGATCGCGAACATTCTTCCGGGACTGACGGTGTCGCTCAAGCAGGTGACGGCATCGGAAGTAACGGTCACCGTCGACCGCGACGCGGAAGCGCTCGCCGACAAGGTCGCCAAGATCGTCGAAGCCGCCAACGCGATGCGCGCCGAGGTCGACAAGGTCACTGCTTTCGACGCCGCGACCCGCAAGTCGTCGCCGCTCACCGGTGACTCGACGGTGCGACGTCTCGTGTCCGAGGTCAACAACGCGATCTCGGGTGCGGTTGCCGGCGCAACGCCCGGAAGCCCCGGCCTCGCCGGAATCACCGCGGGCCGCGACGGCAAGTTCGTCTTCGATCGAACGAAGTTCATCGACAAGTACCGCGCGGACCCCCAGGGCATGGCCCGCGTGTTCGCGCAAAGCGCTACGGCGACAAACGGGTCGGTCTCGCTCGTCACCGCAGGCGACCGTGCAGTGACCGGCACGTACGCGCTGAACATCACGGCGGCGGCCGAACAAGCGACCCACGTGTCCAGCGGGCTGCCGTCGGCGGGAACGACCATCCGCGCCAAGATCGGAGCGGTCGAAGGTGCGTACACCGTGCAGACCGGCGATTCGCTGGCGACCGTGGTTGCCGGCCTGAACACCGCGTTCGCCGCAGTCGGCCTTGGAGCCGCCGCATCAATCGACGGCGCGAACCTACGGATCAACTCGTCGTCCTACGGGTCCGGAACGCAGCTCCAAGTCGCATGGGACGGCACGACCTACGCCACCGATGCAGGCGTGGACGTTGCCGGAACGATCAACGGGATCTCGGGCAACGGCGTGGGCCAACAGCTCACCATCGCGGCGACCGACACGACCATCGGCGGGTTGTCGATCACCTACTCGGGTACGGCGAGCGGCGCGATGGGGACCATCGCGTACACACCCGGACTCGCCCAACGAACCTCCAGCGTCGCGTTCAAGGCGACCGACTCGATCTCGGGATACCTCACGTCAGCAGAAAACGCGCGGAAGTCGCAGCGGGACCTCATCAATCGTCAAATCACGACGATGGAGGACCGGCTGAAGAGCTACGAGGATCGTTTGAAGCGCCAGTACGCACAGCTCGAGTCGTCGCTTTCGAATCTGAAATCGCAACAGAGTTGGCTCTCCGGACAGATCGCACAGCTCGGATGAGCACGAGGGATCTACCTCAAGTTCGGGTCAGGACGACCCGGATCGGAAATCCAACGCTCCAGGGATGGTTACAAGCATGGTGATGGCGCGAACCAACCCGTACGCGCAAGGTGGCGCGCGCGGCGGCAACGCTTACGTACGCGACAGCGTGGAGACCGCATCACCGGGTCGACTCCTCGTGATGTTGTACGACCGACTCGCACTCGACCTCGAACGCGCCGAACACGCGTGTACGAGCGGCGACGTGCAAACTGCACACGACACGCTGGTGCACGCGCAAGAGATCGTCAACGAGCTGCACGGCAGTCTCGACGTCGAAGTCTGGGCGCCAGGACGTCACCTTGCTGAGCTCTACGAGTTCGTCGGCGAGCAGCTCTGTCAGGCCAACGTCTCGAAGGACGCCGCGATCGTCGCGGAGTGCCGGCGCATCATCGCGCCGCTGCACACCGCGTGGCGCGAGGCTGCGGGAGTCGTCGAAATTCCGACGGTGCAACGTATCGGCGCGTGACGTGAGTTCACCCGTTGACGCCCGCTGGCCCGGCGTTCTCGACGCAATCGAACGCGAGTCGGAACGGCTGAAGGCTGGCGCGGAGACTCCCGGCGAGTTGTACCAACCGCCAAACGATCTCGGCCCGCTTCCATTGGAGCTCCGAACCAGAGCGCAGGACATCGTTGCGAGCATCGAAGCAACCAGCGCGGTCGTGGTCGCGCTCCTCAGCGATGTGCACGCCGAACTGCGGCGAGTCCAACGAACGACGGCCGCCCGATCCGACGCTCCGCCCAACGAACGCCAAGGCGGATTCGACTGCACTGCTTGACACACAGGTGTATGGTGATTCTGGCGTGATGATTCCTTCACGTCGTGGGGAAAAGAGGGACCACCGTGTGGGGCGGGCGGTCTGCGATTGTGGCCCTCGCGAAAATTAAGAGGCCAAACCATGAAGCGCTCTGTGTGGGGCAAGCGCTCAGCGTCCGCTATGGCGATCCTTGCGCTCGTCAGCGGATTCGCGTTCGCTCCTGAATCTCGTGCCTACCTGCATGGCGGATCGGGAGACGTCTCGATCATTTCACCGCCGAGTTCCGTTTTGCCGACGGGTATCAGCGATCCAACGAAGATGTTGGCATTCGATGAGCAACAAGGTGTGACGCTCGCGACGCCACTGAAGGTCGACTTCAGCGCCGTCGGTACGTACACCAACACCATCAAGGCGCAGTACATCGGTGCTGGAACCGCGGTCGACAGTCATTACGTGACATCGAACCGCGGCGCGTCTGGCACCAGCATCCGTCATGCGACCTTGACGTTCGCCCAAGACATTCTCGGTGTCATCGCAACACGATCAAAACTCGACAGCAGCGATGTCTTGGGCAACGTTTCCACCAACTACGGCGGTGCGTATCCGAGTCGCGAGCTCGAGTTCGGCAGCGGCGGCGACTGGGTGCAGATCGTCGACGCGCGCACGTTGTTGATACATCTGAACAGTTCGACGGTCGTCGATCAGGTTCGGGTCATCACGAAACACAACGACGCTCCAGTTCCGCTCGCCGGCGGCCCGTACTCGGGTGGCGAGGGCAACACGATCACGTTGTCCGGATCGTCGAACGATCCCGATGGTGACCCGCTGATCCACAGTTGGACGTTCAGCGCAACGGGTGATCCCGGACTCGTCTGCACGCCATCGGGCACGACGACCTTGTCGGCAACGGTGACGTGCAATGACGACGCGATCGTCACCGCGACCTTGTCGTCGAAGGACCCGTACAACCCCTGGGTTGCTTCACCTCCAGTGGTGTTCGCGGTCGGCAACGTCAACGCGACGATTCCGACGTTGACGCTTCCTGGCGCCGACGTGCCGCTCGGCACGCTCGTCACGTTGGCCGCGACCTACGCCGATGATGGAGCGAACGACACGCACACCGCATCGATCGCATGGGGTGACGCTTCGACCTCAGTCGGTACCGTGACACCAGGGCCGAACACGGTGGCCGGGTCACACATCTACGCCAACGCGGGTGTCTACACGGTGACCGTGACGGTGACCGATGACAACGGTGGTGTGGTGGTCGCGACTGGCAGCGTCACGGTGAACGGACCACCGACCGCGAACGCGGGTGGCCCGTACACGGGAGACGAGGGGTCGACGATCGGGCTCACCGGCGTCACCACCGATGGCGAGGGTGACGCGTTGACACCGACGTGGACATTCACGCCAGGTCCAGCCGATCCGGGGACGTCGTGCTCGACGACGGGAACCGGCACCGCAACGCCCACGATCGAATGCAACGACAACGTCGTCGTCGCCGCCGACCTCAGCGTGACTGACGGCATCAACCCGCCGGTGGTCTCGTCGACGTCGGTGACGGTCGACAACGCGCCGCCCGCCATCAGCGGACTCGCCGTCGACCCACCTCCGATCATCACTGGCCAAACCGTGAACCTGTCGGGCGGTTTCAACGACCCCGCAACGAACGACACGCACACGGCGACGGTCGACTGGGGCGACGCGACCGTCGATCCGGCAACCGTGACCGAGGCGAGCGGATCGGGGACGTTCGCGGCGACCCACGCCTATGCCGGACCGGGGACCTACCTCGTGACGGTGACCGTGACCGATGACAACGGCGGTTCCGACGTCGAGACCATGCTCGTGACCGTCAATACGCCGCCGATCGCACTCGCCGGCGGGCCGTACGTCGGGCTCGAGGGTTCTGCGAATGTCTTGTCGGGTACCGCCGGCGATGTCGACGGCGATGCATTGACGATCAGTTGGACCTTCTCGTGGTCGGGCACGGCTTCGTGCACGACGACCGGGAGCACGACGTTGACTCCGACGATCACCTGTGACGACGACACGGTCGTGACCGCGACGTTGGCCGTGTCCGACGGGTTCAACCCGACGGTGACGAGCATCGCGACGCTCTCGATCGGCAACGAGTCGCCCATTGCGGGCTCGGTCAACATCACACCGGCGTCGATTCACGCGTTCACCAACGCCAATGTGTCGGTGATGTTCAGCGATCCTGGGACCGCCGACACCCACACTGCAACGATCGACTGGGGCGACGGCAACGTCACCGCCGGCTCGGTCGCGGAGGTGCTCGGTGCGGGCACCGTCACGGGCGTGCACCAATACAGCGCCGCCGGTACGTACACCATCACGGTGACGATCACCGATGACAACGGCGGCAGCGTCGTCGTCACCGGAATCACCGGGGTCGATCCCAATGACGCGCCCGTCGTCGACGCTGGCGGTCCGTACTCGGTCGACGAAGGGTCGCCGATCTCGTTGACTGGCACCGCAAGCGACACCGAGAGCGACCCGTTGAGTGTTGCATGGTCGTTCTCGTGGACTGGTTCGGCGACCTGCGCAGTCACCGGCGACACCACGCTCACCCCGACCGTGACGTGCGACGACGACACGTTGGTCAGCGCGATCTTGACGGCCGACGACACCCATTCGGTGTCGGCACCGTCGGCGGCGGTGATCTCGGTCGGTAACGTCGATCCGACGATTGGTGCGGTCACGGCGACTCCCACCTTGGTCGCCGTCGGCGACCCGGTGAGCGTGGCCACGACGTTCTCCGACGCGGGCACGAACGACACCCACACGGCGAGCGTTGCGTGGGACGACGGCGCGAACACGTCGGGAACCGTGACGGAGTCGAGCGGTGCCGGCAGCGTTGCCGCCTCGCACTCATATGCGTCAGCCGGGATCTACTGGATCTCGGTGACGATCACCGATGACGATGGCGGCAGTGTTGTGGGCGCCGGGACCGATTACGTCGTTGTCTACGACCCGGCGTTCGGTCGCATCGAAACCCAGGCCCACGGGTACTTCTCGCCAAGTGGTGCCTACACGCCGGAGGATTCGGGTGACGCCGATCTCACGGGTCAGGCGTTCCTCGGGATGAACGTCGAGTATCTGACGCCGATGGACACCGTCCCGACGGGTTCGGCGCGCTTGCGCTTCAACTTGCCAACGCTGAAGTTCGACTCGACCGGGATCGACTGGCTCGTCGTCGACCCGTCGCTGGACATGGCGTGGTTCGCAGGCACCGGATCGGTCAACGGCGTTCCGGGATACGACTTCGTGGCAGCAGCGGTGGACGGACACCCGACACCGGACTTCGCCCGACTCCGGATCGTCGAGCACAGCACTGGCACCGTGCTCTACGACTCGCAGTTTGGTGCTGCCCTCGACGCGGTAGCGACAACGCCGTCGAACCAGGGCGTGTTGCGCATCCTGTCGTGAACTAACTGTCGCTTCCCCACATTGGGGGGTTGCTCCGGCCGCGGAGCAGCCCCCCATGTGCGTTGCGCACCGTTACGCTCGCACTTCGTGCGCCGTTCGATTGCCGTGAGTCTGATCGTGATCACCAGCATCGGCGGGTGCAGCGGCGACAACCCCGAGTCGATCCCCACGGCGCCGATCACGACGACCTCGTTGTCCGACGTGAGCGACCCGGTCGCTCCGGCCGAACTCGGCATCGATCTCACCGACGCAGCGCGGTGCGATCCGATCGCACCGTCGCGCTGCCTCCTGCCGTTCCCGAACGACTACTTCACCATCGCAGATGCGTCGACCGAGACCGGACGACGGGTGGCCTTGGTGGCCGAGTCGCTCCCGGCCAACGCGAACGGGACGCACATCGACCCGACCGAGTGGAACCGGCTCGATGGCTTCAGCCCGGGAGCGGCCGCTCTGATACCAGTCGACGCTGAACTCGACCCCGATCAGTTCGCCGGCATCGATGACATCGCGCGATCGATGGCGACTGATGCCATGATCGTCGTGTTCGACGCAACCAGCGGACAGCGCCTGCCGTATTGGGCCGAACTCGACGCGAACGCAGCGACCGACACGCACCCGACGTTGATCGTTCGACCGGCACGCAACTGGGGCACGGCGCACCGAATCGTCATCGGGATGCGCACACCACGCACGGTCGCCGGAGCCGATGTCGAACCGTCATCGGCCTTCGTTGCTTACCGTGATCGCATCGGAGTTGCTGACGAAGCTTTCGAGGCGCGCCGTGCGCATATGGACGGCGTCATCGGTCTGATCGAACAGCAAGCGATTCCCCGATCCGAGATGTGGTTGGCATTCGACTTCACCGTTGCTTCGTCGAACGCCATCGCGGGCCGGATGTTGCACCTTCGTGATGCCGGTTTCGAGGAGTTGGGGACCGAGGTACCGATCTACACCGTCGATCAGGTCGAAGTCGCGCCGGAGCCGACCATGGCCCGCCGAATCAGCGGGACGTTCCAAGTCCCGAACTTCTTGACCGACGCGGGCGGTACCGGTTCGCAGTTCCTGCTCGATCCGAAGGGATTGCCGGTGCGCGGCACCGGCACGATCACAGCCTCGTACCAGTGCACGTTGCCTGCGGGTGTCGACCCCGATGATCCCGTGCGTATGAGCCTCTACGGACATGGCTTGTTCGGTGACCGATTCGAAGTCAACAGCAGCATCGTGCAGGAGATGGCCGACCGGTTCGACATCGCCTACTGCGCGACCGACTGGATCGGGATGGCCGAAGAGGACGTCATCAACGCGGCCACCATCCTGCAGGATCTGAGTCGGTTTCCCACGCTCGCC
>SXIR01000072.1 GCA_005772765.1 Actinomycetota bacterium
CGTTGCGCATAGCGCAACGAAACGACGCCTCAGCCGGCGATGAAGAACCAGGTTTCGCTGCTGACGGGGCCGACTTCGATACCGGTGGAACGCGGCCAGTAGTCGACCTGCACGTCGTGGCGGCCCTGCGACCATTCTCGGACGGACTTGCCGGTGCCGGGTTTGAACACGAACTGCCCGAGGGTCGGGTCGCCAATGGTGTATTCGTCCGCGGGAATCGCGACGCCGTCGACGTAGATCTGCGCATCGAGATTGAACTGCGGGTCGAGGTAGATCCCGACTTCGGACTGCAGCTCGACGACGCTCGAGTTGGCCGGAATCCGCAGCTCGACGAATTCGCTGATCGCGCCTTGCTCGGTTGGGTCGGTGTTCGTCGAGATGATCCCGATCGCGGCGAGCGCAATGGCGAGCGCCCCACCGAAACCGAAGATCAGCCGGTGTTTCCACTCCTCGCGGCTGACCTTGCGCACGGTCGGCACCGTAGCAACGTGCCACGGGCCGTGCCGGGTCGGCCGGTACGTTGGACTGTGATGGCCGATGTTCGCCCGCACGACCCGGTGCGTTCCACCCCGGAACCGACGACGAGTCGAGCCAACGCGCTCGATGACCTCGTCGGGCGCGTGTTGGCGAACCGATACCGCCTGCGGCGGATCATCGGAACCGGCGCGAGCGGACGGGTCTACGAGGCCGACGACGTGCAACTCGGACGAACGGTCGCAGTGAAGGTGCTGCATCGAGCGCTCGCCGACGACCAGGGTTTCTTGTTGCGGTTCCGATCCGAGGCACGGGTTGCTGCCGCGCTCCAGCACCGCAACATCGTGACCGTCCACGACTGGGGCGAAGACGACACTGCCTTCATGGTCACCGAGATCCTCGAAGGGGGATCGCTGCGCGCGATGCTCGACAACGAGATTCGGCTGACACCCGCGCAGGCGGCCCGACTCGGCCGAGATGTCGCGGGGGCGTTGGAGTACGCGCACGCACGCGGGATCGTGCACCGCGACGTCAAACCGGCCAACTTGTTGTTCGATGAGCACGCCATCGTGCGCATCGCCGACTTCGGTCTCGCCCGAGCGCTCGCGGAAGCGTCGTGGACCGAACCGGCTGGCACCGTCTTCGGCACGGCCCGGTACGCGTCGCCCGAACAAGCACGCGGTGTTGCGCTCGACGCGCGCAGCGACATCTATTCGCTTGCGCTCGTTCTGTTCGAGTCGATCACCGGCACGATTCCGTTTGCGGCCGACACGATCATCGGCAGCCTTGCCTTGCGCACCCAGCAACCGATCACGGCACCGATCGAGTGGGGGCCGCTGCGCGCCGTCATCGAACGCGCCGGACGGGTCGAACCCGACGAGCGGTATCCGACCGCAGCGTCGATGGCTGCCGCACTGCGCGATGCAAGCGACGCGCTCGGGCGTCCCGAACCGCTGCGCCTCGCCGGACTGCACGGGGGTCCCGGCCATGACCCCAACCCGACTGCCATCGCGCCCACCATCGTCGTGGCGCCACCCGCGATTGCCCATCCTTCCGATCCGTTTCCCGTTGGGCCGCTGACTCCACCCGTCCCGATCGGCGAGTCCGGAGCCGATGCGCTGACGGGTCGGGTGATCGATCTGCGCGACCCGGCGGACCCAACGGCGCTGTTCGATCAGGACGCCGACCAACCAACCCGGCCGACGGATGTCTCCGCCGCGGACGATGACGAGTCGGCGCTGCTGTTCGATCAGGATGCGTCGGGCGATCCTGCCGTCGCGACGCAAACCCATCCGGATTCGGTCGAGCCCGCGCCGACGACCAAGCGGCGGACCGGTCGCGCGGGTCGGGCGGGTCGGTACATTCCCGCGGTCGTGACCGCAGCGGTCTTGGCGGTGCTCGCGATCGGCGCATACGCCTTGGCCACGATGGCCGGGTCGCCAGTTGCCGCAGTCCCCAACGCGATCGGTCGTACCGAGACCGAAGCGCGCGACCTCGCCGACGAGTTCGGGTTCGAAGTGCGCGTCGAATCAGCGGTCGCCGACGATCCGGCCGGTGTGGTGATCGACCAGCAACCCGACGCCGGAAGCCAGTCGAACGGTGCGTTGACGCTGATCGTGTCGAGCGGTCCGCCGCCGGTCGAGACCCCTGATCTGATCAACCTGCGCCGAGACGAGGCGGAGCTCGCGGTCATCGACGCGGGACTGGTGGCCGAGTTCGAGCGTGCCTTCGACGAAGCGGTGCCGCGTGGTCGGGTCGTCGCGCAGGACCCCGAACCCCGATCCGACGCCGAGCGTGACTCCACCGTGACCATCACGATGTCGCAAGGTCCGGCGCCACGCGCGGTCCCCGAGTTGGTCGGACAAAGCCCCGATGCGGCGCGCCGCGACCTCGAGGAACTCGGCTTCACCGTCACGACCGTCGAGGAGTTCAGCGACGACGTCGAGCAGGGCGATGTGATCGGCACGAATCCGGCTGCAGGCAACGAGGCCGAGTTCGGCAGCGAGATCACGCTGCTCGTCAGCAGAGGCCCCGAGATGATCGCGGTGCCCAACGTCTTCGGCGAGGGTTGGCAGGCCGCCTGCCGCACGATCCGTCGCGTGGGTTTCGAGTGCGACGTGGAGAACTTCGCCGAGAACGGCACCGTGCAGAACCAGGACCCACAGCCGGGCGACAAACAACGCCGCGGCGAGAGCGTGACGATCTATCTCTGAGGTCTCGCTGGGGCGCATCTCCGAGGCGGTTGCATTCGTCGATGGGTCGGATTGGGGTCGATGGGTCGGATTGCCCTCGACGCAATCGACGGAACTACCGTGCGGCCGAACACCGACTCTGGAGGCTGGATCATGGGTGCACTGGACGGACGGGTTGCGATCATCACGGGCGCTGGGCGCGGCCTTGGACGCGAACACGCGCTGTTGTTCGCCGCCGAGGGTGCCAAGGTCGTTGTGAACGATCTCGGCGGTGACAGCCACGGCGATGGTGCCGATGCGACGCCCGCTCAGCAGGTCGTCGAAGAGATCCGCGCAATGGGCGGCGAAGCTGTCGTCAACGGTGACAACGTCGCCGACTGGGGAGGTGCCGAACGCATGGTTCGCCAGGCGGTCGACACGTTCGGTGATTTGCACGTGTTGGTCAACAACGCGGGCATCTTGCGCGACCGGGTGATCGTCAACATGTCCGAAGCCGAATGGGACGCGGTCGTGACCGTGCACCTCAAGGGGCACTTCGCCCCGACGCACTTCGCCGCGAACTATTGGCGCGAGCAGACCAAAGCAGGGATCGAAGCCGACCGATCGATCATTCACACCAGTTCGACGTCAGGCATCTTTTCGAACCCGGGGCAGGCGAACTACGGCGCCGCCAAATCCGGCATCGCGACGCTCGGACAGATCGCGGCCAAGGAACTGAAGCGCTACGGCGTGCGTTCGAACTCCATCTGTCCCGGTGCGCGGACCCGACTCACGCTCGAGACCCCAGGCCTGGGTGACATGGTGAAGGCTCCCGAAGAGGGCTTCGACGCATGGGATCCCGCGAACGTCTCGCCCTTCGTTGCGTACCTCGCGACCGCTGACTGCCCGTTCACCGGCGAGACGTTCATGGTGCAAGGCGGCAACGTCACGCGCGTGCAGAGCTGGACCCCGTCGCACAAGATCGATCGCAACGATCGCTGGACGGTGGCCGAGTTGGCAGCCGAGGCAGGCAAGCTCCAAGCCTGACCGAATTGTCGGATTACCGCCGATCTCGAGCGGCTGACCACGCTTCGCGCGGAGCGAAGTAGGCCGAGCGACCTATTGTCACGCTGCGTGGTCATTCCGATGATCGGTAGGTGACGCGACGCCTTCCCCACGGAGCGACCTCTCGCCCCCCGATCACCAGACCCGGCAACGGTTTCGGCCGTCCGACGCGTCCGGGTCCGAGCCGGGGGCGCATTCCCGGGGCGTGGCGGGGTCCAGCACTCAGCGTGGAGTTGTTCGTCGAGTTACTCACGCTGGGCGAGGCGGACGGTTCCGGCACGGCCGGAAAACTTGACCAACCGGTCAACTAGCGTTCGCGGATCGACACCGACCGTCCACCGTTTCCGCCCACGACGGACACCGACTGGCGCTCCGAGCTCACGGCAACCGAAGAGGTTCCGGTCCTCGACTGGGCGCGGATCTTTCGCGAGCGACTCGGCCGCCGCGTCCACGACAGCGATCGGTATCGCTGGTATGCGCTGTGGGCCGCGCTCGCCGGCCTGTTCGCGTCCGGCTGCACGATCACGATCATCAGCGTGTCGCTCGACCGCATCGCCAGCGACCTCGATTCGAACGTGGGGACCATTGCCTGGTCGGTGACCGGACCGATGCTCGCAGTCGCGCTGTCGATGCCGCTTGCGGGCAAACTCGGCGACCTGCGGGGCCATCGACGGGTATTCCTCGCGGGGTTCTCCGTGTTCACCGTCTTCACCGGGCTCGCGGCGTTCGCCTGGAGTCCCGAGTCGCTGATCGCCCTGCGCGTGCTCGGGGCCTTCGGAGGCGCGGCGACCGGACCCGCATCGATGGCGATCGTGATGCACCACTTCACCGGCGATGACCGAGTGCGGGCCATGGGCTGGTGGCAGCTCGTCGGTGCCGGCGCGCCCGTGATCGGGTTGGCGATAGGAGGGCCAGTCGTCGACCTCGTCGGGTGGCGGTCGATCTTCCTCGGACAGTTCGGGTTTGCGGTCGTCGCGCTCGTCGTCGCGACCGTCGTGCTGCGCGACACGGGCGAACGCCGCGACGCCAAACTCGACGTCGCCGGGGCCGCGACGCTCGGGCTGGCAGTCGTCGTCGTCCTCCTCGCGTTGAGCCGAGGCGGCACCGCAGGCTGGGGTCGTCCGGAAGTCCCGGTGTTGGTCGCGATCGGCCTCGTGATGGTGCTCGTGTTCGTGGGGATCGAACGTCGGGCCGACGAACCGATCCTGCCGCTCACGTTCTTCGCCCAACGGAACTTCACTGCATCGGTGCTCACCCAGTTCGCAGCGAACTTCGCCTACATGGGCAGCTTCATCGTCTCACCACTGCTCGTGCGCGACCGGTTCGGGTTCACGACGGGCATGGCCGCTGCTGCGATGGCGGTCCGCCCGCTCGTCTTCAGCACGGCATCGCCAGTGTCGGGCTACGTCGCCGTGAAGGTGGGGGAGCGGCGAATGAGCATCCTCGGGATGGGTCTCGTGTTCGGCTCGATGTTCGCGTTCGCGGCGGCGTCGTCGAATGACCAACTCGCGTTCGTCTTCGTCGGGCTCGCAGTCGCGGGCCTCGGCATGGGCGTGGCGGTACCGAGTCTCGTCACGGTCGTCGGCGACACAGTCGACGCGGCGAACCTCGGTGCGGCCAACGCCGCGCAGTCGATGATCGCGACACTCGGCGCGTCGACTGGCATGCAGGTGCTCTCGACCGTGCAGCAATCCGGGACCGGGGCGAGTGGCTTCACCACCGCGTACATCGTCGGTGCGGTTGGTGCCGGCCTTGCACTGTTCGGGTCGACGTTTGTGCGCAGCCATCGGCTGCGGCACCAGTTGTCGGTGGCTCGTTCGGCGAACGCGGCCTGAACGCGAAACTGCGCCAGCTCCGGGCGGGTGTCGCCCGAAACTGACGCAGCTTCGACAAAGGTCGAACGTCTGCTACTCGGTCAGGTCCTTGATCGCAGCCTGCATGCCATCGCCGCCCGCAGGGCCGCCGCCCGCTTGCGCGGCCATGAGCTTGGTCATGTCGCCCTGCACCTTGACCTTGCCGGCCATGAACGCCTGCATCCCGGCCTGCTGGTTGCCGGAGATGAAGACCTCTTTGGCAGTGGTGTAGTCGGTGGTCATGGTGAGGTCGGCGCCTTCGCGGTGACCGCCACCCATGACGGCATTGCCGTCGGCCGAACCCATGTGGAACTGTTTGTCCTCACCGAAGGGCGTGTCGGTGACGACGAGATTCATCATCATGCTGCCGTGCGGCCCGGCCGTACCGGCGCCCTGCTCGGCGACGACCTTTTCGACTGCGGTGATCCAGCCATCGGACAAGAACGCATGCTTCTCGGACACGGGGGTGCCTCCTCGGGCATCGGGAATCGAAGGATTCGGTTGGTTTGTCGATCCTATGGGCGCGCCTGTGTCGAGCGCCAGCGGCCTTGGGATCAGAGTTGCGAGTCGGCCGTGACCCCG
This sequence comes from Actinomycetota bacterium, assembly GCA_005772765.1. Classification (GTDB taxonomy): domain Bacteria; phylum Actinomycetota; class Acidimicrobiia; order IMCC26256; family PALSA-610; genus SXJQ01. The sequence goes on from SXIR01000072.1 coordinate 6,146, forward strand.
TCGTAGAGGTCGGGATGATCGTGGGCGAACACGGGAGCGTCGTCGATGTAGCCAGGCGCGACCCACACGTGGATCATGTGGAGATTCTCGATCGGAAACGATGTCGCACCCTTGGCTTCGCACTGCTTCGTGCTCATCGAGATCGCTGAGCCTTCGTGGCCGTCGACCTCGGCGATCACAAGAAACGTCTTGAGGTCGAAGCAGACGCCGTAGTGGTAATGCCACACGTCGAGTTCGCCGGTGTATCCCGCCGGGTCGGGTTCGGTGAGGATGAAACTGGCGCCCGCAATCTTCGCGTCAGGCCCCTCACCGTCGAAGAGCAATACGTTGGGGTCGGCCGGATCGAACGCGTACTCACCGAGGAAGCCCGTCGGGCCCCCCTTCAAATAGTGCGCGCCGATGCCCTTCAGATTGATGGTGGCCTTGCGCCAGCCATCCTTTTCGGCGTCGGCTGCCGTCTTGTACTGCTCGACGACGGCCTTCGTGATGTCGATCTCGGCCTTCACGTCGGCAGGAAGATCGTCGTACATCACGTCGACTTCCTCGTCGTGTCCGGAGCCGCCATCGTCGTGCCCGTCGTCGTTGCCGTGTTCGTGGTGCTCGTCGCCATGGTCCATTGGCTCGTCACCGTGATCCATGTCGTGTTCGCCGGCAGCCGTCGTCGTCGAGACTGTGGAGTCGGCTGTCACGTCATCGGCGGCGGTCGTGTCATCGTCGGCGCCGCCACAGGCCGCGGCAAACAACACGACCGCAATGGTTGCGGAGGCGAATCGCTTCGTCGACAAGATCACACCTTGGAGTTGTTGTGGCTGAACACGCCCTCGGGAGATTCGTAGCCCGGGATGGTCCACACATGCAGCAGCCAGACGTTCTGGAAGTTGATGAGGAAGCCGCCGATCGCTCGGCACGCCTCTTGTGAGAGATTCTCGCCACCGATCACCAGGCCGGTCGTGAGACTCAAGCACAAGCTCGGGTGTTCGTGCCACTGATCGTCGTCGCCCGCGAAACCTTCGGGCGGCCCGCCGATGTTGCGCACGAGGTAGTTGAAGCCGACGAGCTGACCGTCTCGGCCGTACAGCAGGATCTCGGGTTGGGCCGGGTCGAAGTTGAAGTCGAGCAAGCTCGACTTCAGGTTGTGTTGAGCGATCCCCGGGAAATAGATCGTGCTCTGGCCCCAGCCGGCCGCCTGGGCCGCCGCCGCGGTCGGGTACCGCAGCGCCAACTCGGTGCCTTGGTCGACCAGCGCACGGATTTCTGCCGACAAGTCGTCGTATTGCACGACGTCGGGACATCCCTCCTCGGCCGTTGTGACGCCGTGCTGGTGGTGACCGCCGTCGTCGCACGGATCGGGGTTGCAGGGGTCGTTCGGATCGGTGTTGTGGACGTGACCGTCGCACGGGTCTGGTTCGCAGCCGTCGTCGCCGTCCGACGTCAACGAGTGGTGCTGACCACCGTCGTCGCACGGGTCAGGATCCGGGCACTTCTTCGCCCGAGCTTCGTGTTGGTGCTGCGTGTCCTTGCAGGGGTCGGGCTCGGGGCACTTCTTCGCCCGCGCCGAGACGTGGCGTTTCGTGTCCTTGCAAGGGTCGGGCTTCGGACACGCCGCGCGTCCACCGACCGAGTGGTGTTGGCCGTCGTCGGTGCACGGATCGGTTCCGCCGTTGCCCCCGTCGTCATGACCTGCGCCGTCGTCGTGGCCGCCGTCGTTGTGGCCCTCGTCGTTGTTGTGGCCCTCGTCGTCATGACCTGCGTCGTCGTGGCCTGCGTCGTCGTCGTGGCCTGCGTCGTCATGACCTGCGTCGTCGTCATGGCCCGCGTCGTCATGACCTGCGTCGTCGTCGTGGCCCGCGTCGTCGTGGCCCGCGTCGCCATGATTGCCGTGGTCTTCGGCGGTCGTCGTGGTCACGGCCTCGCCGTCGCCAGCCTTGACCCCCAACACCTCGATACGGTCATCGCCGGCCTCGCCGTCATCCGACCACGCGTTGATCGCGCCAACCGCGCCCGCCGCGAGGAACAGCGCCGCCACGCCGGCACCGATACCGGTCCAGGTGCGTTTCGAGATCCGTGCCATCGTGAGCCTCCCGGCATTGGCGACAGAGAAGCCAGCCTAGGCCGCGGGCAGCTTCCCTGTCTCGTTCCGCCCAGTTCGCGCCCAAGTACAGTCCGAAACGTGACGGCCACCCGCGACGAACGCATCGCTGAACGCACCCGCAACGTCAAATGGCGCAACCCGCCGCTGCGGATCGAAATGAGCGAGTGCATCAACTGCGACGCCTGCCTCCGCCACTGCCCTCCACAGTTCGGCGCCATCTTCAACCACGGCGCCGACGTCGTGATCATCACCGAACTCTGCTCGGGCTGCGACAAATGCCTCCCCGCATGCCCCGTCGACTGCATCTACCCCGACCCCGACTGGGCCCCCAGCCCCGAGCCCTGGTGGACACTCCCGAAATCCGCCCTCGATCCGTATTGATGGTCGCGCTCGCGAGCTCGCTGCTCCCGCCGTTGGCTTCGTTTGGGGACCCGTGTTGATGGTCGCGCTCGCGAGCTCGCTCGAGGTTGCGCGCCCCAACCGCCAGCATCGGCCGGACGCGTTCGATTCCAGATCGTTGTCGTGAGCGCCCGCTCTTAGACTCCGCGCATGACTCCCGCGGCGCGGTTGACGCGCGACGACGTCCTCCACGTCGCTCACCTGGCCCGATTGGCACTGAGCGACGCCGAGGTCGACGAGTTCACCCGACAACTCGAAGTGATCCTCGAACACGCAGACGACGTTGCCGCACTCGACATCACTGACGTCGAACCGACCGCGCATCCGCTGCCCCTCCTCAACGTCTTGCGATCCGACGTCGTCCGCCCCGGCGTCGACCGGGCCGAAGTACTCGCGAACGCTCCCGACCCGATCGACGACCGCTTTCGTGTGCCGCGCATCTTGGGTGACTCGTGAGCGCGCGCGACATCGCGGCCGCCGTTCGCAGCGGCGACCGGTCTGCCCGCAGCGTGGTCGAGGAACACCTCGCGACCATCGCCGCCCGCGAACCCGAACTGCACGCGTTCAACCTCGTCATGGCCGACGACGCCCTCGTTGCAGCCGACACCATCGACGCCCAAGTCGCTCGAGGCATCGACCCTGGGCCGCTTGCCGGTGTGCCGGTTGCCCTCAAAGACAACATGTGCACCCGTGGAGTGCCGACGACGTGTTCGTCGCGCATCCTCGAAGGTTGGCGGCCGCCGTACGACGCGACCGCAGTCGAACGCCTCCGCGCCGCAGGTGCGATCGTCATCGGCAAGACGAACCTCGACGAGTTCGCCATGGGGAGTTCGACCGAGAACTCCGCGTTCGGTCCGTCTCGCCACCCTCTCGATCCGAGCCGCGTGCCGGGCGGCAGCAGCGGGGGGTCTGCCGTCGCGGTTGCGGCCGACTTCGCCGCGCTCGGTTTCGGCTCCGACACCGGCGGATCGATCCGTCAACCCGCAGCGCTTTGCGGCGTGGTGGGCGTGAAACCAACCTACGGCGCAGTGTCGCGCTACGGCCTCATCGCGTTCGCGTCATCGCTCGACCAGATCGGACCCTTCGCCGCTGATGTCACCGACGCGGCGATCGCACTCGAAGCGGTATGGGGTCACGATCCGCTCGACTCGACCTCGATCGTCGAACCGATCGATTCGGTGGTCGCGGCGCTCGAACGCGGCGTCGACGGGATGCGAGTTGGCATCGTGACCGAACTCACCGACGTCGACGGCATCGCGCCCGAGGTACGTGCTCGGGTGGTGGCCGCCGCCGATGCGTTGACGGCCGCCGGGGCCCACGTCGACACGGTCTCGGTGCCGAGCACCGTGTACGGCCTGTCGGCGTACTACCTCATCGCGCCCGCCGAAGCGAGCAGCAACCTTGCTCGTTACGACGGCGTTCGCTACGGCCTCCGTGTGCCCGCGCCGGACATCGCCGACATGAACGCGGCGACCCGCGACGCCGGATTCGGTGCGGAAGTGAAACGCCGCATCATGCTCGGCACGTACGCGCTCTCCGCTGGGTACTACGACGCCTACTACGGCAAGGCGCAACGGGTCCGCACGCTGATCATTCGTGACTTCGCGCGCGCCTACGAGCAGTTCGACGTGTTGCTGTCGCCGACCGCGCCAACCGTTGCGTTCGAGATCGGCGCCAAGAGCGCGGACCCGCTGGCGATGTACCTCTCCGACGTGTGCACGATCCCGACCAACCTCGCGGGCCACTGCGCGATGAGCGTGCCCTACGGGACGGGCGAACACGGTCTCCCAATCGGGGTGCAGGTGCTCGCCCCCGCCCTCGGCGAACCGACGATGTTCCGGGTCGCGCGCGCCATCGAAGCCAGCCTCGCCTGACCGCCGCCCGACCCAACGCGCGGGTGTCAGCGCAGGAGTTCGGTGAACCAGGCGATCACGAGTCCGTTGAACGTCGACGCGGCCTCCCACTGCAGGAAGTGGCCCGAGTTCGGGACGTGCACCGGACCGACGACGTTCTCGCACGCCAGCGCCGCCTTCGCCGGAAACGTCGACGGCACCACATGATCGTCCGGTCCGTACAACAGCAGCGTCGGCACGCGGGTCCGCTCGAACAGACACGGCAGATCCTCGAACGGCCGCTTTCCTCCGGCGCCCTCGTACACGCCCCAGCTCGCGCGGAGTTTGTCGGGGTCGGCGTACGGCTCGGTCATGAACGCAATCGCTTCGTCGTCGAAATGGCCCGGTGCCGCCCAGAGGCGCTGGCGATACATCGCGCCGACCCACGCCCGTCGGCGCGCTTCGGTGTCGAGCTCAGCCAACAGCCCGTCGGCGTCATGCCCCTGACGGACGAAGTAGTCCGCCGTCGGCCGATCTTCGTGCGGCGGGTCGGGAGGCAGCCCGTTTTCGTCGTACCACGCATCGAGCGGCGGAGGCAACGTGTTGAACAGAACCTGGCGGGCCACCCACTCGGGGTATCGCAACGACAAATCGAACAGGACCAGGCCGCCGACATCGCCGCCGACGACGGCCACGCGCTCGTGGCCGAGGTGGTCGTGCGCGAGCGCATGCAGATCCTTGGCGAACGCGGCGAGGTCGTAGAAACCGTCGGGGGCGAGCGAACTGTCACCGTGGCCGCGCAGATCGGGGGCGATGACCTCGAAGCCGGCGTTCGCGAGCGGCTCGATGTTGCGCCACCAGATGCGCCGAGTCTCGGGGTAGCCGTGGATGAGCAGGACCGGAAACCCACCGACCCCCTCGTGCGCGTACGCGAGACTCACCCCGTTGCGTACCTCGACGCGGTGCGTGGTGAACTGATTCGGATCGAGTGCCGTCATCGGCCCAGCGTGTCCCGCCGGGCGAAAGGGAGCAAGTCGTGACGTTGACCGTCGGTACGAAGACGTGGGAGATCGTGGTCGGGCTCGAGGTCCACGTCGAGTTGGCGACCAACACGAAGCTGTTCTGCGGTTGCGCCAACCAGTTCGGCTCCGAACCGAACACGAACATCTGCCCCGTGTGTCTCGGGCTGCCGGGATCGCTCCCTGTTCTCAACGAACGGGCGGTCGAGTTCGCGCTGCGGGTCGGCGAGGCCCTGCACTTCGAAGTGCCGGCGCAGTCGGTCTTTCATCGCAAGAACTACTTCTACCCTGACATGCCGAAGAACTTCCAGACGTCGCAGTACGACGAACCGATCTGTTCGCAGGGGTGGATCGAGGTCGACGATGTGCGTATCAACATCACGCGCGCGCACCTCGAAGAGGACACGGGAAAGACCACGCACCTCGGCGACACCGGCCGAATTCACGGCGCCGATTCCTCGCTCGTCGACTACAACCGCGCTGGGGTCCCGCTGCTCGAAATCGTCAGTGAGCCTGAGATCCGTTCTGCCGAACAAGCCGGTCGTTACGTCGAGGAACTGCGAGCGACGTTGTTCGCGATCGGAGTGTCGGACGTGAAGATGGAAGAGGGTTCCATGCGGGTCGATGCCAACGTGTCGGTGCGGCCGCCGGGCGCTCCCGAATTCGGGACGCGTTGCGAGATCAAGAACGTCAACTCGATTCGATCGCTGCGCCGGGCCATTGACTTCGAAGCTCGCCGGCAGGTCGATCTCATCGACGCCGGCGAGCGCGTTGTGCAGCAGACGCGGCACTGGAACGAAGATGACGGCCGCACCCACTCGATGCGCTCGAAAGAAGAGGCGTACGACTACCGCTATTTCCCCGAGCCCGATCTCGTTCCGGTGGTGCCCACCGACGCGATGCGCGCGGCGGTGCGCGCCGCCATGCCCGAGTTACCCGCAGCCAAGCGGGCCCGGCTTGTCGAACAATGGTCGATCGCCGACAAGGACGCTCGCATCTTGGTGGGCGTACCCGGACTGCCCGACTACGCCGAGGCCACCGTCGCGGCGCTCGAGTCGGGAACCGCGCGCGACGTTGTCAACTGGGCGACGGGCGAGGTGCTCGGCTTCTTGAACGACAGCGGTGCATCGGTCGACGGGTTGCGCTTGACGCCGTCGGGATTGGCCGAGTTGGTGGGGCTGGTCGCTGCGGGGACGATCTCGCGTAGCCAGGCCAAAGATGTCTTGGCCGCAGCGCTCGCGGAGGGTGGCACGCCCGGCTCGATCGTCGCCGCTCGCGGCATTGCACAGGTCTCCGACAGTGGTGCACTCGAAGCCGCGATCGACGCGGTGCTGGTCGCCAACGCCGACGCGGTGGCCGAATGGTGCAACGGTGATGACAAAGCGAAGAAGAAGAAGCGCGGGTTCTTGATGGGTGAAGCGATGAAGGCCCTACAAGGACAAGGCAACCCGCAACTCTTGCACCAGCTCCTCGACCGCAAACTCGAGCACGCGGCAACGGGTAGCGCCTGATCGACGGATCGCCCCGAGTGTTCGAGCTGCGGGGCAGTCAGCGGTGCATCGCGTCGATGGCGGCGCGAACTCGGTCGGGGTCGGCATCGGTCGGGACATCGAACGCCACGCGATCGACCAGGCCGCCGTAGCGCGCATGCAGTGCGTCGGCGATCGTGTCGAGCGATCCGACCGTGACGAACTCAGCCAACATCTCGTCGTCGATCAACGTGACCATCGTTGTCCAGTCGCCGAGTTTGCTCAGGCGGTTGAGTTCGGGTTGCAGCTCACCCCACCCGTGGGCGTCGAGGACCGGGCGGTAGGCGGGCGTCGACCCGTAGAACGCGAGCCGGTAGCGGAACCCGTCGAGCGCTCGGTCGATCGTTTCCTCGTCGTCGCCGATCGCCGTCATTGCCGGTAGCGCGATCTCGAACGCCCGGGCCACGGTCGCGTTGGCGTGACCGCGCGCCAACGCGGGCCGGGTGGTTGCTTCGAGATAGCGCGTCGTCGTGAACGGGTGCACCATGAAGCCGTCGGCAACCTCGCCCGCGACCTCGGTCATGCGTGGGCCGACCCCTGCGAGCACCACACGCGGCGGACCTTGCTCGCATGGACCGGGATCGAACATCGGGGTCATCAACGTGTGGGTGTAGAACTCGCCGCGAAAGTCGAGGGGGGTGCCGTGCTGCCAACGGTCGAAGATCGCCCGGAGGGCCAACACGAGTTCGCGCATGCGCGCGGCTGGCTGCGACCACGGCATCGAGAAACGCTTCTCGATGTGCGGGCGGATCTGGGTCCCGAGGCCGAGGACGAATCGGCCGTGTGACATCTGTTGCAGGTCCCAGGCCACGTTCGCCAACGTCATTGGCGTCCGAGCGAACGCGATCGCGATTGCCGTGGTCAGCTCCACCCGCTCGGTGTGTTCAGCGGCGAGGAGTAGGGGAAAGAACGGCTCGTGCGGGCCTTCGAACGTGAAGACGCCGTCGAACCCAAGACCTTCGAGCCGGCGGGCTTCGGCCGGAATGGCGCCCAACTCGTGACCGATGAGCGCAGCGTCGACCCTCACGCGGCGCACTCTACGCGTTGCGCACAAGGTGGTGAGCCGGCTACGGTGCGTGGCATCTCCGGGCGGCACTGGAGACCAACGTCATGAAGCCAGTGTCATGAAGCCAGTGTCATGAGGACGGTGCGTTCCTCGCGTGTGGCCATCGTTGTTGCGGTCGCGTCGGTGATCGGTTTCGCGGCGCCGGTTGCCGCGGCGACGGTGCCGTATCCGACTGCGCCCCTCGACAGTTACAACGTCAAGGGCACCGCATACGCGACCCTGATTGTCGGCGACCGGGTGTACGTGGGCGGTTCGTTCACCCAGGTGAAGCACAACGGGATCAGCTACGGGTACCAAAACCTCGCCGCATTCGATGTCACGACCGGTGCGTTGGTCCTCACGTTCGCTCCGAACCCGGACAAGGAAGTGCGGGCGTTGGCGAGCGACGGTACGAGTTTGTTCGTCGGCGGCAAGTTCATCTCGATCGGTGGCGCGTGGCGGAACCGATTGGCATCGGTTGACCTTGCCACCGGCGTCGCATCGACATCGTTCAACGCCGACGTTGGGTCGCGCGTTGATGCCGTGGCTACCGATGGGTCTCGCGTGTTCTTCGGCGGTCAGTTCACCTCGGTGGATGGCACGACCCGCAATCGTGTTGCCGCCGTCGACGTGACCACCGGTGACCTCGATGCATGGGACCCGAACGCCAACAACAACGTGACGTCGATCCACTTGTCTCCGGACGCGACGACCGCGTACGTCGGCGGCACGTTCGGCACCATTGCGGGGACATCGCGTTCGAAGCTGGTCGCGTTGTCGACGACAACCGTCGCGGCGGTCGGCACCGACTTTTCGGGCGCGAACTCGAACGTGAAGTCACTCGACGTGAGCATCGATGGGACGGTCCTCTATGCCGGCGACACGGGCAACGACCTCGAGGCCTACGACGTCGGAACTGGCGCGCAGTTGTGGCAGAACGAGGATGCCCATGGCGATATTCAATCCGTCAAGGTCGCGGGCGACAACGTGTACATGGGCTTCCACGACGGCGCCGACGGCATGACCGACGCGCGCTTGGCCGCCGTCGACGCCGCAACGGGCGCGACCGAAAGCGATTGGAACCCGACGTTCCAGTCGACCTACGGCGTCTTTGGCATTGACGCGACCGATGAGCAACTCGTGATCGGCGGCGAGTTCTGGCAGATCAGCGGCGTCGCCCAGGACGGCGTCGCGATCTTCGCGATCTGATTCGGTGCCGAGCCCAATCCGGCATCGCACGCGACTCGAATCGGCGCAGTCACGATCGAGGTGCTCTCGGGTGAGACTCCTCGCTGAGTCGATTAGTGGGGGCCTGGAACCGCTCTTGCAGCGCGATCAGACCAGCGTTGGTCGGGCGGAACCCGCACGCGTCGTAGTAGAAGCTCCGAAGGTCGTCGTCGAAGTCAACATGAAGCCACTCGCATCCAGCTTGTCGCGTCGCTGACACGGCTTCCGCGACGAGCTGTGTGCCAATGCCGCGGCGGTGGTCCCGGGGGTCGACCATCGTGTCCTGGATCCAGGCATGCGCGAGCCCGTCCCAGATCACGTTCACGAACCCCACAAGCCTTCGATCGTCCCGTGCGACGACCCACCCCAGACTCTGCTGCGCTGTGAGTTCGACCCAGTTCCACTCGTCCTCGCGAAATACCCGCGTCGCGAAGGCTGCCGCGTGCAACTCGTTGACCTCATCGTTGGCGAACGCGCCGCGCCATTCGAACCGGAGACTCATTCCCTGAGCGTACGGCCGATTGCCATAGTGGCAGCAGGCGGCGCAAGACCCGCGGCGCGCCAAATCGAGTTTCGA
>SXIR01000073.1 GCA_005772765.1 Actinomycetota bacterium
GAGACCATCATCGGCGGCGGCTGGCTGCGTACTGGCGATCTTGGGTATCTGAGGCCAGATGGCCGGCTGGTCGTCGCCGGCGGGCGTCTGCGCGACATGATCATCCGTGGAGGCGAAAACATCTATCCCGCCGAAATCGAAGCGGTGCTCTACGCACACCCGCAGGTGCTCGACGCGGCGGTCTTCGGAATTCCCGACGACGAGTGGGGTGAACGCGTCCACGCCATCGTCCAAGCCAAAGTCGGCGAGACGATCGACCTCGACGATCTGCGCGCCTTCGTCGAAGCACGGCTCGGTGGATACAAACGGCCGCGTGCCTACGAACTTCGGGACCTGTTGCCCCGAACCGACAGCGGCAAGCTCCTCAAGCGGATCCTGCGCGACGAATACTGGTCAGGCCGCGACGCTGCGGTCTAGGCACGAAACGGACGGGGACTTCGGTAGGGTCCGACGCCGATGGTGACTCTCTCCGAAGCGGACTCCAAACGTCGACTGGCGGCCCTCGGCGTGCCGATGCTCGACGAACGCACGGTCGACACTGCTGCCGAGGCAGCCGCTGCCGCGACCTCGATCGGATTTCCGGTCGTGCTCAAGCTCTGCGGTGACGCAATCGCCCACAAGACCGAGCGCGGGCTCGTCCGGCTCAACCTTGGCAGTGCCGACGCAGTCGATGCCGCTGGTCTCGAGCTCCTGGCCCGGGCAACCCCTGACGACGGCCCGGTGCAGTTGCTCGTCGCCCCGATGGTGCGCGGCACGCGCGAGTTCATTGCCGGTGCCACGCGCGACGAGCAATTCGGTCCCTGCGTGATGCTCGGGGTGGGTGGCGTGTTGGCCGAAGCGATCGCCGACGTACAGATCCGACTCGCGCCGATCGAGCGTGTGGATGCCGAGGAGATGATCGAGCAGCTCGCGACCCAGAAGCTGCTCGACGCGTTTCGCGGCGAACCGCCGGTCGATCGCGCTGCGCTCTGCGACGTCCTCATGGGACTGTCCGCGCTGATCAGTTCGGACGACGCGGTCGCAAGCGTCGATCTCAATCCTTTGATTGTTGCGCCCGCCGACGGGCGCCCGATCGCGGTCGACGCGCTGGTCGAGGTGAACGGATGACCCGTTCCGGTTTCGATGCATTGTTCGACCCGAAAGGGGTCGTGGTCGCCGGCGCGAGCAGCCACCCCGGCAAGTTCGGATTCGTTGCGCTGCACAACATCTTGGCGAGCGGGTACGACGGAGCCGTTGCGGCGACGAATCGGGAAGGGATCGAAGTTCTCGGCGTGCAGTCGGTCGGCGACATCGACGACCTTCCGGCCGACACCTACGACCTCGTGTTCGTGTGCACGCCCGCCGCGGCGAACCTCGATCTTCTCCGAGCGTGCGCACGGAAAGGGATACGTGCAGCGTTCGTGACCAGCGCGGGCTACGGCGAAGCCGGCGATGACGGCCGTGCCGCCGAAGCCGAACTCGTCGCACTCGCCGACGAACTCGGCATCTTGTTGGCGGGCCCGAACGGGCAAGGGGTCATCAGCACCCCGTCGAGATTGTGCGCCCAGATCGTGGCGCCGTACCCGCCGGCCGGCCGCATCGGCATCGCCAGCCAGAGCGGCAACTTCGTCAGTTCGTTCAACAACCTTGCGGCGGCGACGGGCATTGGGGTCAGTCGCGCGGTCAGCGCCGGTAACGCCGCCGCGGTGAGTATCGCCGACTATCTGGAGTTCTACGCCGACGACCCGCACACCGCGGTCGGTCTCGCCTACCTCGAGGGCGTCACCGATGGCCGCGCCTTGTTCGAACGACTGCGGGCGATCGCGGCGAAGAAGCCCCTCGTCGTCCTGAAGGGTGGCGCGACATCGGGCGGAGCGCGCGCGGCGGCGAGTCACACCGGGAGCCTTGCCGCCGACGATGCAGTGTTCGACGGCATGTGCCGCCAGGCGGGCATCGTGCGGGCGGTCGACGTCGAAGACGCCTTCGAAGCGGCGGCGACGTTCGCCACCCAGCCGCGGCCGAAGGGTCCGCGTACGGTCGTCGTCACCACGGCCGGAGGGTGGGGTGTCGTCACCGCCGACGCGATTACTCGCAGCGAACTCGAGCTCGTTGCCCTGCCCGACGACCTGCGCGCCGCGATCGACGAGAAGTTGCCGCCGCGTTGGAGCCGCAACAACCCGATCGACCTTGCGGGCGGGGAGACGCGCGACACGATTCCCGAGGTGCTCGACCTCGTGGCGGGTCACGCCGATGTCGATGCGATCGTCTATCTCGGACTCGGAATCCAGAGCAACCAGGCCCGCTTGATGCGAGCCGGTCGTTTCTATCCCGATCACGGTTTGGAACGCATTGTTGCGTATCACGAACGCCAAGACGCTCGATTTGCCGAGGCCGCCGCCGAGATCTCCCAACGCACGGGCAAGCCGATTCTCACCGCCACCGAACTCGCGGTCGCCGACCGTGACAACGCGGGCCCTGCCGCGGTCCGGGCGAGCGAGCGGGTGTGTTACGCGACGTCGCAACGGGCGGTGCGAGCGCTCGAGCACCTCTGGAGAGACGCGCGATTCCGAACGCGGCGTGGTCGCTGAGGCCACCGCAATGGGAATCACGCGTCGAGGCCGGATCGTCGGCGTGTCGCTCGGCGCGCTCCTCGTCATCGGCGGAGGTGTGACCGCCCGTCAAGCGCTGTCGGTCTCTGACGTGCAATCGGAACCAGTCACGTCGAACGGCGCGGTCGAGATCCCGTTGTTCGCGCCGCGTCGAGCGCCGCAGTATTGGCGTGCGGCGGTCGCCGACGATCGGCTCACGGCTGGCCTACAGGGCGCGATACCCAGCGAAGGCGCGTGCGCGGCCGTGTCGATCGGCCACCGTCTTGTGGGGGCAGTCGATCCTGACGCTTCGCTGGCCCCGGCGTCGACAATGAAGATCCTCACTGCCATCGCCGCGCTCGATCTGATCGGGCCCGATCATCGATTCACCACCGAACTGCGTGGCGTCGAACCCGACGCCGACGGTGTCGTCGCGGGTCCGGTCGTGATGGTCGGCGGTGGTGATCCGACGCTCGCGACCCCGCGCTACATCGACTACCTCGCCGAGTCGAGTCGCTTCCGGACGACCCCGGTGACACCGCTCGACGGTTTCGTCGACCAGCTGGTCGATCGTGGGGTCACGCGGATCGACGGACCGGTGCTCGGCGAATCCGGCCGTTACTTCGAGCCCGCCTACCTGGAAACGTGGAAGCCGAACTATCGCAGCGAGGGTCAGGTCGGCCCGATCGCTGCGCTCAACGTCAACCACGGCTTCGGCGATCTGACGCCGCCGTCCCCTGTCGATGACCCGGCCGGTTACGCCGCTCGCCAACTCGAGGAGTTACTCGTTCGCTCGTCGATCGACGTCGACGCCGGTGCCGCGGCTCCCGCGGGGACGGGTGACGATCTTCCCGTGCTGGCCGTCTTGGAATCGCCGCCGTTGCGCGACATCGTGGCGGCGATGCTCACCAGTAGCGATAACACCGTCGCAGAGATGCTCACGCGCGAGATCGCGATTGCCGACGAACGCGCCGCGACGACACCTGAGGGTGTCGCGGCCATTGTCGAGGTGATGACCGAGTACGACATCGATCGCTCGGCAATGGTGCCGCTCGACGGGTCGGGCCTGTCGCCGGAGGCGCGGCTGACCTGCCGCGCGTTGCTCGACGCGGTCGAAGTGGCACCCGACGTGGTCGACGACGGCTACCCGGACGCCGCGGAGTCCGGCACGCTCGCCGTGCGCTGGGTCGGAACCGAGCTGGCCGGCATCGTGCACGCCAAGACCGGGCAGCTGAACGGCGTGGTCGGTCTGGCCGGCGTGCTCGACGGCACAGAGGTTCGTCCCGAGATCCGTTTTGCCTTCCTCGCCGGCGGCAGCTTCTCGCAGGAGCAGGGACAAGATCTCCAAACCGCGATGGTCACGGCGTTGCTCGGCTACCCAGTTGCGCCGACGCTTGACGGATTGTGGGATTGACGAGCCGAGGCGCGGCCCTCGAGGCGCGCTCCGAATGCGTCGTTCGTGGTCGGAGCGCGGCCGGCTCGGGACGGCCCGACTGATCGCGGCCAGGCCGAATAGTGTGCGGCCCGATGCGTGACAAGACACCCAAGCGACAAGCCGAGGACCTGAAGGAACTCGTCGTCGGTTACGTCAAGCAGGAAACCCTCGACCCGATCAAGTCTTCCGGACGGCACCTCGGTTTCGGTGTCGGCGGCGCACTCGTGTCGTCGATCGGCGTGGCGTTCCTCGCGGTTGGCACGTTGCGGTTGTTGCAGACCGAGACGACCTGGCTCGACGGTCCTTGGTCGCGGTTGGCCGCCTACGCCATCGTGATCGGGGCGCTCGCCGTTGGTGCCGGGGTCTCGTTCACCGCGGCTCGCCCGCCCAACAATGCTGACGCCACCTCGGGATCCGCCAAGGCGGCGAAGGGCAAGAAGGGGAAGCAACGATGACGGTAACGAACTCCTCGCGCAATCGCGAGGCGCGTCCGGGGATCGATCGTCCGATCACCCCCGACGACATCCGCGCCAAGCTGCGGGACCTGAGTGGTCCGGTCAACGATGGCGTGCAGCAGGCGAAATCGACCGCGTTGGCGGCCGCCGTTGCGGTTGGCGCCGTGTTGGTCCTCGGTGCCTTCGTATTGGGTCGACGCAAAGGCCGCAAGCGTTCGACCATCGTCGAGATCCGACGAGTCTGAATCGAGCGATCGATGCCGCGACTCGATGTGTCGTACTACTCGAAGCGCTTGCGTTCGACCGCGTGGCGACGCGGTCTCGGTGGATCGCAGCCATACTTGGCGTTGGCGATCACCATCACCGGCGTGCGATTCCTGCGTCGGCTGAGCAACCCGAAACCCGAGGTGGTCTACCGCCACAAACTTGCTCCGGGCGAAGTCTGGGAGATCCGAGCGTCGGCGCCGAAGGCCAAGTCGTCGCGCCGCTCATGAAGGTCCGCCTCCGCAATCCCACACGCGACATCGAGGTCACCGGGCCCAAGACCGTCGGCGCACTGTTGGCGCAGCTCGACATCGTGCCCGAATCGGTCATCGTCATCATCAACGACGAGCTCGTTCCGCACGACGTGCGGTTGGCCGACACCGACGAGATCGAGGTTCGCTCGGTGACATCGGGTGGTGCCACGTGAAGTGTCGTCGCTGCCGTGAACCGGCGATCATCGATCTACGTCGTCACAACGCCGCGTTCTGCAAGGACTGTTTCTGGCGTCACTGTCACGAGCAAGTGAAACGAGCGATCCACGACTTCGACATGATCGAACGTGGAGAACGGGTTCTGGTCGCGGTGTCCGGCGGCAAGGACAGCCTCGCGTTGTGGCACATCCTCCACGAGCTCGGCTACGCCGCCGAAGGTCTGTACCTCGGGCTCGGAATCGGTGACTACAGCGACGAGTCGGGTCGGTTCGCCCGAGATTTCGCGACGCGGTTCGGACTGGTGCTGCACGAGGTCGATCTTCCCGGCGATGTCGGTTTCGACATTCCCGATGGTTCGCGCGCGGCGCGGCGGGCACCCTGCAGCGCGTGCGGCTTGTCGAAGCGACACCTGTTCAACCAGGCCGCGACCCAACTCGGTTTCGATGTCGTTGCGACCGGCCACAACCTCGATGACGAAGCCGCTGTGTTGTTCGGCAACACGTTGCGCTGGGATGCGGAATACCTCGGACGCCAGTACCCAGTGCTCCCCGCGGCCGAGGGATTCGCGAAGAAGGTCAAGCCGCTCGTTCGTTTGGGCGAGCGTGAGATGGCCGCGTACTGCGTGACCCAACGCATCGACTACATCCTCGACGAGTGTCCAATGGCGGTCGGGAACCGCCATCTGCACTACAAGGAGCTGCTGAATCGGCTCGAGGACTCGTCCCCAGGTGCGAAAGCCGCGTTCCTCTTCCACTTCTTCGACAAGGCGCACCAGCATTTCGCCGACGCCGTTGTCGAAGAGCGCGACGCCCTCGAGGCGTGCACCGTTTGCGGTTCGCCGACGCCGGCCGGTGAGTGCGCGTTCTGCCGATTGCAGGCGCGTGCGACGCGCTCCGACGCAATCCCGGTCTCGATCGGTCGGAGGCCGGTATGAATCGATATCTGCAATCCGGTGAGCGCGTCCTGCTGATCGATGCCAAGAAGCGCAGACATCTCGTCACGTTGGTGGCCGGCGGTGCGTTCCATTCGCACGCCGGAATCTTGTCGCACGACGATCTCATCGGTCGCGACGAAGGAATCACGGTACGTACGACGATGGGGCAACGGTTCACCGTGGTGCGCCCGACATTGGGCGAGTACATCCTCGAGATGCCGCGTGGCGCCCAGGTGATCTATCCGAAGGACATCGGGCCGATTCTCATCTTGGCCGACGTGTTCCCTGGCGCGCAGGTACTCGAGTCCGGGCTCGGTTCGGGCGCACTGACAACCGCGTTGCTGCGAGCACTCGGCCCGGACGGTTCGGTGGTCGGCTACGAAATTCGTGACGATTTCGCCCTACGCGCTCAACGCAACGTGGAGGCGTATCTCGGCCCCGACCCGCGCTTGCGCGTCGAGGTGCGCGACATCTACCAAGGCATCGACGAAACCGATCTCGATCGCATCCTGCTCGACCTCCCCGAACCATGGCAGGTGGTGCCCCACGCGGCGAACGCGCTGCGGCCCGGCGGCATCTTGTTGTCATATCTTCCGACGATCTTGCAAGTTGCCCGCCTGCGCGAAACCCTCGAACAATCCAATTTCGGCATGGCCGAGACGATCGAAGTGCTGCACCGCGGCTGGCACATCGAGGGACAATCGGTGCGACCCGACCACCGCATGGTCGCCCATACCGGGTTCTTGACGACAGCCCGCCTGCTCGTCCCGGAGTCGGAGTAACGACCCGATCGTGAACCTGCTCGATCTCGCGCTCATCGTTGCGATGGGCGTGGCCGCGATCGGCGGATGGCGGTTGGGCCTGATGGCGCGCAGCCTGGCGTGGTTGGGCGTCGCTCTCGGGCTGCTCGTCGCGGTTCCGTTGGTGGCTCCGGTCGTCGGCCGTTTCGGTGGCCGAGACGCCGATACCCGTGTCACGGTCGCGCTCGTCTTCTTGGTGTTGTGTAGCGCGACGGGCCAGGCACTCGGCTGGTTGCTGGGCGCGCGGCTGCATCGCCGACGCCCCGAGGCGACACTGTCGAACGCCGAGCGGGCCGGCGGTGCCGGACTCGGTGTCGGCGGCGTCGTGGTGGTCCTGTGGATGCTGCTGCCTTCGCTCGCAGTCGCGGCCGGTTGGCCGGCACGAGCCGCCCGGGACTCGCTGGTCGTCGGTGTGGTGGAAGTGGCACCGGCACCTCCGGACGTGTTCGAGGCGTGGGGCCGCGCAATCGCGGATGCACCGTTTCCCGCCGCGTTGGGCCGAGAGGACGCGCCACCCGATCCGGGTGAGCCGCCCGACGATGCGCTCGACGCCGCGACGATCGCACAGGTGCGCTCGTCGGTCGTGCGCGTCACCGGCGTCGCCTGCGACCAGGTGCTCGACGGATCGGGAGCCGTCGTCGAAGACCGGTTGGTTGTCACGAACGCTCACGTCGTCGCGGGTGAAGACGTCACGACGGTGGTGGACGGATCGGGTCTCGAACACGCAGCGACGGTGATCGCGTTCGATCCGATCCACGACATTGCGTTGTTGGCGGTGCCGTCGCTCGACGCGCAACCGCTCACGCTCGCAAGGCCCGAGGAGGGGGCGCGGGCCGCAGTGTTCGGCTTCCCGGGCGGCGGCTCGCTGAAGATCAGCCCGGCACGAATCGGAAAGACCATTCGCGCCAACGGCACCGACATCTATCGCGACGGTCGGTCGGTGCGCGACGTGGTCGTCTTGGCCGCCGAGGTGGTCCCGGGCGATTCAGGCGCGCCCGTGATCGACGAGTCGGGCCGCCTCGTCGCGTTGGTGTTCGCGACGGACCCGGCGTCGAACGACACTGCCTACGCCCTCGATCACGACGAACTCGTCGACGCGCTCGGCGCGACGCGCACGCCGGACGGCGTCAGTACCGATCGATGTGTCCGCTGACCGCTGGTCGCTGCGGCCAGGCACGGTCACGCGACAACGGCGCCTGCTGCGCAGGTGACCTGCGCAGGGGCGCCGCAATCGAGCTGGGACGAATCGGGTGATCAGTCGGCTTCGATGAAGATGCACTCGCCGGGACACTCCTCGGCGGACTCGACGACCGCATCGGTGAGATTGTCCGCGAAGTTGGCGAGGCCCTCGGGCCCGCCAGGGTTGAAGACCTTGTCGCCTTCCTTCACGTACGCCAGACCGTCATCGAGCAACGTGAACACGTCGGGGCAGATCTCTTCGCAGAGACCGTCTCCGGTGCACAGATCCTGGTCGATCCAGACCTTCATGCTTGGTTTCCTCACTTGCCGGTCGAGTGGCCGATAAGAGCTCGCCGCAAACCGTATCGGATGGCTCGGGGCAACCCTGAACCGAAACGGCTCAGCAATGCACGAAGCGGCGACCGACCCGGACATAGGGTCGTCGGGGACCGAGGAGGTGCTCATGGCGTCGGAGCGAGGCGGGGCAGACCGGCAACGGTCGACGCGCGGAGCCGAGTCGGGGGAGGCGGGAGCCGACGACGAGGCACTCGCGAGCCAGGCGCGTGATCTGCACGAACAGATCACGACGCTCGAAGAAGAGATCGTCGTGCTGCGGCGACGGCTCCAAGATGCGCCCAAACGCGTCCGGACGCTCGAAGAACGACTGCTCGAGACGAAGGGCCAGCTGCAACAGGCCGTCTCGCAGAACGAGAAGCTCTCCGCAACCCTGCGTGAAGCCCGCGAGCACATCGCGGCGCTGCGCGAAGAAGTCGAAAAGCTGACCATGCCGCCGAGCGCCTACGGGATCTTTCTCGGCGCCAACGACGACGACACCGTCGACGTGTTCACCGCCGGCCGCAAGATGCGGGTGAGCGCGCACCCCGAAATCGACACCGCCGATCTCGTGCGTGGCCAAGAAGTCGTCCTCAACGAATCCCTCAACGTGGTCGAGGCCCGTCAGGGCGACGGCGCGGGCGAGATCGTCACGTTCCGGGACCTGCTCGACGACGGCCGCAGGGCCATCGTGATCGGTCGCGCTGACGAAGAGCGCGTGTGCGAACTCGCCGATTCGCTCCTCGACGTCAAACTCCGTTCGGGCGACCATGTGTTGCTCGACAGCCGATCTGGCTTGTTGCTCGAGAAGTTGCCCAGGCCCGAAGCCGAAGAACTCGTCCTCGAGGAAGTGCCCGATGTCAGCTACGACGACGTCGGCGGACTCGACGACCAGATCGAGATGATCAAGGACGCGGTCGAACTGCCCTATCTGCACGGCGACTTGTTCCGCGAGCACGGTTTGCAGCCTCCGAAGGGGATCTTGTTGTACGGCCCTCCGGGCTGCGGCAAGACGCTCATTGCGAAGGCGGTCGCGAACAGCCTGGCCAAGCGCGTCGCCGAAAAGACGGGGAACGCGAAGACCAAGAGCTACTTCTTGAACGTCAAGGGCCCCGAACTGCTCAACAAGTACGTCGGCGAAACCGAGCGCCAGATCCGCCTGATCTTCCAGCGGGCGCGCGAAAAGAGCGAGGAGGGCGTGCCGGTCATCGTGTTCTTCGACGAGATGGAC
>SXIR01000074.1 GCA_005772765.1 Actinomycetota bacterium
GACCGTCGAGTCGCCCAACTGGTCGAGGACCTCGCGGGTGCCGTCGGTGCTGCCGTCGTCGACGATGATGACCTCACGGTCGAGGCCAGCAAGAATCGAGCCTTGTGCCGCAAGGCCAAATCGAGGGCGCGGCGGGTTCCGATGGAGCCGACATCGAGCGACTCGAGCGGCATCCTGAGGTACTCCGGCGGACTCGCCGGACTCGCCAGGTGCATCACCGCGTCGACCGGGCCGTCGACGGGGAGTTCGCGAATGACATCGACCTCATGGAACTCGAATGCTGGGTTTCCGATGAGGTGCTCGACGTTCGCCCGTCGCCCGGTACACAAGTTGTCGACGCACACCACCCGATCGCCGCGGGCGATCAACGCGTCGCACAGATGCGAACCGACGAAGCCGCTTCCCCCGGTGATCACAATGCGCTGCGAGCCAGTGGCCGAAGATGTCATCGAGTCACCCGATCAGCGACCGATGCCGACGTAGCCAAAGCCGCGACGGCGGAGGGCAGCGGGGTCGAGCAAATTGCGGGCATCGACGATGTGGGGATTGCGCATCGCCGCGCGCACGCGGTCGAAATCCTTCCAGCGGAACTCGTCCCATTCGGTCAACACGGCCAATACATCGGCACCGTCGGCGACTTCGTAGGGATCGGAGCAAACTTGTGCACCGGCGAGGTACTCAGGGGCGTACTCACCCGCAGCCGGGTCGTACACTCGTACCGTTGCTCCCTCGTTGAGAGCTTTGCGGAGAATGTGCACAGCTGGCGAATCCCGCATGTCGTCGGTGTCTGCCTAGAAGGTCAGCCCCCAAGCACCGACCACGGCACCGGCGAACTCCCCACCGACCGCCGAGCGCAGCTTGTCGACCGTGAGGTCGTATTGCCGTTCGTTGACCGCGATCACGCCCTCGAGCAACGCGAAGTCGTAGCCGTGCCGTTGCGCGGTGTGCAACAGCGCGGCCGTGTCCTTCGGAAAGCACGATCCGCCGTAGCCCGGCCCTGGATGCAAGAACTGAAATCCGATGCGTGGGTCGTAGCCCATTCCCAGCGCGACCTCACGCACATCCGCGTCGACGGCTTCGCAGAGGTTTGCGATTGCATTGATGAACGAAATCTTCGTCGCGAGAAACGCGTTCGACGCGTACTTGATCATCTCGGCCGACGCCGGGTCGGTGACGATCACCGGCGCGCGCATCGATCGGTAGAGGTCGCTCACCTTGACGGCGCCCTCTGGGTCGTCGCAGCCGACGACGATGCGATCGGGGTTCAAGAAGTCGCGTACTGCTTGACCCTCGCGCAAGAACTCGGGGTTCGACGCAACGGTCACGCGATCCAGTTGACCGCCGGCGGCTTCGTGGAGAACACGGTGCACGAACCGCGTGCTGCCGACGGGCATCGTGCTCTTGTTGATGACAACGGTTCCGGGACGCAACACCGGAGCGATCTCGCGGGCGGCGGCCGCGACGAAGGACATGTCTGCGGAGCCGTCATCACCTTGGGGCGTCGCGACACAGATCAGCACGAGTTCCGCGTCGCGTGCCGCGTTCGGCGCGCCCACGACGAATCGCAACCGTCGCGACGCCAACCCCTCGGCCACCAGCCGCGGCAGGCCTTCTTCGAGGATGGGGACATCGCCCTTGTTGAGCCGCGCCACCCGGTCGGGATCGAGGTCGGCGGCGACCACGTCGTGGCCCATGTGGGCCAGGCACGCCGCGCTCGTCAAGCCGACGTACCCCGAGCCGATCACACCGACCTTCATCGCGCATCGGCTTGCATGGCTGCCCTCCATTCGTACGGTTCGTTCGAGCTCGACCCACGGCGTTGCCGCGGGACGCAGCGGCGAATCGCAAGGCCCGCCATCTCATCGTCCACGTGCAGCACCAGTGTACGGAGTCGCCCGTATCACCCCGACGATTCCGGTCACCCCGACGATTCCGGTCACCCCGACGATGCCAGCGTGTCGTCGGTTCCCGGGACGGCCGGTCACACACCGCTGGGCGCGCCGGCGAGGGTGGATTACCCGCAGCCGACGAGCGGACGACCGGCTTCGCTCGGCGGGACGGTGACGCCAGGGGTCGAGCCCGGGTTCGGCGGCGGCCCGCTCGACACGGTCGAGTCGGTGGTCGGTGTCGCCGCGGTTGTCACCGGACCTTCAGGTTCGGCGACGCCGACGTAATCGCGCCCCAGCACCACGACAACATCGAACTCGATCTCGTCGTCTTCGACGAGATCGCCCCCGGCCACGAGATCGCTCGCGACGAGTTCGGCGGCATCGCGATGACCGGTGCGGTAGCGGACGAGCGTGGTTTCGTAGTCGTCACGGTCGGCGTTGACGGCCCCGCCGCGGCCGTAACCGAGATCGGAAAAACCATCAGCGGCGTTCGCAGCTTGCCCCTGCACGCCCGATCCGTTCTCGACGCCGACGATGACCCGGTTGCGTAAAACCTCGTCATCGCCGTCCTTGTCGGCGGGCTTCGGCTGGTCACGATCGAGCGCCCGGAGCTTGCGCAGAATCGGTTCGGCGTCGTCGCGCCGAAGCACGAGGATCGACTCCCCGTCGGCGCTGCGATCGAGATCGCCGGGCATGGTCAGCATCTCGACTCCGCCGGCGTCGGTCGAGCGGAAGGCCTCGTACAGCGCATGAATGTCTTGTAGGTCGAGTTGGCTGTCGAACTTCAACTTGGAGACGGTGCGTTCCAACAACCGCTTGGCCCGCAGCGGACTGCGCGCAGCCACCCGAACGGTTTGATCCATCAACGAACGCACGAAGTATTGCTGGCGGCGAATCCGTCCGATGTCGGCCGTCGGATCTTGCTTCCATTCGCCGTCGGAGTCGTAGTACTCGTACGAGCGTGATCGCACGTACGCCAGCGCCTGCTCGGCGTCGAGGGCCACACAGCCGGGGTTCGGCACGCGCAGACCGGTCACCTGATCTTGCGCCGACGTGGGAAAGAACAGATCGACTGTCCCGATGCCGTCGACGACCTCTCGAAACGTAGCGAAGTTGACCTCGAGGTAGTGGTTGATCGTGATGTCGAAATTGCTCTCGATCGTCTCGACCGCGAGTTTCGCGCCACCACGCGCGTAGGCCGAGTTGAGCTTGGCCTCCCCTTCGCCAGGAATCGACACCCACAGATCGCGCGGGAACGACACGACGATCGATCGTTCGGTCTGCGGATCGACGTGGACGACCATCATCGTGTCGGAGCGCTGACCACCCTGTTCGGCGGGGTCGCCGAACTGTTCGGATTCGAGGTCCGTGTCGACGAACTCGCGCGTGTCGGAACCGATGATCAAGAAGTTCGCGGGTTCGCCCCGTGGCGCTTCGACGAGATCGAGATCCTCTCGCTGGCCTTTGTCGATCGTGTCGTTCGCCAACCAAATCGCATACCCGATGCCGCCCGCGACGAGCCAGATACTCGCGAACAGCGCGATGGCGAACCGACCGAGGAGCGCGCGAAGACCGGCGCGGCGTGCGTTCATTCGAACGGGCTGCACCCGACGCGTTGGTCGCCGATCGGGTCCGTCGAGTCGGCGGGCGGCGTCCCCGGGTTCGGCGCGATGGTCGTGGTCGTCGGTGCGATCGTGGTCTCGGGGGCCTCCGTCGTCGGGTCGGGTCCTGCGCCTCCCGGCACCGACGAAGGGCTCGATGTCGTGGTCCCAGCATCGACGCCCGGATCGCGCACGGCGTCGAAGTCGGGGCCGAGGACGAGCACCACGTCGGCATCGCTGCCGAGATCGTCGACTTCGACCGGAACGCCGACACCACCAAGGAACAACTGCACGAACGCAGCCGCGGCCCGGCCTTCTTCGGTCGCGTATCGCAACTCGGTGCGGGTCACCGACTGGGCATCGCCCACCAGGCCGCGCCCGAAACCGAGTGCCGCGAGTTCGCCCATCGCGACCTGCGCCGCGCCCGTCTCGGCGTTGGCATTGAGCACGTCGATCGTGAACTTGGAGTAGTCCACGTCGACCGTGACCGGCACGGCCGGCTCGAGCCGGAATCGGTCGAAGAGCGGTTGGGCCTCGTCGGCGCGCAACACGAGCCCACCGCCGCCGGACTGGACGGGGACGGTCAACATCTCGATCGCGGCGGGGTCGGCCTTCGCGAACACCTTCGCGATCTTGGTCACATCGTCGATCCGCAAGTTCGGGTCTCGTTCGACCAGATCCGCCAGTCGGCCGGCGAGATCGACCGCCTTGAACGGCTGACGTGACGTGCGCTCCAGCGCCCGTTGCATCAACGATCGCAAGAAGTACTGCTGACGGCGGATGCGTCCGAAATCGGAGGTTGGGTCCGACTTCCACTCCTCGTCTTCGAAGTCGTAGTAGTGGTAGTGGCGCGAACGCGCGTAGTTGAGTGCCTGGGTCCCGTCGAGGTGTCCGCAGCCGTAATACATCACGCTGAGTCCGGTGTAGCGGTCGTACGCGGGCGCCGGGAAGTAGATGTCGACGTAGCCGATCGCGTTGACGATGCTCTCGAACCCAGCGAAGTCGACCCCGAGGTAGTGATTGATCGGGATCCCGAAGTTCTGCGTGATCGTGCGGACGAGCAGGTCGGGGCCGCCGCCGCGATCGGTGTTGTACGCCGAGTTGATCATCTCGGTACCCATACCGGGAATCTCGACGACCAGGTCGCGGGGAAACGAGAGCGCGATCGCCCGCTTCTCACGTGGAATCACGTGGATCACCATGATCGCGTCGCTGCGTTGCCCACCGACGTCGCCGAATCGGTCACCCGAGTCGTCACCTTGCCCCGATCGACTGTCGCTCCCGACGATCAGGTAGTTGGTCGGGTCGCCCGGGTCCTCGTCGAGTTCGGGCTTGGCGAGGGATTCGGGATCGACCTCGGCGATGGGCGTTCCGTCGAAGATGTCATCGGCCGCCTTGTGGGTGGCCGCCCATGCGCCAGACACGACGATCGTCGAGCAGAGCAACGCGATTCCCAACCGAACGGTGAGCGCGCGGAGTTGTCGTGTACGTCGGGGAGCCACCGCCGTTGGATCGTACCGGCGTCGACCGACCGGTTCGGGTCGCGCTCCGCTTGCAGGAAGATCCGGTGCAGGCGGGCGCCCGGGTTCACTCGACGGGCAACCCGAGGTCGCGCGCGATCACGAGCCGCTGGATCTCGCTCGTCCCCTCCCCGATTTCGAGGATCTTGGCGTCTCGATAGAACCGACTCACCGGCGTTTCGTCGATGAAGCCATACCCGCCGAAGATCTGCACGGCATCTCGCGTCGCAGTGACCGCCGCTTCGGTCGCATAGAGCTTCGCCATAGCGGCAATGCGGCGAATCGGTCGCCCGGCATCGCGCATCGCGGCCGCCTTGTGCACCAGGTTGCGAGCGTTCTCGACCGCCAGGGCCATGTCGGAACACTTGAACGCGATCGATTGGTACCGACCGATCGGCCCTCCGAACGCGTTGCGCGTCTTCGCGTGTTCGAGGCTGTGATCGAGGCAGGCTTGCGCAACCCCCACGGCCAGCGCGGCGATCGCAATCCTTCCATCGTCGAGGATCCGCAAGAAGGTCTTGAATCCTTGACCCCGTTCGCCCAACAGCTGGTCGACCGGAACGCGACAGTCGCGAAACACCAGCTCGTGGGTGTCGCTCGCATGCCAGCCCATCTTTCGGTACGGGGCCATCACGTCGAACCCGGGCGTCCCGGCGTCGATCACGATGTTGCTGATCTCGCCCGGCCCCGTGCGCGCCGTGATCGTGACGCACTTGGTGATGGGGGTTCCCGAGTTCGTGATGAAGGTCTTGCCACCGTCGACAACCCACTCGCCGGTGCTGTCGTCGTGTCGTGCTGTCGTGCGCGTGTTGCCCGCGTCGCTGCCCGCCTCGGCCTCGGTCAAGCCGAATGCGCCCAGCACCTCGCCGGCAACCATCGGGATGAGGTACTCCTGCTTCTGGGCCTCCGTGCCCGTGTAGAAGAAGGGGGCGGCACCGAGGCTCACCCCTGCTTCCAGCGTGATCGCCATCGACGAGTCGGCACGCGCGATCTCTTCGAGCGCCAGGCAGTAGGTGACGAAGTCTGCACCCGCGCCGCCGTACTCCTCGGGAAAGACGAGCCCGAACAGCCCGAGCCGTCCCATCGCGAGCACCGTGTCGACCGGGAACAGGTGATCGCGGTCCCATTCTTCGGCGTGGGGCACGATCTCGCGGTCGGCGAAGTCCCGCACGACATCTCGGAACGCAGCTTGTTCGGCGGTGAGTTCGACGTCCATCGGGGAATGCTCGCGCAATCACGTGCGAGAACCCGGCCGATCGCCGGGTTGGGTTGTTACCGTTGGGCTCGTGGACCCGACGCCGTTCGCCGCGATCTTGCGAGAACTCGCGCCCGAGGCCGGTGGTGTGGTGGTGCGAGATGGCGCGACGACCGTCATCGCGACGCGGCCCGCCGAAGTCGTCGTTGCCGACGGCGACCGGGCGTTTGCCGCACTCGACCGGATCGAAACCGGCGGTTGGTGGGCCGGGTTCTGCGGATACGACCTCGGACGCGCCGTCGAACCCATCGAGGACCGAACCGACGACGACCGGGGAATCCCCGATCTCGCAATGGCCCGGTTCGATGCTCGACTCCGGCTCTACCCCGACGGGACGTCCGAGATCGTCGGGAACGGCGACGGACGCGTCGAACTCGAACGTGCTCGCTGGCGCGCGTCGGGGCGACGAACCACCGTCGCCCAGCGTCTGCGGGCCGATCGTTGGACGAGCAGCCTCACCTTCGACCGTTATCGCGCCGCCGAACGCGCGATCCATGGCCATCTCGATGCCGGCGACTGCTACCAAGTGAACCTGACTCGACGGCTCACGCACGATCGCGCCGTCGATCCCGTCGAGCTCTTCGTCGCCCTCGATCACCACAACCCGGCACCGCACGCCTGCCTGCTCAGATTCGGCACCCGCGGACCGGCGCTCGCGGTGGTCGGCGCGTCACCGGAGTTGTTCTTGCGCATTGATCACGACGACCTCACGACCCGACCGATCAAGGGCACCCACCGCGATGCCGAACCGTTGCGGACTTCGGCGAAAGATCGGGCCGAGCACGTGATGATCGTCGATCTGGCCCGCAACGACCTCGGTCGAGTGTGCATTGCAGGAACCGTCGCGGTCACCGAGTTGATGGCGCTCGAATCGCACCCGGGCCTCCATCATCTCGTGAGCACGGTCACGGGCCGTCGACGCGCCGGCGTGACGCTCGGAGCCGTCATGCGCGCGATGTTCCCCGCCGCGTCGATCACAGGTGCACCGAAGCCTTCGGTCATGCAGATCATCGAAGACCTCGAACCGGTCCGCCGCGGCGTGTACTGCGGCGCGACGGGCTGGGTCGACCACGACACCAGCCGGGCCGAGGTCGCCGTGGCGATCCGCACGTTCACTGTGACCGCTCGCCACACCGACCTCGGCGTCGGCGGCGGCATCGTCGCCGACTCGTCGGCCGAATCCGAATGGGACGAGACCGAGTTGAAGGCCCGCCGCCTGCTCGAAACCGCACGCGGCAGCGCCAGCGGCGACCGCGACGAACGCAACCCATCAACCGGTTCGAGCGCCCACGACTCTGCATCCACCTCCGGGCGCCAACACCGTGCCGGTCGGGCGGGGCCGACATGACCGGTCGTTCGACGATGCCACGACGACGAGCGACGCCCGACGGCAGGCTCCGGTGAAACTCTGGATCGACGGCACGATCGTCGACCTCGACGAGGCGCGCATCTCACCTCTCGACCGCGGCATCACCGTGGGTGACGGCGTCTTCGAGACGTTGCGCGTCTACCGCGGCGTGCCGTTCGCCTGGCGCCGGCACTACGAACGCCTGATCGCGTCTGCAGAAGCGCTCGGGCTCGCCGTCCCGGATTCGGACACCTTGCGCGCCGCGGCGGACGACGTCGTCGGCGCGAACGGACTCGACGACGGGCGCCTGCGTATCACGATCAGCGGCGGCGAGGGGCCGCCGGGTTCGAGTCGGGCCGGCGCGACCCCACGAGCATGGATCACCGCGTGGCCGTTCACGCCGTGGGACGGCGCGGCCGACGTCGTCATCGCGCCGTGGACCCGCAACGAGCGGTCGGCAACGGCGGGTCTGAAGACGATCTCGTACGCGGCGAACGTCCGGGCGCTCGCGTTCGCCGAACAACGAGGCGCGGGCGAGGCGTTGTTCGCCAATACCTCGGGAAACCTCTGCGAAGCAACAGGATCGAACGTGTTCGTCGTCCACCGCGGCGTCCTCCGCACGCCGCCGCTCACCGCCGGATGCCTGGCCGGCGTCACCCGTGGGCTGATGCTCGAACTCGCGCATCACATCGGCGTCGACGCGCGCGAAGCCGACGTTGGGATGGCCGAGGTTGCGACGGCCGACGAAGCGTTCTTGTCGTCGACGACACGCGAAGCCCAGCCGATCGCGCAGGTCGATGGACAACCGCTCGCGCACGCACCCGGCCCGATCACCGAACGACTGACGGACGCGTTTCGGGCGCTCGTTGCCCGCAACCTCGACCCGTGATCGACGGCGATATCAGCAAGACCGCCGACCCCGCATCGCCAACCCCGCATCGCCAACCCCGCCGCCGTTCGCCACCCAGATCGGTGGCGATGGCCGGAAACAACACATCGAGCGGGCGACGCGCGACCGTTATCACCCGTGTGAGTCGGGCAGGCCTCCGGCTGAGCGCGGCCGGAGGTGCACGACATCGCCCGCGCTCACCTCGCGCGGTCCGGCGTCGGTGACCACGACGAGATGACCGGCATCGGTGATTCGTTCGGCAAGCCCTTCGAACCGCTCCGAGGCGAGCTCGACTCGAACCGAACTGCCGATCGTCGCGCTCAAGCGCGTGGCGGCCGCGACAACTCGCTCAGGACCGGCGGGAGCTTCGGCGACCGCCAACCACCCGTGCCAGCGGTCGAGCCAGAGATCGAGCACCGAGTCGCGGGTCGGCGGCGGCACCGCACCCGCGAGGTTCAACGCGGTTGCGATACCGATCAGCTCGTCGGGCACGCCTGGCCAATCGATGTTGAGACCCATCCCCACAACGACGTGGCCGCCGACCGATTCGGCGAGGACGCCCGCGAGTTTGCGGTCGTCGACGACGAGGTCGTTCGGCCATTTGAGTCGCGGAGCGACATGGCCGTCGGTGAGGGTCGTGACGGCCTCGGCCGCGGCAATCCCGGCGGACAGCGTGAGCAGATGACGCTCGTTCGGGTTGGCGGGCGCACCGAGCAGGACCGAGACGAGCAACGATCCGCCCGGCGGCGCCGTCCAGGTGCGCCCGAGCCGGCCACGACCGGCGGTCTGCCGATCGGCAACCGCAACCGCGCCAGCGCTGCGACGGCCGGCGACGGCCGCGTCGAGGAGGTACCGGTTCGTCGAATCGATCTCGGCGAATCGTTCGATCGGACCGAAACGCGCCGCGGCCGGGGGGTTGGCACGCTCCGGCGGCGATGCCGGGCGCGCCGGTCGGGAGGACGCTGGTGGGTTGGAGGGGGCCGCGGCCATCACCCGTAGGATACGAACCCGCTCGTCGGGCCAGCTCCTCTGGCCTGCGCGCTCGGCTTGCTGGTGGTGCGTTCCGGACCGCCGATGAGTTGTCCAGACTCCTGGCCGAACCCGACGACCCACGACCCCAAACGGAGCCCTCCGGTGCTGACCAAGATCTAGACCGCCAACCGTGGCGAGATCGCCGTCCGAGTCATGCGGACGTGTCGCGAACTCGGCATCGCCACCGTGGCGGTGTACTCCGATCTCGACCGTGATGCACTCCACGTGCGTTACGCCGACGAGGCGTACGCCCTCGGCGGTCAGACCGCGGCCGAGAGCTACCTCAACACCGAGGCGATTCTGGCGGCGATTCGCCAATCCGGCGCCGATGGCGTGCACCCCGGCTACGGCTTCTTTTCGGAGAACGCCGACTTCGCCCGTGCGCTGATCGACGCCGGAGTCACATGGATCGGGCCTCCCCCCGAATCCATCGAGGTCATGGGCGACAAGATCTCGTCGCGGCTCGCCGCCGATCGCGCGCACGTGGAGTCGGTTCCGGGAACGACGGTGCCGATCACCAACGTCGACGAGGTCCTCGCGTTCGGCAAGGAGTTCGGGTACCCGATCGCGATCAAGGCTGCCTACGGCGGCGGCGGGCGAGGCATGAAGGTCGTCGAATCGGCCGACCTCGCCGCGGCGCAACTCGAATCGGCCCAGCGCGAAGCGCAGGCCTACTTCGGCCGCGACGAGTGCTACATGGAGCGGTACCTCACCAAGCCGCGCCACGTCGAGAACCAGGTGTTCTCCGACGCGCACGGCAACGCCGTCTACCTCGGCGATCGTGACTGTTCGACCCAGCGTCGTCACCAAAAACTCATCGAGGAAGCGCCCGCGCCGAACATCCCCGATGGCACGCGCGCGGCAATGGGCGAAGCCGCCGTGAAGGTCGCGTTGGCATGCGGTTACCGCGGCGCGGGAACCGTCGAGATGTTGTACCAAGACGGCGACTTCTTCTTCCTCGAGATGAACACCCGATTGCAGGTCGAACACTGCGTCACCGAGGAAGTCACCAACCTCGATCTCGTCGCCCTCCAGATCGCGATCGCGAACGGCGAAGCGATCCCGTTCGCGCAGTCCGACGTGGCGATCTCGGGTCACTCCATCGAGTGTCGAATCAACGCCGAGAACCCGGCAACCGGATTCCTCCCGTCGCCGGGTCCGTTGACCCGCCTGCGCGTGCCCTCAGGGCCCGGAGTGCGCTGGGATGGCGGCTACGTCGAAGGCGATGCCATCAGCCAGTACTACGACAACCTCGTCGGCAAGCTGATCGTGTGGGCACCCGATCGCGAGCGCGCGATAGCGAAGATGCTACGGGCCTTGCGCGAGTTCGAGATCGTGGGTGTGCACACCACGATCTCGGCCCACGTCCCGATGCTGTCGCACCCGGACTTCGCGGCGATGGAGCACAGCACGAAGTGGGTCGAAACCGCGCTCGACGCATCGTTGTTCGTCGACTCGGCGACCGCACCGACCAACACGGGAGACGACAGCGCCGAACCGCTCGTCGAACGCACGATGCCCGTCGAGGTCAACGGAAAACGATTCACGGTCAAGGTCTGGGTCCCCGACGCTCCGCTCACGAGTGCGGCGACACCCGCAGCGAAGGCCCGGCCGAAGGTCGCGCGCAGCACCGGCGGCGCGGGCGCAGGTTCCGGGACGGTGGCGGCGCCGATGCAGGGCACGATCGTCAAGGTGTCGGTCGAGGTCGGCGCCGAAGTCACGGTCGGTCAGACGCTGCTCGTCCTCGAAGCGATGAAGATGGAAAACAACATCGCGGCCGAGAAGTCGGGCACCGTGAAGGAAGTGCGGGTCGAGGCCGGCCAGAGCGTCGGCACCGGCGATGTCCTGATCGTCATCGAATAGCGCCACCGCCGGAGGCGCCTCGACGATCCCTCGACGATCCCCGGCATTACCCCGACGCTGCGCCGACCACGCGCGTACGGTTGCCGACATGTCGCCGTTGCCGATTTCGATCGTGGATGCCTTTACCGAGACTGCATTCCGGGGGAACCCCGCAGCGGTGACGCTGTTGGAGCGAGCCGACGTCGCGGACGACGCGTGGATGCAAGCGTTGGCCAACGAGTTGAACCTGTCGGAGACTGCATTCGTCGCTCCAACCGAGGCGGGCGACTGGTCATTGCGTTGGTTCACGCCCACGATCGAGGTCGAACTCTGCGGGCACGCAACGTTGGCGTCGGCCCACATCTTGTTCGAGCGTGGGCTCGCTCCGGCCGGGTCGACGATCCGGTTCCACACTCGTTGGTCGGGCGTGCTCACCGTCGCGCGACTCGACGACGGCCGACTGGAGATGGACTTCCCCGTGCGCGTTCCGCGCATCGTCGAGTTGCCGACGGGGACAGTCGCGGCGCTCGGCGGCGCCCCGGTAGCAACGCTCAGCCACTCCAACGGTTACGACCTCGTCGTGTACGCCACCGCAGCCGAGGTGCGCGCGCTCGAACCCGACCACGCCGCACTGCGCGACGTCGGCGTGCACGGCGTGATCGCCACGGCACCGGCCGACGCAGCCGGGCTCGACTTCGTGTCGCGCTATTTCGCGCCGGGCGTTGGGATCGACGAGGACCCGGTGACCGGCTCGGCGCACTGCGTGCTCGCGCCCTATTGGACCGAGCGCCTCGGTCGCAATCCGGTGACCGGGCTACAGGTGTCGCAACGAACCGGGTTGGTGGAATGCGAAATCCGCGGCGACCGCGTCCTGCTCCGCGGTCACGCCACCACCGTGCTCGACGGCCAGGTGCGTCGATAGGGCCCGTATTTCGGACCCTATCGACGCACCTCTTGGGCGCGGTGCCAGGCGAGTTGGGCGGCGATGCCGTCACGCAGCGGCACCTGCGGCGACCAACCGAGCAGCGCCTGCGCTCGATCGATCGCACCGCCGTTGCGTGGCGAATCGCCGGGCATCGGAGGCTGTTCGTCAATCGCCACCGCAACGCCAGCGATATCGCCGACCAATGCGATCAGGTCGCGCAGCACGATCTCGGACCCCCCGGCGACGTTGAGGTACGTCCCCGGAGCCACGTCCGCATCGGCTGCCGCCAGATTCGCCGCGACGATGTCATCGACATAGGTGAACTCACGCACAACCGAACCGTCGCCGAATCGGGAGAACCGCCCTCGGCCGAGCGCCGCTTCGCACAACCGATGGATCGCCATGTCCGGGCGTTGCCGCGGCCCGAACACCGTGAAGTACCGCAACGACACCGTCGAAAGCCCCCAGTTGGCCGCGTAGAGCGAACACAAGTGTTCGGCTGCAAGCTTGGTGACGCCGTAGGGCGAATACGGCGCGGGCAGGTCGGACTCGCGCGTCGGATACCGCGCCTGGTTGCCGTACACCGATGAACTCGACGCGTACACGAACCGTCGCACACCTCGGTCGCGTGCCGCTTCGAGCAAGCGCTGGGTGACGAACACGTTGTGCTCGACGTACTCGCCGAATCCGCTGCTCCACGAGGGCCGAACACCTGGCTGACCCGCCTGGTGGTACACGACGTCGATCCCGTCGAGCAGCGCCGCGACGTCAGCCGTGCGCAAGTCGGCCTCGACCAGTTCGACCCCGGAGCTGCGCAGCGTCGACGCGTTGACGTCCTTCACCGTTCGGTCGTAGTAGGGCGTGAAGCAATCGACACCGACGACCGAATCGCCCCGCGCGACGAGCGCCTCCCCGAGATGGCTTCCGACGAACCCAGCCGCGCCGGTGACGAGCGCGCGCCTCACGCCACGCTCACGACGCAGCGTCGGCCAGCGACTCGGCGAGCGCGGGGTGCACGAGCAACGAGTCCACGATGTCGGCGGCCGTCAGGCCGTTCGCCACCGCGACGGCAACGACCGAGATCAACTCGGCTGCGCCTCGCCCGACGATCGACCCGCCGAGCACCACACCCGTCGCTGGATCCGACAGAATCTTCACGAACCCCCGAGCGTCGCCTTCGATCAACGCCTTGGCGTTCGCGGAGAACGGAACCTTCGTCACCCGCAGCTTGCGTCCGGCCGCGAACGCTTCGGCTTCGGCGAGACCGACATCGGCAATCTCAGGTTCGGTGAAGATCGCCGAAGCGGCTTTGTCGTAGTCGAGGTGACGGTGCGCAACTGCTGTCAGCCCCATGACGTGCTCGGCGATCTTGCGACCTTGCATCGAAGCAACACTCGACAACGGCAGACGGCCCGATACATCACCGGCCGAATAGATATGTGCGACGTTGGTCTGGCAGTGGCGATTGCCTTGCACATAACCGTTCTCGTCGATCTCGACACCCGCCGCCGCGCAGTCGAGGTCGTCGCTGTTCGGAATCGAGCCAATGCACAACAAGACGTGCGTGCCGTCGACGGCACGGCCATCATCGCATGCGACAAACACGCGGTCGCCCTCGCGTCCGATGGCCTGCGCCCGCGCCCCTTTCAACAGCTTGACACCGCGCCGAACGAACTCGGCCTCGAGCACTGCCGCGACTTCGGGGTCTTTCGCCGGCAGGACCTGTTGGCGAGAAACAACGAGGGTCACGTCCGATCCGAGCGCCGAGAACATGTGCGTGAACTCCACGCCGGTGACGCCCGAACCGATCACGATGAGGTGATCGGGAATCTCGGGCGGCGGGTAGGCCTGGCGAGTCGACAACACCCGTTCGCCGTCGACGGGTGCCCATTCCGGAAGGCGCGGACGGCTGCCGGTGGCGAGCAGAATCGCGTCGGCCTCGATTTCGACCGGGCCATCGCCAGTCTCGGCAATCACCTGGTTCGGGCCGGCAAGTCGTCCGGTGCCCCGCAGGAGCTGGACACCTTGACTCTCGAGCAGGCCGCGCACCGAGTCGTGCAGCCGTTGTTCGATCGACGCCACACGCTCCCGGAGCGCATCGAAGTCGATCCGGCCTTCGGCCGACAAACCCATCGCTCGGGCCCGATCGATCTCGGCGAGGGCTCCGCCTGTTGCGATCATCGCTTTGCTCGGAATGCAGTCCCAGAGATGCGCCGCACCGCCGACGATGTCCCGTTCGATCATCGTGACCTCGGCACCATGACTCGCCGCCACGGTGGCCGCTGAGTTTCCCGCGGGCCCACCCCCGATGATGACGAATCGTTTCGGCACGTCAGGCAGGCTATGGCGGCCGACACGTGCCGAAGCGTTACCGTTGCCGAATGCGCTTGCGGGTCCGGATCGACATCGACGCCGACGTTCGCCAGGTCTGGGACGTCGTCGAACCCATCGAACGTCACGTCGACTGGATGACCGATGCTGAACGCATCGTGTTCACCACGGGACAGACCCGAGGCGTCGGGACAACGTTCGACTGCCTCACCAAGGTCGGCCCGTTCCGCCTCACCGACACCATGACGATCACCGAGTGGTCGCCCCGCCACGTCATGGGGATCGATCACGTCGGGCTGGTGCGCGGCTCCGGCCGATTCACGTTGCGTGCGCTCCGGCGAGGACGAACCCGCTTCACGTGGACCGAACGCCTGCGGTTCCCGTGGTGGATGGGCGGACCGATCGGCGGCTTGTTCGCACGACCCGTCTTGCGCCGGATCTGGCGCGCCAACCTGCGGCGCCTCGCCGCGATCTGCGAAGGTGCATGACGTGGAACAACGACAGGTCGGGGTCACGTCAGCAGGCATCCAGACCCTCGGCGCCGACTTTCAACTCGACGTCGCTCGCTGGGCCGCCGATGCGGGCTATTCCAGCTTCTGGGTCGCGGAAGCAAACGCCGCTGAAGGATTCGCGATTCTCGGCGCAGCGTCACAGGTCGCACCTTCGCTCGGGCTCGGCACCGGCGTGCTCGCACTGCAGTTGCGGACTCCCCCGCTGGCTGCGATGGCCGCGGCGACGTTGCAACAACTCGCGCCCGACCGAGACGTGTTCTTGGGCATCGGGATCAGTTCGCCGGCTGTGGCGGGGCAGTGGCACGGCGCCGGCTACGGCCCGCGCCCGCTGGCGCAGGTTCGCGAGTACGTCGCGCTCGTACGCGAGTGCCTCACCGGCGAGTCGGTGACTTTTGCCGGCGACTTCTACAACGTGAAGCGCTTTCGCCTCGGTGTCCGTTTGGGCGATCGACGTCCGAAAATCGTGATCGGAGCGCTGAACTCCGCGATGTTGCGGCTCGCAGGCGAAGTCGCCGACGCCGTCTTGCTCAACTACCTCCCCGCGTCGCACGTCGCCGCGTCGGTCGAGCACGTTCGCGCGGGTGGGAACGCACAGATCATGGCGTACGTGCACTGCGGCGTGACCGATCGCGATCGCTACGCCGATGCCGCACGCAAGGACCTCTTCTCGTACGCAGTGGTCGATGCCTACGCCGACAACTTCCGGCGTGCGGGTTACACAGATTCGGTCGATGCGATGCACGAACGGTGGGCCGCTCGCGATCGAGACGGCGCGATCGCCGCGATCTCCGACGAGTGGGTCGATGGCGTCCAGATCATGGGCGACGCACAGCACATCACGCGCTCGGTGCAGGCGTACGCCGACAACGGCGTCGATCTCCCGATCGTGTTTCCGTTGCCGTGGGGCGAGGATCGACGAGCCACCGTCGAAGCAACCGTGCGCGCCGCGTCAGCCTGATCGACCACGCACGCACGCTTGACGGTGCGTGAACGTCCAGCACACGAATCCCTGACGATCGCGGCGTACCGTCACAGCCATGACCCAGCGACGTCGTGACCAACACCCTCCCAAGCGCCGCCGAACCACTGTGCTCGTCGCGGCGATGGTCACGATCGTCGCCGGCGCATGCACCGACGCGTCGACGACGAGGTCGAGCGATGCGATCGGTCGCTCGTCGCCGGCGCCAACGACCGCACCAACGACGAGCGCGACCCAGGGGATCTGTCGAGGCGCCCACACCGAAACGCCGGACACGCATCGGTACGCGACGGCTGCGGGCGCCGCCGCGAACGCGCAAAGCCTCGACGTGTATGCACTCGAGCGGCGCGGCACGTGCGGGCCGGCACCGATCATGGTCTACGTGCACGGCGGCGGGTTCCGCAATGGCGACAAGGCAAACGCGATCACCGACAAGGCGCGGTGGTTCAACGAGACAGGTTGGGTGTTCGTCTCGGTGAACTACCGACTCATCGGCGATCCCGAGGCAGGCACCGATGGTGCGATGTATCCACGTCAACCCGAAGATGTCGCCGCGGCCGTCGATTGGCTCGTCGAGCACGCCGAAGACTTCGGGGGCGACTCCGAACACATCACGTTGATGGGCCACTCCGCAGGGGCATACCTCGTCGCGCTCGTCGGAACCGACCTCGACTTCCTGGCTGCCGGCAACCACGATGCTGCCAGGGTGCGTTGCGTCGTCGTCAACGACACCGAGTCGTTCCGACTCGCAGACAACATGGCGAAGAGCGATATGCGGTCACGCGTGTATCGGGCGGCGTTCGGCGACGACCCCGACGTCTGGGAGCGTGCGTCTCCGATCGTCCACGTTGGCGACACCGACGTCGAGTTGTTGCCGCGCATGCTCATCGTCACGCGCGGGTCAACCGCTCGCGTCGACAACAACCGCACGATGGTCGACACGGTCAACGACGCCGGCGGCAACGCGGAACTGCTGGTGGCAGACCCGTACACCCACCGCGAGGTCAACCAACAGGTCGGCAGAGCAGACGATCGGATCGTGACGCC
>SXIR01000075.1 GCA_005772765.1 Actinomycetota bacterium
ACCACCGACGACACCACCGACGACACCACCGACGACACCACCGACGACACCACCGACGACACCACCGACGACACCACCGACGACGACGACGACGACAGCGACGACGACAGTGACGACGACGTGGAACCGCCGTCGTTCACGAAGACCTACTCCGGCATCGGCGGATCGGTCACGGTGACGGCCGCCAACGGTTCGCTACAACTCGACACGTCGGCGCCCACCGCGGGATTCTCGATGGAGATCAAGGACTCGGGCGGCGACGAAGTCGAGGTCCGGTTCGAGCGAGACGACCATGAAACCCGCATCCGCATTCGTCTCGACGACGGGCGCCTCCGCGAGGAAATCCGAGAAGAGGCCGACTGACGAACTCGCGGGCGGCAGAATGCGCAGGTGCTCGAACTCCGACCGATCTGTGAACACTGTGCACGAGACCTGCCGCCAGCGTCGACCGAGGCGATGATCTGCTCGTTCGAGTGCACCTTCTGTCGAACGTGTGTCGACACGGTCCTCGACGACGTGTGCCCGAACTGCGGCGGCGGCTTCGTCCCTCGGCCCATTCGTCCCTCGCAACAATGGACGACCGTCAGTCTCACCAATCGACCCGCGTCAACCGAGCGGCTGCATCGCCCAATCGACGCCGAGCGCCACGCAGCCCTGCACGCACGGATCGGTGGCCGCGCCGCCAGCGATCGGTGACGGCAGCAGCCGCGACGTCACCGCCGCTGCCCGTCACTCCTCCGCGTAGTCGGTGACCGGCGACAACCGCTGGAGCTGCGCCCCAGCCGGAAACCCTTTGACGAGACTGCCCGAACCGTCACGGGCAACGAGCTTGACCTCGGTGTCGTCGACGACCGTGCAGTGGTCCGTTCCGACGAACGCCATTCGAGCGCTCAGCGGCGCAACCGCAACAAGTTGCCCGCGTCCCCGTTCAGCTTTCGACACACGCAGTCCACTCCCACCGCGCGCCTGCACGGGAATCTCGTCGACTCGTAAGCGCTTCGCGTAACCGTTTTCGGTAGCGAGTACGACGACTTCCTCGGGTGCCACCGCGCACGCGCCGACGACACGATCGTTGGCTCGCAGTTTGATCGCGCGCATTCCACCAGCACTACGCGAGACCGGACGAACTTCCTGTTCGGCAAAGCGGATCCCTTGCCCTTCGGCGGTGACGACGAGTACCTCGAAGTCGTCCCAGCCGCCATACGCAGCGACCACGCGGTCGTCGGAGTCGATTTTCATCGCAGCCACGCCGTCCTTGCGGTTCGAGATGTCGGCGAGTTCGGTGAACGCGCACCGCTTGACCTGACCTTTGGCGGTCACGAACACGATGTTTTCGTGTTGGTCGATCAAATCGGTGCTCAATACGGCCAGCACGCGTTCGGCCTCGCCGATCTGGAAAAGGTTCTGCGCGGCCGTGAGGCGGTTCTTGGGTAGATCGTGGCAGGCCGCGCGGTACGCGCGTCCTCGGTCGGTGATCAACAACACCGACGCCAGGGCGAACGTCTCGATCGCGAACGCGATCGCGTCCTTGTCACCGGGGTTCGCGAGTTTCGCACCCCGGCCCCGAGCCGACTTGGCCTGGATGTAGCCGCGCGTGGTCACGCTCACGACGAGTGGTTCGTCGTCGACCAGTTCCTCGAGGCTGATCTCACCGGTGTCGTCGACCACGATTTGGGTACGGCGCTTGACCGCATGCGCATCACGAATCGCGGTCAACTCGTCGCGGATGACGCCCATGAGCACGTCGCGATTTCCGAGAATGCGACGAAGATCCTTGATCGTTGCGTTGAGCTCTTTCTGTTCCGCCAACAACTCGTCGCGCCCGAGTTGGGTCAGTCGGCCGAGGGCGAGGTCGAGGATGTGGTTCGCCTGGATCTCGGAGAAGTCGAACGGCTTGGTCATCAGCGCCGAACGCGCGGCGGGGCGGTCCTTGCTCGCCCGGATCGTCTTGATGACTTCGTCGATCATGTCGACGGCGCGCACCAGTCCATCGATGATGTGCAGCCGAGCTTCGGCTTTCTCGAGGCGGTGGCGCGTGCGACGGGTGACGACCACAACCTGATGATCGATCCAATGCTGTAGTGCCTGGTTGAGATTGAGCGTGCGCGGCACCCCGTCGACGAGCGCCACCATGTTCATCGGGAACGTCACCTGTGCCGGCGTGTGTTTGTAGATGTTGTTCAACACGATCTGCGTGTTCGTGTCGGGTCGCAGTTCGATGACGAGGCGCGTCACGCCCTGCCCGGACTCGTTGCGGATGTCGCGCACCCCCTCGACCTTGCCGGCCTCGACGGCCTCGGCGAGTTTCCCGGCGATCGCATCGACGCTGGTCTGGTACGGAATTTGTGTCAACACGATGGCCTGACCCCGTCGTGTCTCTTCGATCTCGGTGACTGCCCGAACTCGCATCGTTCCGCGACCGGTGCGATAGGCGTCCTTGATGCCGTCGTCGCCCATGATGAGCGCGCCCGTCGGAAAGTCGGGGCCCTTGATGGAACGCATCAGATCGCTCAGGGGCGCATCGGGTTTCGCCATCAACTTGAGTGCTGCGGCGCAGACCTCGCCCAGATTGTGGGGAGGGATGTTCGTTGCCATGCCGACGGCGATCCCTTGCGCCCCGTTGACCAGCAGGTTCGGGAATCGCCCCGGCAACACGAGCGGCTCGTCGCGACTTGCGTCGTAGTTCGGTTCGAAGTCGACGGTTCCTTCGTCGATGCCCGCAAGCAACTCGGACGCGATGGTCGACAGTCGACACTCGGTGTATCGACTCGCCGCCGGCGGATCGGCGGGTGATCCGAAGTTGCCGTGCTTGTCAACGAGCGGAATCGAGAGCGAGAAGCTCTGTCCCATCCGAACGAGCGCGTCGTAAATGGACGAATCGCCGTGTGGGTGATAATTCGCCATGACATCGCCGATCACCCGCGCGCACTTGACGAACGGTCGATCCGGACGGAGTCCCGCATCGTGCATCGCCCAGAGAATGCGGCGTTGCACCGGTTTCAGACCGTCGCGGACGTCCGGGAGCGCACGACTCACGATCAC
The DNA here is from genome assembly GCA_005772765.1 of Actinomycetota bacterium. Taxonomy (GTDB): domain Bacteria; phylum Actinomycetota; class Acidimicrobiia; order IMCC26256; family PALSA-610; genus SXJQ01. Next base: position 3,043 of record SXIR01000075.1, read on the forward strand.
ACTCATCGCATAGTCGAGGTAGGCGGATTCGACTTCCTCGGCCAGCGTGCGCGGCACCGGCGGGTTCTCGAACAACGTCTGGGTGGTCGCGGAAGCCTTGCGTCGAGCCATGGGGCGAGAGTACCGAGGCGCGCACCTTGTAGCGTGCCGAGCGTGACCGGTCGATCCGAGGGCGATCTCGATCCCGGACCGACACACGACGGGTCGAGCCTGCCTGGGGGCGCCGAGGCGAAGGCCGACGACCTGATCGGAATCCGCCTCGGACCTCGATTCACCCGCTTGTGGACCGCGGCGACGGTGTCGAACGTCGGCGACGGTTTGCTCGTGGCCGCGCTCCCGCTGCTGGCGGTACGCAGCACTTCGTCGCCGCTGCTGATCGCGGGCCTGGCCGCGTGCCGCGGGATTCCCTGGCTGGTGTTCGGGTTGACGGCGGGGGCCATCGTCGATCGTGTCGATCGCCGCCGTCTCATGGCGCTGGTCGATTACGGCCGCGGCGCGGTCCTGGTGGCGATGGGTTTCGCCGTGATGTTGAGCGACGTGCCGATATGGGTGCTCTACGTCGTGGCACTTGGTCTCGGTGCCGGTGAGGTGCTCTTCGATTCGGCGTCGGGGGCGTTCGTCCCGATGGTCGTACCCGACGGACTCCTCGAGCGGGCCAATAGTCGGCTGTATCTGTCGTTGACCATCGCGAACGAGTTGAGTGGTCCGGCGGTGGGCGCGTGGCTCTTCACGGCGGCCGCCGCGGCGCCGTTCTTCGTCGACGCGGGCTCGTTCGTGTTCGCCGCGTCGATGGTGTTGACGATCCGCGGCTCCTTCCGGCCCGACGTCGACGAAGACGACGATGGATCGATGCGCGATCGGATTCTCGAAGGCGTGCGTTACGTCCGGAACCATCGAGTGCTCCGCAGCCTCATCGTCGTCAGCAGCGGCTACAACTTCTTGGCGCTGGGCCTCGAAGCGATGGCGGTGCTGTACATCACCCAGACCCTGAACGGCTCGGAGGCGCAGTACGGCATCATGCTGACCCTGGCCGCGCTCGGCGGGGTCGGCGGAGGCGTCGTGGCCGAGCGGGTGTTCGCCCGCGTCCGCCACGGCACCGTGATCATCGCGGTGTTGTTGGCCAGCGCCGCGTTGGCAATGTTCGCGGCGGCAGTCGAGACGCTCTGGGCGTGGGCGATCTTCGACGTCACATTGTTCTTCGGTTCGGCGCTGGCCTCGATCGGCGCGCAGACGTTGCGACAACGGGCCATGCCCGCGCAGCTGGCCGGGCGCGTGATGTCGGTGTACTTGCTCTGCATCTTCGGCGCCGGACCGCTGGGCGCCACCGCGTTCGGTGTGCTGGCTCGGATCACGTCGCTGCCGACGGTCGTCGTCGGCTTCGGCGTCGGTTGTGCGGTTCTGGCCGCGACTGCCGGCCGGGCTCTCGTGCGGGCATTGGCCGAATTGGCCGAATCGGCCGCGCCCGACGCCGCCGCCTGACCTGGGTCACCCAGGTAAGCAAACACTGTCCCTCGCGGCCATTCTCACCCTCCGGCAGTGAGCGGATACTGCTCTCAAGGAACTCAGGCTGGTGAGCGAGGGAGGTGCGGAAATGACACGCAAGTCACGCGCCTGGCGGTAATGCGCCTTCATATTTCGCTATGAGCGAACACGAATCCCGCTGGACGCCCCGCCCTCCAGCGGGATTCGCGCGTTGTGGGCGGCCCGTCCGACCAGCCACAAGGTCGTCCGACCCGCCTCGGGCGGCCTGGCCTCAGGTCCGCGGGCGGGTCGCCCGCCACTCTTGGGCACGGATCGCGAGCGATTCCTTGTTGCGTTCGTCGCCGGCGAGATCGAATTTGTCGTAGAGCCCCTGGAGCTGCATCTTCACCGCGGCCGCGCTCGTGATCCGGCGTCCGGCGATCTCAGCGACGGTCGCGAGTCGGGGGGCGACACGTCCCTCGTCGTAATGGACGAAGAGGAGTTCGAGCACTTCGGTTTCGGCGGGGGTCAGACGGACCGCCTTGGCGTCGGCAACCCTCGTCGTTGCCGCGACACCGCCGGCGCGCTCGTGCTCACCAAGCAAGAAGTCGAACCGCACGGCGCCGGCCAACACGAGAACGGCCCCGTGCGTCAAGGGGTGCGGCTGCCACGGGCGGAGCCGCACCCCGTCCAATTCGCTGCCGTTCGTCGATTCGAGATCGACCGCGCGCCAGGCTCCCGCCTCGTATTCGAGGCGTAGATGCGTCCGGCTCACCGCCTCGATGTCGACGGCGACCTCGTTGTCGGGGCTGCGCCCGATGCGCACGAGCGGACCGACGAGTTCGACTTCGCCCCCGTCGAGCGAATTACCAACCAGCCGCGCCACGCCCCGAGCGTAGAGCGAACGGGTTCTCCCTGGATCGCGTGACTGATCGAGTCACCCAATCGGGACACAACGCGCTCGCATCGTTCTCCCCGAATGAGCGAACCGAACCGATCGGCTGATCCAGACCGAACTCGAGGGACCGGGTGGCGCGGGCGTGCAGCGGGGGGCGAGACTCGGCCCAGATATGGCAGTGAGGCTCGGGCGCACGGCAGGGAAGCCGCGCGTCGGCGACAGCGTCGGACCGTTTCGACTCGAACGTTTCCTCGGAGGCGGAGCCGACACGGAGATGTGGCGCGCCGACGGCGACGGCATCGTCGTCGCGCTCAAACTGCTGCGCGATCCCTCCGACCTGGTCGCCAACGCTCGGCTGGCCCACGAAGCGCTCGCCCTCGACCTCGTTCGGCACCCCAACGTCGTCCACCGCTTCGACGCCGACGATCGCGACGGCCGACCCTGGCTCGCAACCAGCCTCGTCGAGGCGGGGACGCTCGCGCAGCGGCTCGACGACGGGCTGCTGGCACCGACGGTCGCGGCCGCGACGCTCGCGCCGATCGCCGAGGCGCTCGCCGCCGCGCACGCTGTCGGGGTCGTCCATCGCGATGTGAATCCGGCGAACATCTTGTTGTCCGACGACGGTCCGCAACTCATCGACTTCGGGCACTGTGCCATCGCCGGTCACCATTGGGATGGGTGGACGGCCACCGGCGCCGTCGCAGTGGCGCGCACCGCGGGCTACTCCCCTCCCGAATCCGCGATCACCACGGCCGTGGACGTCTTCGGCCTCGGCGTCACCCTGCTCGAGATCGTGACCGGTCGGCGTTCGCTCGACGACCTCACCACGCGACGCGAGCGCACATCGGCAGTGAGCGTCGCCGACCTCGTTGCAACGTGCTGTCATCCCGATCCCTCTCGGCGCATCGACGCAACCGAACTCGCGGCGCGACTCCGTGCGCTCGCCGACGCCGAGCGGCCCGCCACGCAACCGGCACCCACCGTCATCGACCTGGTCCGGGCCGAGGAACTCGACGTCGAAGTCGCACACGGCCGCGAAGCCGAACTCGAGCGAGTCGACCAGGCCCTCCGAGCGTCGCTGACCAATCACGAGCTCGGTGCGCTGCTCGTCGTCGCGTCCGCGGGCAGCGGCAAGAGCTGGCTGTTCGACCGGGTCGCAGCACACGTCGAACTCGACCTGGGCCTCGCAGTGCGCCGCGCCCGCTGCACGGAGTCGATCGGCGATCTTCGCGTGCTCCATGCAGTGGTTGGCGACGACCTCGACGACTCCGATCTGGGCACGACGTTCGCAGCGGCGCTCCGCGCCGCGACCGGTTCGGGCGGGGCTGCCACCGACGCCTCGTTGCGCGAGGTCGCAGAGGCGCTGCTGGCACTGCTGCGCATTCGACCCACCGTCGTGATCGTCGACGATCTCCACCACGCCACCGACGAACTGCTCGACGTGTTGCGCGAGTCGGTGTTTCGTCCCGCGACCCCCGGCTTGCTGCTCCTCGGGGCCCGCCCCGGACACGTCGACCCCGACGATCTCGACGCCGAGACGCTGACGCTGGGGCCCCTCGACGAAGCATCTGTGCGCGCGGCGGTCACCGCAGCGATCGGCGCCTCGGCCGACGCCGCGACCACCGCCGCAGCCGTTGCGCTGTCGGCAGGAAACCCGCTGCACGCGCAAGAGGCCGCTCGGGCGTTGCAAGCGGGAATCGCTGTCGATCATGCGCACGACCTGCGCTCGGTGATCGTTGCCCGGCTCGACGCGGCGGACGCCTACCTCGCGCCGGCCATCGCGCTCGCCGCCGCATCCGGCGATGACTTCTGGCCGGAGGCGATCGGCGACGAACTGCTCGATCAAGCCGCGCGCCTCGTTCGCTCGGGGTATGCACGACCGCGATTGCGATCGGCGGTCGGTGGCACCACCGAGTTCGAGTGGGCCCATCCGCTGCTGCGCGAGGTGGCGTACGACCGGTTGACCGAACTCGACCGACGCGTCCTGCACGGGCGCATCGCACGGCGACTCGAACCGAGACCAGGAGTCGACGCCGAGACGTTGGCACGCCACGCCGGCATTTCGTTTCGCCTCGGCGAAACGGCGATGGCGGCCTTCGCCGCGCGCCATGCCGCATCCGCCGTGCGCGAGGCCCTCGATCACTATGCGATCAGCAGAGCCCAGGACTGGGCCGAACTCTTGCGGGAGACCAAGCGCGACGACGTGTTGGCGTCGGTGCTCGCCGCCGAGGTGAAGAACCGTGAGGGCGACTTCACGAGCGCGCTCCACTTGCTGCTGCCGTACGTCGACCGGACGGACGAACTCGGCACACGTGCTCTCGCGGTCGGCACCGAGAGCCTTGTCGGTACCGCCGACTATCAACGCGCCGTCGAGTGGGGAACGATGGCCAACGAACGCATGACGGCGAGCGCGGCCGATCGGGCGCGCCACACGCTCAGCCTCGGGATCGCGCTGCGCGAGGTCGGTCGGCTCGACGACTCGATCGCAGTCCTCGACGACGCGGACCGTCACGCCCAAGCGCTCGGTCTTCCGTTGCTCGCGATCCGAGTGGCGAGTGAGGCCATGAACGCAGCGATGTTGGTGGCGCAACGCACCTCAGGGACACTCGATCACGTCGAACGAGCGAGCGCGCTCGCCGAACGGCTCTCGACGGTCGGCGATCGTCGCGGCTACATCGCATTCGCGTCGAGCCTCGCGACCGATTCGATCGCAATCGTCGATCCTGAGCGGGCGCTCGCCATTCAACGTACCGCGATCGACTTCGCTGAGGATCTCGGCGACCGGGCCACCCGCGCACGCCTCCAACAACGACTCGTCGAGGTGGCGTGGGACGCTGGCGAACCCGACAGCGTGCGCGAGGCCATGACCGCCCTCGACGATCCGGCCCTCCCACCCCAAGAACGCGTGTACGCGAGTCTGCTCCGCGACCTCGCCGCGGCATCCTTGTCACCTCCCGACGCGGGACTCGGCCATCGGCTCCTGGCCCACGTCCACAATCTCGATGCGCTCGGCACGGTCGGGTTGAACGATCAACACCTGGCGCTGTGTGCGTTCGCGTATCAGGGGCAACGCACCGCGTTGGTCGACCAGTTGGCCCGCCTTCAGCGGCAGCGTCCGCTCTCGCGGCTTGCCGAGATCATGGCGTCGCTGCACGTCGCGCTCTTGGGCGGACCACCGTTCGACGCGCCCAAGACCCCACCCGAGACGACTGCGTTTGCGAACGAACTCGCCGCACTGGCGTACCTGCGCGGCGATCGCGACGGCGGCGACGCGCTCCTGCGTGCCCGCCACGCGTTCTTACGCTCGACGGGAAGCACGCATCAGTCGTATACGACGACCTTCGCGGGTGCCCTGTTCTCGGCGCTGGGGCCCGCCGACACCGAACCCGCGACAGCGTGGCTGACGAGTGAGATCACGCGCCCGACCTGGCCCGGCATCTGGCCCATCCAGCGGTTGCTGGCCGGCATCATGCTGCTCGAACTCGGACGCAATCCCGATGGCAACCTGCATTCGGCGTTGGTTGTCCTCCGGCGCCAAATCGACCCGGATCCGGTCGTTGCGGACTGGCTCGATCCGCGTCTGGACGCGGCGAACCCGCCGGCCGAACCCCTGCGCTGAGCCCGATCCCCGCCTGGCCACGGCGTCGTGCGGGCGTCGCAGGTGCCGCGGCCATCACGCAATTGCGTGATCCCGGTCACAACGCTCAGTGACCACTTCAGCCACACTCCGTGACAGCCGAAGAACCGTGCGGAACCGGACAAAGGGTTCCCCCCAGACGAGGCAGGGATGCGCCGACCGTTATTTGGTCGCCTAGGTCGGCGAGGAGTCAGTGGCGAAACCGACGTTCGGGGCCAAGTTCACGCACACGTGAGGTCACGCCATGTCCCGCATCTCCACCGTCAAAGTTTCTGTTGCCGCCGTCGCGGTCGCCGCGGCTGGCTTGCTCGCCGGTCCCCTGGGCGTCGTCGCCACCCACGGCTGGCGCTGAGTTGTCGCGGTCGGGTCCGCCGCAACGACGGCGGACCCGATCAGCTCAGATATCGAGGAACCGCACGTCTTTGGCGTTCTCTTGAATCCAGGTCTTGCGGGCGTCGACATCGTCGCCCATGAGTCGACTCAAGATGTCGTCACAGATCGCGGCTTGGTCGATGTCGATCCGTAGCAGTGAACGCGTCACCGGGTCCATGCAGGTCTCGCGCAACTCGGGATAGTCCATCTCGCCGAGACCTTTGAACCGAGCGAACACCAAGTTCCGATTCGGGTTCTCGTCGATGAAACGTTGGCGGCCCGTTTCGTCGTGGATGTAGGTCTTCGTCCCGCCGATCAACGTCGAAAACAGCGGCGGCTGCGCGACGTACAACCGACCGGCCTCCACGAGCGGCAACATCTGGCGGTAGAAGAACGTGATCAACAACGTTCGGATGTGACCGCCGTCGACATCGGCGTCGGAGAGAATCACGATGCGCTCGTAGCGCACCTTCTCGACATCGAAGTCCTTGCCGATGCCGCCTCCGATCGCCGCGACGAGCGACTGGATCTCGGCGTTCGCCAGGATCTTCTCGAGCGACGCGCGCTCCACGTTCAACACCTTGCCGCGCAGCGGCAGAATCGCCTGATTGCGCGGATCCCGAGCGTCGCGCGCCGACCCTCCGGCCGAGTTGCCTTCGACGATGAACAACTCGGTTCCCTCGGCGTTGCGTGACGAACAGTCCGCCAACTTGTCGGGCATACCGACGCCTTCGAGCGCGCTCTTGCGGCGCGTGAGCTCGCGTGCCGCCTTCGCAGCGGTACGGGCCCGAGCCGCCGACGACGCCTTGGTCACGATCGCTTTGGCCTGGTTCGGGTGTTCCTCCAGCCAGCGGCCGAATCGTTCGTTCGTCAGGCGCTCGACGAGCGAACGGATCTCGGTGTTGCCCAACTTGGTCTTGGTCTGGCCTTCGAACTGGGGTTCGCGCAGTCGCACCGACACGATGGCGGTGAGGCCCTCGCGGACATCGTCGCCCTGGAGCGAGGTGTCCTTACCTTTCAGCAGCGAACGATCCTTGGCGTAGCGGTTGATCGCGTTGGTGAGCGCCCGCTTGAACCCCTCGGCGTGCATTCCGCCCTCGGTCGTGCTGATGCCGTTGGCGAAGGTGTGCAGCCCCTCGTGATACCCCGTGTTCCACTGCCAGGCGACATCGACCTCGCCGTCGTCGTCGGCGGCCGAGAACGAACCGACGTCTTTGAAGATCGGCTCCTTCGACTGGTTCAGATGTCGGACGAAGTCGACAATGCCGCCGTCGAAACAGAACGTCGTTTCGTGCTGATGTCCCGGTCGCTCGTCGCGAAACCCGATCTGCAGTCCCTTGTTCAAGAACGCGGTGACCTGCAGGCGCTCCATGATGGTGGCCGCACGGAACTCGATTTCTTCGAAGACCGCTGGATCGGGCCAGAACGTGATCGTGGTGCCGTTCCCGGCGCGTCCGGCCTTGCCGGTCAGTTTGAGCGGACCCTGGGGAACGCCGGGCGCAACCTTCGTGCCTTGCTGCACCGACGCGTAACTCTGGCGATACACGTTGCCCTCGCGTCGCACCTCGAGCTCGAGTCGCGACGAGAGCGCGTTCACCACGCTGACGCCGACACCGTGCAGACCACCGCTGACCTTGTATCCGCCGTCGCCGAACTTTCCTCCGGCGTGCAACACCGTCAGCACGACCTCGGCCGCGGATTTGTTCTTGTACTTCGGGTGCTTGTCGACCGGAATGCCGCGTCCATTGTCGGCCACGCGACACGCCCCGTCGGCCTGGAGGACCACGTCGATGCGGGTGCAGTGGCCAGCCATCGCCTCGTCGACCGAGTTGTCGACGACCTCCCAGACGAGGTGGTGCAAACCCTGGGGCCCGGTGGAACCGATGTACATGCCCGGTCGCTTGCGCACGGGGTCGAGCCCCTCGAGCCCTTGAATCTGTTCGGCGTCGTATCCCGACTTCTTCCCCGCGGCCATTGGGCCGAATCTACCGACGGGCTCGGACATCGCCGAACCCATCCCCGACGACGGCGACGTGCCACCACGCGCAGGGCTACCTCGACACCTCGATCGTCGACGCCAGCACGAGTCGGCCGCGAGTTTCGGCGTTGGAGCGGCTGGCACAATGGGGCGATGATGGAGCCACGACGGCCGACGCGGATTTTGGCCGTTTGCGGCATGGCCGTCGCCGTCACCCTCACGACCACGATGACGGCAACGACGCCAGCGGCACCGCAAGCCCCGGAGCGCATCGCCGTTCCCGACACGATCGACCCGACCGGCGAGACCGACGTGTCGGCGGAACTCGGTACGTTCATCGCATTGGCGCCCGCAGGAGCGATCGTCGAGTTCGCCGAAGCTGCCACCTACCGCATCGACGCCGGACTCGAGATCCGACGCGTCGGTTCGATCACCATCGACGGCAACGATGCGACGCTGCTCGCTCCCGACGATGGCGCCACCGCCGATCCGCCACGCCGCGCCCAACGCAGCCGTTGGCCGCGCAACCGCCGGATGCTCGCAATCGTCGGCACCGACCAGGTCACGATCCGAGATCTCACGATCGACGGGCCCAACCCTCGCGCGACGTTCGTTCCCGAACTCGAAGGTCAAGCCGGAGTCTTCGTCGCTCGTTCCAACTTCGTGACGCTCGACCGCATCGCCGTACGCGAGGTCTACGGGGATGGGGTCTACGTCACGGGCACCAGCCAAGCGGTCGTCGTCGTGAACAGCGAGTTCGAGTCGATCGGACGCCAAGGCATCGCCATCGTGCAGGGCACCGACATCCAAATCACCGCCAATTCCTTCGACAAGGTGGCGCGATCGGTCGTCGATGTCGAACCGACCCGCAACGCAGAGGTGCGCAACGTCGACATCCGCGACAACACGATCGGCGACTACGAGAACTTCGCGCTCGCCGCAGCAGGCGGTGGCCCGAACGTCGACGACATCGTGTTCACCGACAACTCGATCACCGGCGGCCGCGGCCTGAGCGTCTTCGCGGGAGTCCCTCGCCAACCGCGGTCCGGCCTCACGATCACCAACAACCGCTCGCAGGTCCCGTCGACCGCAGCAATCGGCCCGACCCCGCTGCAGATCACGAACTACTCCGAGGTCACGATCGAACGCAATACGAGCACAGTCACCAACGGCACCGACGTCGTCACGCTGAACGCGGTGTGTGCGGTCGAGATCGCCGACAACGTGTGGCCCGGCGCGCGGCGCGAGGTCGTCGAGATCGCCGACTGTGGCGCGTTGGCGGAGCCGCCACCAACGGTTGCCATCCCTCCGCGCACCACGCAGCCGACCGACCCCAACGCGTCGACCTCGACGTCGACTGCGGGGCCCGCGGTCACGAAGTCCGACCCCGACAGCCCCGACAACCCCGACAACCTCGACAACCTCGACAAACCTGGCGACGATGGCGACGACGCAGTGCCCGCCGGCGCGGCGTTGGTCATTGGGCTCGTACTGGGCGCACTGGGAATGCTCGTCGTACAGCGCCGTGCCTCGCGCGCACCCGGAGCTCTCGCCGACAGCAACGACGCTGATCGTCAGGCGAGATAACGGCTGACCGTCTCGACGACGGCGGCCGGCTTTGCCTCACCTTCGATCTCGATCGTGATGGCGACGACGGCTTGGGCACCACCCGCAACGTCGCTGACCTCTTGGACCGATCCGGTCGCTCGCACGCGCGAACCGGCTTTCACCGGGGTGATGAATCGCGCCTTGTTCACGCCGTAGTTGATCCCCATGCTCACGCCGTCGACGGTCGCGAGCTCGGCGAGGAACGGTGCGCACAAACTCATCGTCAGGTAGCCGTGCGCGATCGGTGCCCCGAACGGCCCAGCCTTCGCGGCGTCGACATCGACATGGATCCACTGATGATCTCCGGTCGCGTCCGCGAAGCCGTTGATCATCGCCTGTGAGATCGTCCGCCATTCGGTCGGTCCGAGTTGCGCACCAACGGCGGCCCGCAGTGCATCGAGGTTCGCGTACGTCGTCATGGGCGCAGTCTCGCACGCGGGATCTTCGAGGCCACATCCCGTCGCGATCGCGGCCGGCGAGGCTGGCGAGCCGCATCCGGGCCAGAAGGGTTCGCCCGTCGGGCACGCGCCGAATTAGCGTCGGGGCATGCAGATCAACGGGGCAGTCGCGTTCGTCACAGGTGGAGCTTCCGGGCTCGGAGAAGCAACCGCGCGCCGGTTACACGCACACGGTGCGGCCGTCGCCATCATCGACAAGAACGCCGAACGCGGCAAGCAGGTCGAAGCCGACCTCGGCGAACGGGTCCGATACATCGAGACCGACGTGACCTCGGGCGAGTCGGTCCAGGCCGCCCTCGACGCCGCCGCCGATCTCGGGCCGTTGCGCATCGCGGTCAACTGCGCCGGCTCGGGCATGGCTGGGCGCACGATCGGCAAGGACGGCGCGCCCCACGACCTGAGCATCTACGAGTGGGTCATCAAACTCAACCTCATCGGCACGTTCAACGTGGCGTCGCGTGCTGCGGCCGTCATCAGCCAACAAGCGCCCAACGCCGACGGTGAACGTGGTGTCATCGTCAACACGGCATCCATTGCCGCGTTCGACGGGCAGATCGGCCAAGTCGCCTACTCGTCGAGCAAGGGCGGCATCGTCGGCATGACCCTACCGATGGCACGCGACCTCGCCGTCGTCGGCATTCGCGTCATGACCATCGCGCCCGGCAGCTTCGAGACGCCGATCTTCGGTTTCGTTCCGCAGGAGATGAAGGACGGCTTGAGCTCGATCGTGCCGTTCCCGAACCGCATGGGCATTCCCGACGAGTTCGCGCAACTGGTGCAGCACATCGCCGAGAACCCGTACCTCAACGGCGAGACGATTCGCATCGACGGCGCAGTGCGGTTCCCGCCGAAGTAGTTACGCAGACGTCGCGTTGATCAACGCAAGTCCGTTGTCGCGCATGATCGCGCGAATCTCCGCGTCGGTGAACCCTTCGAGATCCTGCACGAAACTGCACGGATCCGCCAACCCCTCGGCGTGCGGATAGTCGCTACCGAACAACATCTGATCGATCCCGAGCACTTCTTTCACCTGGGCCAGATCATCCTCGTAGTACGGCGAGACCCACACGTGGCTGCGGAGTTGTTCGACGGGATCGTGCGCGAACGCCGACGGTCGTTGGGCGTAGGACTTCTTGAGGAATCGCGCCAACGGTTCGATCCAATCGCTCCCGCTCTCGATCGTGGCAACGCGCGCGCCGGGATGGCGCGAGAAGACACCGTGGCAGATCAGCGCACCGATCGTGTCGTGGATCGGTCGGTGACCACCGATCAACTGATGGAATGGGTCGTACTTGAAGGCCTGCATTTCTTCGTGTTCGCCCCAGTGCTCGAGGAACGCCGAGTATCCCGCGTTGCCCGAGTGGTAGGCGGCGACGATGCCGGCCTCGGCGACGCGCGCCCAGAACGGATCGAACATGGGATCACCCGGCGACTTCGGTCCGGAGGCAGTGTGGATCGGCCCAGAACGCATCACGATCACGCGAGCGCCGTTGTCGATCACCCAGTCGAGTTCGGCAGCGGCAGCCGCTGGATCCATAAGCGTGATGTACGGAGCGCTGAGCAACCTGCCGTCGAAATCGAACGACCAGTCGTCGAGCAACCACTGGTTGAACGAGTGGAACGCGACGTGACAGGCCTCGACGTCACCGATGAGCGCTTCTTCCATCCCGACGCCGAGGGTCGGAAACACGAAACAGCGTTCAACGTGTTGCGCATCGAGTTGTGAGACGCGCGCCGTCGGGTTGCGATATCCGGGGTGAATCGGTTCGAGAGCACCGAACGCCGCGCGAATGTCGTCGCCCGCAATTTTGCCCCGGAAGTAGTCGTCGAGGCAGCCCGGGCGCGCGACGGGATCGAACAGCGGGTTGGGAATGAAGCGATTGATCCGACCGCCGACCAAGAGGCGTTCCTTGCCATCGATGGTCGCCCACTGCATGGTGCGGCGCTCCATCCCGTTGGGAAGGTGCCGGGTGAAGGCATCGCGGGGTTCGTAGTAGTGGTGATCGGCGTCGAACGCCGCGTAGCCGAGGTCGGTGTACTCCATCTCCCGAACCCTAGAACGCGTTCTACCGGTGCACCACCCGCCCGACGATTCCCCGTTTCCCGGAGCGTTCGCTGCGAAATCCGCAACTAACTCTCCGGGAAACAGGAAATGGGGGTTACGGGTGGGTCCAACCTGCGGCGCCGTGGGTCTGCGGTGGGCGAGCATCGGTGTAGATCTTCGTGTCGCTCGCGATCGCCGCTTCGACGAACGGCACCGGCGCCAAGAGGCCCGCCGCGACATCGGGATCGACAGCACGCAAGGCGCCGAGCACCTCGGCCGGAACGTCCCCGATGGCCGCAACGACGCGTGCGCGAATCGGCCGGTCGCTGGCGACCGCGAACCCGAGCGACCGGCCATAGACCGGCGCGTTGCACGGATACGACCACGCCTCGGCGAACACCGCTCGCATCGTCCGCACGACGCGAGCGTGAAGATCGAGTTCGATCGGCGACCACGGGCCGGCCTGCACGGCCACCACCCCACCGGGTCGCAGCACCGAACGCATCGAAGCGAAGAACTCCTGGGTGAAACAAAACGTCGACGGTCCGTCCTCGACCGGGTCGGTCATATCGGACACGATCACGTCGAACCGCTCGTCGGTCGTGCGGAGGAACTCGACCGCGTCGGCGGCCCGCACCTCGGCGCGCGCGTCGTCGAATGACCCTTGGTGCCACGCGCGCAAATGCTCACGAGCGATCGCGATGAGGTCACCGTCGATGTCGATCATGAGGGCGCGTTCGACGCTCGGCCAACGCAGGACTTCCCGCAGCGTTGCGCCCTCGCCGCCTCCGAGTACGAGCACACTGCGCGGGGTCGACGCGGCGAACATCGCCGGCTGGACCAAGGCCTCGTGGTAGATGAACTCGTCGTTCGCGCTCGACTGCACGATGCCGTCGAGCATCAGCATTCGTCCGAACGCGGGCGTGTCGCCAATCCAGACGTGTTGGTAATCGGTCGATCGCTCGACCACGACTGCGGTGGCGCCGTGCTCGTAGCGATCCCAGGGCGTGATCGTCTCTCGGACCCACGTCGTCGCGGATGTCGGAAGCGGTTCGCGCTGGCTCACTCGTTCGAGACCGGGAATCGCGCCGCCGAGGGACGACCCCGATCGACTCGGGCCCGCTCGGCATAGGTGGCTCCCAACCGCAACTCGATGAGGTCACACGCGGCGCGGGGATCGGTCGCCGAGCCGCACGTGTACACGTCGATGGTGGCGGTTCCGATTTCGGGCCAGGTATGCACCGACAGATGCGACTCGGCCAAGACGCAGATCGCCGAGACGCCGTGCGGCTCGAAGCGATGGTGATGCGTGGCCAAGACCGTGGCTCCGGCTTTCTCCGCGGCTTCGACCGCGAGGCCCACGAGACCGAGTTCATCGTCGAGGATCGAGGAAGTGCACCCGAACAGATCGAGGAGGTAGTGCGTACCCTGCGACGCCGTGTAATCGACATTCGCAGGCGGATGAGACGTGATGACGGGTTGGTCGTTCAGTTCGGTTTCCACCTCCCCTCGGGGACGCAGTCACTGCCACGTCCGGGACACGAGGTTCGCACGATACCGAGTCAGGTCGGCGGCGCTGGCATTGCCCACGCAAAGGTCGATGCCGTGTCATCGTTGGCTGCCAGCGCCAGTACGACGAGTTCGGACGCCCGAGGACCTTCGGGCCAACGCAGCCGAAACGTCCGAGTTTCGCCACGATCCACACCCAACGTCCGCAATCCGACGAGGTACGCAATCCCTCCACGATCCACGGCCACGGCAACCAGCGAGATTCGACAGCGGTTGACGTGCGCGACCGGGCAGGCGACGTCGACGGTTGCCCGTCGTCGCGTTGCGAGTACCGCCTGCACTTCGGGTGTTGCCCGAAACTGCGTTCCGGCGGCAAGGATCGTGGCTTGAGCGGCGCGCGGCTTCCCAGTGAGCAACGCATCGACCCCAAGGGACAGCAATCGTCGCCACTCGTCGGGCGCATCGTCTTCGGTGCCGTTGAACCACACCCACACTGCAAGACCATCCGCGTGCGCGTCGTCGACGAACTGTTGCGTCACGACCTCGATGCCGCTGAACACGGGTGGTACTTGCAACACGCGGTGATGGGGCATTGCGTCACGGGTCGCAAACCACTGCACCGTCTCGTCGAGACCCGGGCTGGTCGCGATGTCCGGAGCGATCGCCTTGAAGTGCGCCAGAATCTCGTCGTCGAACGACGCGACCAGGAACCGATCGCGGCGGCCATGGGTGTCGATGAAGTCGGCAAGCGCCTTCGCCGCGTCCAACCCATCGGGGCCGTCCTTGATCTCGACGTCGAGCAAGCGGGTCGGAAACGACGTCGCGACCTGCTCCAACGTCGGGATCGTGAAATCGTCGGGACCGAATCCCTCGGGTGCCGCCCGATCGCCGGTGCGAATGCCGCGCATCGTGTACGCCTCGGCCGGCTGGTCCTGGCATCTCCAGCAGTTGGGAACGAACCAATAGGCGTTGTCGAGCGTCTGGAGTTCGGCGGCGGTTCGATCACGCATCGGACCGTTGGCTTCGGTCGTGCGATCGACCGTGTCGTCGTGGTGCACCATCAAAACGCCATCGGCGCTCAGCCGGACGTCCATCTCGAGCACATCCGTGCCCGCACGAACTGCGGTCTTCATGGCGAACAACGTCGAGTGCGGCGCTTCCAGATCACCGCCGGCGTGCGCGACGTTCAACACTCGCCGTTCGGCCCACGGATCAGCCTCCGCCGCCACACCGACATGGGGAGCCGTCACCGCACCGAGCAGGCTGACCAGGCAGAATCCGAGCGAGCGAACCGTCCGACGTAAGCGCATCTCGTGACCGTAGTGCGACCGTGCGTGGTCGGGCTAGGTTGCGCCGCCGACCGAGGGCAGTTGTGACATAGGAGTGACGATGGCGCTGGAGAAGTTCCGGGTCGACGGGAAACTTGCGATTGTCACCGGCGCGGGGCGGGGCATCGGCGCCGCGACTGCATTGGCGCTCGCCGAAGCCGGCGCCGACATCGCGTTGACGAGCCGAACCGCCGAGCAACTCGAGATCGTCGCAACGCAGGTACGGGCGATGGGCCGACGGGCGTTCGTGTTCCCCGCGGACATCAACGAGAACGAGCAGATGGAAGCGTTCGTCCACGCCGCGATCGAAGCGCTCGGCGGCGTCGACATCGTGATCAACAACGCCGGCGGAACCCCGCCTCGGCCCTTCACGGCAACGAGCGCCGGCTACCTCGAGCGTTCGTTCCACTTCAACGTCACGACGGCGTTCGTGTGCACCAAGGCCGCCGTGCCGACGATGCTCGAACGCGGTGGTGGTTCCGTCGTCAACATGACGTCCGCGATCGGACGACTCCGCGACCGCGGTTTTGTCGCGTACGGCACCGCCAAAGCCGCAATGACCCACATGACGCGTTTGCTGGCCGCCGATCTCGCACCGAAGATTCGCGTCAATGCCATCGCGATCGGGTCCACCGCGACCAGCGCGCTCGAGACCGTGCTCACCGACGATGCCATCGTCAGCGAGATGGTCGCCAAGACGCCATTGAAACGACTGGGCGAACCCGACGACATCGCCATGGGCGCGCTGTATCTCGCCAGTGACGCAGCTGGTTGGATCACGGGCAAGATCATCGAGATCGACGGCGGTCTCGAGGAGGCCAACCTCGCGCTCAACTTGCCCGACGTGTAGCCCCAGCCCCGTCCTGCCGCCGACCAGCCCGCTGACCGACCCGCGTAACGGACCCCGTTCGCCGACGACTTTCGAGGAGAGACCATGACCGATCACACCATTCGCAACAAGCAGATCGTCGAAACCTTCTGGACAACGTTGTACACGCGCGACTTCGAAGCCGTCGGTGCCATGATGGCCGAGCACGGCGAGTACACCGACGTCTTCACTCCCGACGACGATGTCGCCATCGGCGCGACCCAAGTCGCCGCGCGGTTGCGACTCGGACTCGAACCCCTGAGCGATATCCGCCATCACCCGAGGCTCATGGTCGCCGAAGGGAACGCGGTGATGTTCGAACACGCGGAGGAATGGCATTGGCACACCGGCGAATCCTGCCTCGTCAGGTTCGTTTCCGTCATGGAGTTCGATGACGATGGCAAGGTCGTGAGATGGCACGACTATCCCGATCTTCAGCTGTTGCTGTCGAGCGCGCCGCAATGGTGGATCGAGCACATCATGGCCGGATACGAACGTGCCTGAACTCGGGTTGGTCGGATACGAGGTCGTCGACCACGTTGCGACCATCACGTATCAGCGACCCGAGAAGTTGAACGCGATCAACGGCGCGATGCGCGACGAGTTGAACGCGACCTGGCAGCGTTTTCTCGCTGACGACGACGCGTGGGTCGCGATCGTCACCGGTACTGGTCGTGCGTTCTGTGTCGGCGCCGACCTCACCGACGGCAACAGCGCGGGCGTGTTTCCCGGTTCGTTCTTCGAGATGCCAACGGTCAACAGCTTCGAGAGCGGTCTCGAAGTCTGGAAACCCACGATCGCGGCCGTCGGGGGCTACTGCCTCGGCTACGGACTCACTGCGGTGGCTGCCTGCGACTTCGTGATCGCGGCCGACGACGCCGAGTTCGGAATGCCCGAAGTGTTGCTCGGCGTGCCGACGATCGTCGGCGCCATCCGACTCCCCCGCCGCATCGCGAACCTGCAACACGCCCTCGAGCTGTTGCTGACCGGCGATCGGTTCGACGCCGCCTGGGCGCTCGACGTGGGTCTCGCGGGATGGGTGGTGCCCCGCGCCGACCTGCTCGACGCGGCGACCGACCTCGCCCGGCGATTGTGCCGCGGCGGGCCGCTTGCCGTGCGCGCTGTGAAGGAGATGGCGTATCGCGGCCAAGAACTTCCGTGGACCGACGCGGTACGTTTCGGCGAAACCCTCCGCCGCTTCGTCGCGAACACCGACGACGCGCGCGAGGGCCTGGCTGCGCGGCGCGAACGCCGAGCGCCGACGTGGCGCGGACGCTGACCCGACCCGACCGACCCGACCCACCCGACACCGTGCCCGAACTTCCCGAAGTCGAAACGATCCGTCGACAGCTCTCGCCCGTCTGGTCGGGACGTCGCATCGTCGACGCCTGGACCTACGGAACCCCGAAATTCGCCGCCGCCGTCGACGCGATCGGCGCGCGGGTCGAATCGATTGGACGACGCGGGAAATACCTCATGGTCGAACTCGACGACGACCGTCAGCTCGTCATCCATCTCGGCATGACGGGTGTGCTGCGGGTCGGGTCCGGTGCCGAGCCCGACCCGTACCTGCGCGCGAGCTGGTCGCTCGACAACGGAACGATCGTCGAGTTCCAAGACGTCCGCCGTTTCGGCCGCGTCGCCGTGGTCGCTCGCGACGATCACTCGTCGTTGCCCACACTGCACGAGCTCGGGCCCGAGCCCCTGTCGGATGACTTCACGGCCGCTTCGCTGTACCGGTCGTTGTCCGCCAGTCATCGCGCGATCAAGACCCAATTGTTGTCGCAGCGACCGGTGGCCGGCGTCGGCAACATCTACGCCGATGAGGCGCTCTGGCACGCGCGTGTCCACCCGGCGGCACGTTCGATCACGCGACCGCAAGCCACTCGACTCCACACGGCGATTCGTGAGGTGTTGGCCGCCGCCGTAGAACGCCGCGGAACGACGTTGCGCGATTACCGCACCTTCTCGGGCGAGCGCGGCGACAATCAACACGCGCTCGTCGCGTACGGGCAGGGTGACGCACCCTGCGCTCGCTGCGCTCGGGCACTGCGAACGATCACGCTCGACGCGCGGACCACGACGTTCTGCGCAACGTGCCAACGACTCCCGCGCGAACGGCGCTTCGATGGTGCGTGAGACTCAGTTCGCGGCTGGGTCGTCGGGGTAGTTCGCGAACCACCGGAGGGTGCCGACCTGGCGGCCGAGCACCGCATGCCACAACTCGTCGGGGTGGGTGACGAACACGTCTTCGGGCTCGGCGGTCAGCACCCACCATGCATCTTCGGCGAGTTCGCCTTCGAGTTGGCCGCTCGACCAGCCGGCGTAGCCCGTGAAGACGCGGACGCGTCCCAGGTCGTGCGGCGGATCGTCGAACGGGTCCACGACCCCGATGTGTTCGAACACGACGGCGAACGAACTCGTGCTCGCCGGCGTCGGCCGCTCGCCGAGCACGAACGCCGATCCTGGCTGCACCGGGCCACCGCCGAAGACGACCTCGGGGTCGGCGACCTGGTCGGCCCACTCGGGGACGACGTCGACCACCGCCAACTCCGACGGTCGGTTCAACACCAGTCCGAGCGCGCCCTCCTCGTTGTGCTCGAGCATCAAGATGACAGTGCGAGCGAAGTTGGGGTCGTCGAGCCGCGGGGTGGCGACGAGCAGCGACCCGCGCGTCCAGAACCGTTCCACACCGCGATGATCGCGCAGCGCGTGCGTCGATCAGCGCGCGGACGACTCAGTCGGCCCACACCCGATGGACGGGGACGACGCAGTCGGCCCACACCCGATGGGCGGGGCCGACTGAGATGCGAGGTCAACATCGGTCAGGGCTGACACGCTCCGGCGATGTAGAGGTAGCACGCGACGGCTGCACTCCCGCCGGAAGCGTTCGCCGCGGTGGTTCCCGACGCTCCGTTCGCTCCTGCATTCGCCGCCGTGGTCCAGTTACCCAAGGCAATCGGGCCGCCGACGCCGCCGACACCGCCCGAACCACCGGCGCCGCCGATGCCTGCGACACCCGCGTTGCCTCCGATGAGCGTGCCTGCGTTGGTCACCGATCCGGTACCGGCCTGATACACGACGATCGACGGACCAGCTGCGCCGCCGCCCGAACCGCCCGCGCCGCCTGCACCGCCGCCGCCGCCACCGCCACCGCCAGGACCGCCATCGGGTTCTTCGTCGAAGTCGAGCGGGGGTGTGTCTGCGTTGCCTTCGCACGGTTCTGCACCCGTGCCGACACAACCACCGCGACCGCCTGCGCCACCCGATCCGGCGTCACCTCCGACCCCGCCGCGGCCGCCGTTGCCGCCGTCTCCTGCCGTGGCAAGGCTGTCCGCATCGAGGTTCACCGACGCGTTGACGGCATAGATCGCGAACGACCCACCGCCGCCGGTGCCCGCGGTACCGGCGAGTCCGCGTGATCCGGCACCGCCTCCGCCGCCGCCGGAACCGCCGGTGTCGTAACCCGCGCAGACGGCGCCACCGAAGATGCTGGCGTCGGAACCGCCGCCGCCACCACCGCCACCGCCACCGTGACCGTGCTGACCACTCGTACCCGACGTCCCATTGCCAGCCGAGTAAGCAGCGCTCGTTCCGAGCACCGAAGTACCGCCCGTGCCCGCCGTGCCCGCGGTTCCGCTCTGGCCGCCCGAACCACCGCCGCCGGGGTCGCCGTTGCCGCACACGACCGAACTGGACTTGGATCCGCCGCCACCGCCGGCGCCGCCGCCCGAACCTGCCGTCACGCCGGTTCCACCCACATTCCCGTCGCCACCGCACGGCGACGACCCGCCAGCACCGCCGTTACGGCCGCTCGCCGAACCACCGGATCCCAATGACCCACCCGCGTTCGTGCTGCCGCAGGGCTCCGCGCCGCTGTTGCCGTCGCCACCGCCGGTGCCGTTCGCGCCGTCGACACCGTCGACACCGTCGACACCGTCGATCGCGTTGGCCGCGCTCACCGCGCTGTTCACCAGTGAGACGTTGGCGCCGCCGAGTGCTCGGATGCCGTACACCGACGCACCGGTACCGAGGCCGGTGTTGCGACCCTTGACCGACACCGCCTCGAACGTCACCGCGATTGCGCCGTTGATCGTGGCTGCTTGCGGCGCGCCCTCGATGGTCGTTGCGGCGCGATCGGCCTGGCCACTGGTGCCCGCCGTGCCCGGCCGCGCCCAGCCGTTCCCCGAATCGAACCCACCGAGGATCGCGACACTCGCAGTCGGCTCGACACCGTCGCCCTCGGTGTAGGTGCCAACCGACAACGCCACGTGATCGTTGGCCGGCGACGACGCAGCCGCGGTGAGCGCACCTTGCACTGTCGACTTCGGCGCGAGCGCAGTGCCGGGATCGGTGTCGTCGCCCCACGGCGCGACGAAGATCGCGTTGCGAATCTCGAAGGTCGATTCCGGTGTGATGGCCGCGTTGTCGCCCCAGTCGGCCTGGTCGGCGGTCACCGTGTAGACGCCGTCGGCGAGGGTGCGGGTGAGCGAGAACTCACCGTCGGGTGCGACGAGGTCGACGTGCTCGATGAGCGTCCCGGCCGTATCGGACCCGAGGTAGATGTCGACGTCGATCGCAGTCGAGTCGCCCGGCGCAATGCCGAGATCGCCGCTGATGATCACGCCGGAAGCGGCATCGACGTTCGACGCGTCGATCGGCGTGACCAGCACGAGTCCAGGCGCCGCGGCGTCGTCGAATCCGCTCGCGGTCACGGGGACGGCGGCTGCGCCTGCACCCGCGGCACTGACGGCGCGCACCGCATAGGTGCAGAGTTGGCCGCGACCACAACCGGGGTCGCTGACTCGACGGTTCAGACCGTTCCCGGTCGATGTCCACGGCCCGAAGGTGTCACCACCATCGAACGAACGCGCGAACTCGTAGCCGGAGATGGGCCGACCGCCCGCAGACAACGGCGTATCCCATACGAGATCCACTGTGCCGAGCGACACGCCCGTCGCGGCTGCGACGTTGACCGGCACAGCAGGCGCCAATGCTGACCCATCGTTGTTCGCGATCGTGACGACGCCGGTGCCGTCGAGCGTCGTCGCCCCGGTCGGCGTCGACAACACGACGTTGAACGTCTCGTCGGATTCGATGAGTGTGTCCGCGTTGATTCGCAGCGCGGCGAACTTGACGCGTTGTCCGGCCTTGAACGTCATCGTCTTCAACGTCGTGGAGCCAATGAAGTCGGTGGAACTCGCCGAACCCGTTGTCGTGTTCCACTTGACGGTCGCGGTCGTCGCGAACGTCTTGGTCAAGAAGACCGGCACGTACGCCTTCGTCTGGGTTCCCGAGTTCCCCTCGACGACGACGACGTCGCCCACGGCGAATGCGCCGGGGCCGGCACTCGGTGCGTCGTCGTCGAGCAAGGTGATCGTTCCGGAGTTGTCGGCGATCACACCGCCGGTGATCGACGTCAACGACACGCGGAAGTTCTCGCTCGCCCCTTCGTCGAGGTCGTCGGTGATCGTGGTGATCGTGATCGGCTTGGAGACCTGGCCCGGCTGGAAGGTCAGCGACTTCGCGACCTTCGCGGTGTAATCGCCCGTTGCAGTCGCCGTGCCGTTCACGGTGCTGTAGCCGACAACGACGGTGCCTGACGCGGGCTTGTCGAGCCCGACCGTGACCTTCAGGTTGCGCTTGTTGTTCCCGCCACTGCTGCCTTCGAGCGCGGTGACGTCGCCGATCGTGACGGCGACCGGCGCGTTGGCCGCGTCGTTGTCGGAGATCGCCGCGGTTGCCGAAGCGGTACCGCCGTTGGTCGGAACGATCGCGTCGAATCCGAAGGTCTCGACTTCGGTCGTTTCGTGCACGGCGTCGCCGGTCGTCCCGACCGTGATGGTCTGGCTCGACGGCGCACCGGCCGGGAAGTTCAACGTTCCTGAGGTCGACGTGTAATCGGAGCCGGCAAGCGCGGTGCCGTTTCCGGTCGCGTAGTTGACGACGAAAGGTTCGGTGTTGTGGCTGCGGCTCGAAACCGTGCAGGTGACGGTCGACCCTTCGACGACGGAGTCACAGGTCGCGTCGATCGGTCCGGCGTCGTCGTCGATGATGCGACCCATCGAGGACGGGTTGGCGAGCTGCGCGCCCACCGCGTTCGACAGCGCGAACTCGAACTGTTCGGCCGGTTCATTCGCAGCGTCGTCGAGCAGGTCGACCGTGACGGTCTGGCTCAACGGGTCGCCCGGATTCCAGAGCAGCGAGCCCGAGTTGTCGACGTAGTCGGTGGTGTCGGCCGTCGCGTCGTTGAGCGCCCAATCGACCGTGATCGGCGTGTCGGCCGAGCGCGACAGCGAAACGACGAACGGCAGCGGCGAGTTCGCTTCGCGGCGGGTGCCACGTCGAACGCTGATGAGCGGATCGGTGGTCACGTTGTAGTTGACCGTGAGCGATGAGGGGTTGCCGAGCGTGTCGGACGCATTCACGGTGAAGTTGTGCGGCCCGGGCGTGGCCGTGTCGATCGTCGCGCCGTCTGCCACGGTGCCGACACAGCTCGCAACCGCGGTCTGATCCGTGCAGGCATAGTCAGCGAGGACGGTCGAACCGAGCGGGAACGACGCCCCGTCGGCAGGAGTCGAGATCGTGATGTCCGGCCCCGAGGTGTCGGGGGCCACGATGCTCGTCGAATGCAGGTTCGGTGCCGGCGCGCCGGGTGCGTAGCACTTGACCGCAACGTTCAGGTCGCCGATGGGCGTGCCCGCCACACGCACGAGGGTCTGTAGCGACGGGTTGTTGCTGTCGTTGAACGGCGGATTGCCACCGAGGCGCAATCGGATGTCGGTACCCACCACGCCGGTGGCGGCGAAGTTGAGGTTCACCTGCGGCGGCGTGATCATCGAACCACCGGGGTATTGGTTGCCGGTCGAGATCGTGATGACGCCGCCGGATTGACTCAACGACCAACCGGCCGTGTTCCCGGTGAGATTGCCCGAGACATAGGACGCGTTCGTCGGAACCGGGACCTTCAAGATGATGTCGCGCATGTACGAGACCGAATAGCCGCCATTCGTCGCGGGCACCTCGATCGGCGCAAGTTGCACGGCGGCATTCACCGCGCCGCCGGCGAGCACGGTGTCTTGGGCCGTGGTGTTGAACGTCAGCTCGACGTTGGTCGGCTGGGGCGGTGCGAGGGAGGTATCTGGATACGCGGTGCACGTGTGCGACACCGACGTCGTCTGGGTGTGGGCCTCGGCGGTAGGCGCCGACACGACGACCCCCATACCGATCGCCAGTGACGACGCCGCGACGACTGCGACAACCTTGCGCATTCTCGACCCCCCGAGATTCGCTCATGGACCGAGCTCGGCCCTCCGGCCGACGCCCAAACGCGAAGGATAACGACAACCTTTCGATTTGTCGCCGGTTCACCCGAGTTTTCCCCGAATATGGCGATTTTCCGGTCAGGGGCCGTTTGCCGTTCGCTCAGGCGGACGGGCGGGTCGGGGGCAACCCGAGTTTGGTGTGATCCCAGGTCACGGTGCGCTCGACCGCGAGTTTGACGACGTAGCGCTTGCGCAGCATCAACTCGACGAACGGGCGCATCTCCTCGGTGTACGCGCCGTTGTAGCGCTCGAACACCGACACGCCGAGTTCCCACATTCGGTCGGGGTCGTCGACGATCTCGCCTTTGCCCACCAGCGTGATGCCGCGCAGTTCCTCGTAGTAGTCGCCGTCTTCGATCATGACGGTGAGGTTCGGATTCCGCTCGAGGTTGCGGACTTTTTGGCTCTTGGACTTGGTCTCGAACGCCAACGCGCCTTCGAGGAAGCCGTACCACATCGCGACCGCGTGGATGCTGCCATCCGGGTTCACCGTGCACATCGACGCGGTGCGACGGCCCGCGAGGAACGTGTCGATCTCGGCCTCGGTCATCCGAATCTGGTTCCGCTGGTTCTGCCCACCGAATGCCTGGGTCACTGTTGCTCCTTCGGTCGCGGCGGCGCATCGGCGTGCGGCGATCCGTCGACGGGTCGTGGATGCGCCCGGTGCGCCTCGTAGGTCTGGTTCTAGCAAGAGGTTGACCAACCCTGCTCGACCAACCTGCCCCGCCAACCTGCCCCGCCAACCTGCCCGGCGAACCTGCCCAATGCGCTGCCCGATCGTCACGCGGCGCGGTTTCATCGACCACATCGCGTGAGCACCTCGGATGGTTCCGCCGTCACCGACCACCGTACGTGAGAAAGGGTTCGCTGACCTGCGCCGTCGCCGCTGCGCGCGCACCGTGCGAACCGCCGAAGCAAACGGCCGTATCCGCCGATCGAGATGACGGTGACTGGAAGCGGGCCGGAGTTCCGGGGAGATTTCCCGAGCACCCTCGAGGCTGCCCAAACGGGTGAAGCCTGGGCGATGCGTGCGATGTTCGACTGGCTCGGCGCGCCCGTCGCCGGGTTCCTCCGCTCCCGTGGTGCGCACGACCCCGACGGTTCCGCGAACGAAGTGTTCCTGCGGGTGTTCCGCACCGTCCACACGTTCCGGGGCGACGCGTACCAGTTCCGGACCTGGGTCTTCACGATCACCCGGAACCTCCTGATCGACGAACGACGCCGTGCCAGCCGACGAGTCGAACTGGTCTTCGACGACGGTTCGGGACGCAGCCTCGCCGAACCGACCGGAGACGCCGAAGACGACGCGTTGGCGCGACTGGGCGACGACCGGGTTGGCGAGTTGCTCGCGTTGTTGTCGCCCGAACAACGAGAAGTCATCGCGCTGCGCGTGATCGCAGACCTGAGTTTCGACCAGGTCGCGGCGATCACCGGGCGTGGTTACGAGGCGGTGAAAGCCCTCCATCGGAGGGGAATCTCCGCGTTGGCCCGAGCGCTCGAGCGCGAGGGAGTACCGCGATGAACACGGATGACGTTCATCTTCCTGACGACGTACACGGAAGTCCGATGCCGCAGAGCCCTGAACCATTCGAATCCGAGACCCTGCTCCCCGAGCGCCGATCGGGCGCGCGTTCGCACCGTCGCGGCCGTGGCCGCCGGCGCACCGACGCGAGAGACCTCGCCGCCACTCCCGAAGTCGCTGTGGTGGCCGAGCCGGCCGAAGCGCCTGAGACCGTCCGCCTGGCTGCGGTGACGACGCTTCCGCAGGCAGCGCCCGACGACGATGCCGCCGGGTTCGAGGTCGCCGAGTTCTTCGAGTCGTGGCGGGCGGCCGTCGACCGTCCGATTCGAGTCAATGCGTCGCTGGCCGCGTTGTTGGAACACGGCATCCGACGCAACGAGGACTCAGCGGAAACGATCGCGACATCACACGACGACTCCAACGTCGTCGACCTCGCCGCAGCGCGTGAGCGCGGACGCGTTCGCCGAGCCGTGGTTCGCGGCGGCGCGATCGGGGTTGCAGCGATCACGGTATCGGGAGGACTCGCAGCCGCGGGCGTGCTGCCGTCTCCGGTTCAGCGCGCCGTCACCAACGCCGCACACGTTGTGGGCATCGAAATCGACCAACCCGTGCGGCCCTCGATTGGCGAAGCCACGACGACCGACAGCGAGGCACCGGAACCGCCGTTCAGCATTCCGCCCCGGCGCACCACACCGGTCGCGGTCGAGACGGTTCCCGCGGCCGGCGGCAGCGATTCGGACTCCGACGCAGAACCGACGCCGCGCACTCCGACCGACTCCGGCACGCCGGGCACGTCGAACGATCGTCCCGTCGACACGGACGACAAGCCGAAACCGACAACACCACCGTCGAAGGACGACGATCCCGACGACCCGAACGATTGCACCGGCGACGAATGCAAGCCTCTGTGCCAGACGATCGATCCGACGACGGGTGAGCCGATCGCGCCGTGGAAGCAACGTCACAAGTGCAGGCCCTGCCCGAGCGACTTGGCATCGGCACCAAGTGGCGTGGACGCCGCGTTCGGTCGCGGCGTGCGGCCGCAGCATCACTGCCGGCCCGACGGACGCGCATCCGACAAGCCGCAGTCACCCCACCAGCCGACCGCCCGGAACGCGAACACGCCGAACGACCGCGAACCCAAACGCGACGGCAACCACGTCGGCGACAAGAACGCCAGCGGCACGGCCAACGCCAAGGGCAAGACCAACGCCAAGGGCAAGACCAACGCCAAGGGCAAGACCAACGCCAAGGGCAAGACCAACGGCAACGGTGGCCGACCCAAACGCACGCGCGCTAACGCCTGATCGCACCCCTGCCCGCACGCGGGCGGCGTCGGATCACGATCGCAGGCGCGAGACTGCCGAGCATGGCTCTCATCTCCTACGCCGCGCAGCTCACGCGACTGGCCGACGCCGATCCCGACCGTCCGGCGGTCACCGACGAGTTCCGATCGATCTCGCGTCGCGAACTCGATCGCCTCGCGAATCGAACGGCGCGTGCCTTCGCCGAACTGGGCGTCACCGAGGGCGACCACGTCACGATCACGCTGCCCAACTCGATCGAGTTCGTCGCCGCAACGGTGGCCTGCTGGAAGATCGGCGCCGTACCGCAGCCGGTGTCGTTCATGGCGCCGGCCCGCGAAGTCCGTGCGATCGTCGAACTCGCCGAGAGTCGCATCGTCGTCGGCGCCGAGCCCGGCAGCCATGGCGAGCGTCCGTGTCTTCCGCGGGGCTGGGAGCCCGGGCCGGAGTGTTCCGACGGTTCGCTCCCCGACGCGATCAGCCG
This sequence comes from Actinomycetota bacterium, assembly GCA_005772765.1. GTDB lineage: Bacteria > Actinomycetota > Acidimicrobiia > IMCC26256 > PALSA-610 > SXJQ01. The sequence continues at coordinate 29,839 of SXIR01000075.1, forward strand.
ACCGTGGAAGGCCATGACGTCCGGCGGGTCGACCGGGCGGCCGAAACTGATCCGTGCAGGCGACGCGGGCGAGCTCGACCCCGACGCCAACCCGTCGTTGTTGGTGCGGCGGAACGGGGCAATGATGATGCCGGGACCGCTCTATCACAACGGTCCGTTCGTCTGGTCGACGACGGCGCTGCTCGCCGGGAGCCACCTCGTGTTGGGCGGGCGTTTCGACGCGGCGACGACCCTTGCGCTCATCGAACGGCACCGTTGCGATGTCATGTACATCGTGCCGACGATGATGCATCGCATCTGGCGGTTGCCCGAGGAGACGCGGTCCTCCTACGACGTGTCATCGCTCCTCGTGGTCTGGCACCTCGCGGCGCCCTGTCCGCCGTGGTTGAAACACGCGTGGATCGAATGGCTCGGCGCGGAGAAGATCTTCGAGTTGTACGCGGGTACCGAGGCGCAGACCGCCACGATCATCACGGGCAGCGAGTGGCTGGCGCATCGCGGGTCGGTCGGACGCGCGGCGCCCGGGACCCTGAAGATCGTGGGACCCGACGGCGACGAGGTTGCGACCGGCGAGGTCGGCGAGATCTATCTGCGCAACGCCGATGGCAAGCGGACCTACGAGTACGTCGGCGCAGAGGCCAAGACGTTGCCGGACGGCTGGGAAAGCCTTGGTGACATGGGTCGACTCGATACCGACGGCTATCTCTACTTGTCGGACCGCAGTGCCGACATGTTGCTCGTCGGCGGATCGAATGTGTATCCGGCGGAGGTCGAAGCGGCACTCGAAGAGCATCCGAGCGTGCAGAGTGCCGTTGTCATCGGTCTGGACGACGACGATCTCGGGAAGCGTCCGCACGCGTTGATCCACGTCGATCGTCGGGTCGATGATGACGAATTGCGCGTGTTCTTGGCGGAGCGGTTGGTGCGATACAAGATTCCCCGCAGCTTCGAGCGGGTCGACCAACCGCTGCGCGACGACGCCGGCAAAGTCCGCCGCAGCGCACTCGCCGCCGAACGTCAGGTGCGTCGATAGGACCCGTCTTTCGGACCCTATCGACGCACCTCGAACAGGGGCACCGGGTGGGCGAAACCTTTGAGGAGGCGGCGGCCGGCGGAGTCGGTCGGGTGGGTTCCGGCGACGCGGGTCGCGACCTCGTCGGTGACGAGGATCTCCCACGGCACCGCGATGTCGGCGACGCGTGACGCGAGGTTCACGACCGGCCCGTAGTAGTCGCCCCCGTGGGCCAACATGTTGCCGTAGGCGATCCCCGCACGCGGCGTCACCGCGGTGCTCTCGCCAAGCGCCGCGAACATCTCGACCGCGATCGCGCACGCGTCAATCGCATCGATGGTCGTGAACATCACCTCGTCGCCGATCAACTTCACGAGCCGGCCACCGTGGTCGTTGACGATGTCGTACGCCTGGCTCTCGAAGCCCACGACGAGGTCGAGGAGCTCACGCGCGCTCGACGCAGCCGTCAGCGGTGTGAAACCTACGAGGTCGACGAAACCAACCGCCATCGGGACGAGGTCCAACTCGGTCGCGTGCCGACGCGCCACTCGCGATCGTTCGATGGCCTCGCGCGTGTGTAGACGGAACAAGGCGCCAATGGCGCGACTGACTGCATCGAGCGACGCCGTTGCCAGCTCGCCCTGTCGGGCCAACTCGAGTTCGCTCGGTTGGTCCGTCTTGATCGGCGTTTCGATGTCGAGCAGGAACAACGAGTTCGCGGCCTCGGCGATGCGCGACAACGACGACCCCATGACCCGCACGAAGTGGAGGACCGCGGCGTCGCTGAACAGCGCCCGCGCGTTCACGAACTCGCGAATCAAGTCGAGCGAGTCACTGGACAGCACGGTGGCGTCGGGTCGAAACCCTGACGCACGAAGCACGCTGCGGAACACCTCGAGTTCGACACCCGACTCCGCGACGGCCTCGTCGATCGTGAGCACCCGACCGCTCGAAATGATCCGGTCGCTGACCAACGTCTGCATCAGTCCCGACGCATGTGCCGTCGCCAATTCCTCGAGCGAAAAGCCCCGTTCGCCCAGCCAGTCGAGGAGCGCGAGGCGATCCTCGACCGACGTTGCGATCCGCTCCAGCAGGCCCGCGGCCTCGTAGTCGTCGCGGCTCGGCGTCATCGTTCAGGACCCCGAGAAGTTCGGCGTCCTGCCCTCCATGAACGCGGCCGCCGCCTCACCGAAGTCGCGACTGCGCAGGCAATCGAGTTGCGCCCGCGCCGCGGCCTCCATCCCTTCCTCGGTCGAACGGCCCCAGCCTTCGCGGATCGCGCGCTTCGCGCCTCGGATCGCCAACGGCGGGCGCGAACACGCGAGCTGCAAATACTCGTCGATTGCCGAGTCGAGGTCGTCGCGTGCGACAACCTGATTCGCGATGCCGAGCCGCAACAGGTCGTCGGCGCGCCACTTGTCGCCGCGCAGCATGTGTTCGAGCGCAGCCGTCGGTCCGATGAGACGAGGGAGCCACACCGTGCCGCCGAGGTCGGGCATCAGGCCCCAGTTCAGCTCGAGCAATCCCATCTGCACGTCGTCGGCGCACACTCGCACGTCACACGCCAGCGCCAACTGCATCCCCGCGCCGAACGCGTGTCCTTGGACACGAGCGATGGTCAGAAACGGCGCCTGCTCCAGCCACTCGAATCCGGCCTGCAGCGCCCGCACGCCGGCGACGGGGTCGGCGCCGACGATCGACCCACCGTCGCGGTTGTCGTCGCCGCCCGCGTTCGCCGTGAAGTTCGTGATGTCGATTCCGGCCGAGAAGCTCCGACCGGTCCCGGCAACGACCACGGCGCGGATGGTGGTGTCGTCGCACAACCGTGCGCCCTCCTCCGCGAGGTGCAACCACATCGCTGGGGTCTGGGCGTTGAGCTTGTCGGGGCGGTTCAACGTGACCCGCACGACGGGGCCATCACGTTCGATCGAGATCTCGTCCATACCGCATGTTCGCATACCCTCGCCGCGTGTCACCCGTCGAAGTCCGGAACCTCGACGATCCGGCCGATCACGCCGCGGTCGCCACGCTGCTCGGATCGATCTGGCACGACGACGGCACGATCCCAATCGAACCGCACCTTTTCACGGCCGTGGCGCACGGGGGCGGGTACGTCGTTGGCGCGTACGACGTCGACGGCACCCTCCTTGGTGGTTCGCTCGGGCTGCTCGCTCGGACGGAGCACGAGTGGATGCTGCATTCGCACGTCACCGGAGTGCGCCGAGGCTTCGAGCACCGCGGCATCGGCGCCGTGATGAAACGGCATCAACGAACGTGGGCGCGATCACGTGAGCTCGCCGCAGTGACCTGGACGTTCGACCCGCTCGTTCGCCGCAACGCGTGGTTCAACCTCGCGAAACTCGGCGCAAACATCGTGGGATATCGCGAGCAGTTCTACGGCACCGCGGGCGACGATCTCAATGCGTGCGACGAGACCGATCGCGTGTTCGTTCGCTGGGACGTCGTGGTCGACTCGGTCAACTCGACCCGGCACGGCGCGATGGTCGTCGACGCCACGGGTGTGCGCTCGCACCGACCGATCGACGCTGACGTGCTGAACGTTGCGACGCCGCTCGATGTCATCGGTCTACGACGCAGCGACCCTGTAGCCGCGCTGGAATGGCGGCGAGCAACCCGCGCCGCGTTCCTCGACGCGTACGCGGCCGGATTCGTTGTGCGCGGCATCGATCGAGACGGCAACTACACCTTGGAGCGTTCATGAGCAACGAGCCCGCTGGCGTGATCGAGCTCATCGAGCTGGTGCGCGTCGAGATTCCGCTCGTTCGCCCGTTCCGCACGAGTTTCGGGACCGACACCGTGCGTGATGCGCTGTTGGTCCACGTCGTGACGAGCGCGGCCGAAGGCTGGGGAGAGTGCGTTGCCGATCGCGCACCGCTGTATTCGAGCGAGTGGGTCGACGGAGCGGCCGAAGTCATCGAACGCTTTCTCATCCCCAGAGTCGTCGACGAACCGCTTGCCGACGTCGAAGCCGTTGGCTCGCGCCTGGCCGACGTCGAAGGTCATCCGATGGCCAAGGGTGCGCTCGAAATGGCGCTCCTCGACGCCCAGTTGCGGGCCCAGTCGATGTCATTGGCGGCGTATTTCGGCGCCGAACGCACCCGTGTCGACTGTGGCGTGTCGATTGGGATCCAGGACGACACCGGCGCGTTGCTCGAACTCGTGGCCGAGTACCTCGATGCCGGGTATCGACGCATCAAGCTGAAGATCGAACCCGACCATGATGTTGCGCCCGTGCGAGCGGTGCGTGAACACTTCGGTGCCGACGTCGCGCTCCAAGTCGATGCGAACGCCGCGTACACGCGTGCCGATGGCCCAACGCTCGCGGCGCTCGACCCGTTCGGACTGCTCCTCATCGAACAACCCCTCGCGCCGGATGACATCGTGGGGCACGCCCGCCTTGCGCGCGAAATCCGTACGCCGATCTGTCTCGACGAGTCGATCACCTCGGCCCGCGGCGCCGCCGACGCGATCGAACTGGGTGCATGTTCGATCGTCAACATCAAGGCCGGTCGAGTGGGCGGTTACCTCGAGGCTCGCCGAGTGCACGACGTCTGTGTCGCGCGTGGCGTACCCGTCTGGTGCGGTGGAATGCTCGAGACCGGACTCGGCCGCGCCGCGAACGTCGCGCTGGCTGCGCTCCCAGGCTTCACGCTGCCCGGCGACACGTCGGCGTCGCGCCGTTACTTCGAGCGCGATCTCACCGAGCCGTTCGTGCTGGACGACGGCACGCTCACCGTCCCACTCGGTCCTGGCATCGGCGTCACTCCGCTCCCAGACGCACTCGCCGACTTCACGACCGCTCGCCGAGTCGTCCACCGCAGATCGGCACGCTGAGCCTCGGAGGCTCGTCCGAGCGCCGAACGCGACGAGACTGGTATCCGCTTGCGCGACTACCGTTTCGCTCGTGACCCGGACTCGAATCGCACCGATCGTCGCGCTGTGCCTCGGGCTCGCCGCATGCGGCGGTGAGAACCAGAACACACCGCCGGACGAAAGCTTGATCGACGCGATCGACAACGAGTTCCCCGATCCCAACGCGACGTTGCCGCCAACCACCGTGCCGGTCGCAACCTCCACCACGACGCCGGCCGAACCGTGGACGGGCGACGCACAAGCCGCGATCGCCACAATCGAAGACCATCTCGCCGGTGTGCACTCGGGGGCGACCTACACGCCCAGCATCGTCGAGGTCCTGATCGACCCGGCGACAGGAACAGCAACGATTGCAACGACGTTGCCGCCGGCCGAGGTCGACACTCCGACCTACGCGTTGGCTGCGTGTACCGATGCCGCGATGGTGGCGTTCATCTCCCCTGCGTCGGTGCGACGTCTCGAGGTCGCGGCCAGTGACGGGAGCGTCGTCGTCGGCATCAGCCAGGGCGGCGAGTGCGCCTGAGCGCTCAGCGCTACTGCCGGACGTACACCTGCGCCGACAGCACGACCGCCAATGCCACGAGCGCGGTCAGGTACACCATCGGTATCTGATCGGCACGATGCGGCCCGCGATTGAGCCTTCCGGTCCTCAGACGAACGACGTTGCTCGGGTGAGCCCGTAGCGGGGATGCTCGCCCGTGATCATCGGCTGACAGTTGCCGTAGCCGGTGCCGCCGCCGATCGGGTCGTCGACCACGACAAAGGTGTCTCGGAGTTGGTGCAGCTCCTCGAAGATCCCGTCGGCCGTGCAGTCGACGATGCGTTCGCCGTCTTCGTGCAGTGACCCGAGCCACTGGCCGTGGTGGTGCCCACGAAATCCGAAGTACAGCCCGGCTCCCAAGTGGAATCCGGTGTCGGTCGGCACGTGGAACGTCAGCGGCCGGTCGGTTCCGTCGGTCATCGTGCAGTGCGCGACGCCGCCGAGCAGGCGACGCGTGCGCGGGTCGTAGTCGAAATCGAGTTCGATGTCGACGAACGGTTCGAAGCGACCGTCGGGATGTTCGACGCCGCCGATGATCGTCTTGCGCACGATGTTGCCGCCGAAATACGCGTACTGTGGATGCAAGAACAGCCCGTAACGCGACCCGTCGGGCCGCACGCAGCTGATCGGACTCCAGATCATCGAGAAGTCGACGTGGTCGAGGTACGGGTTCGGCTGTAAGTCGGTCGGTTCGGCGCCGACCCCGTAGCGAACACCCCAACTGTGATCGCGAGTACTCACCCACGACACGTCGCTGCCGCCGAACTCGGTGCGTTCGCCGTCGATCTCGACCCAACCCGACGAGGCAATGCCGGTTTGGTGGTAGCGAATCAACTCGGCACTCACGTGCGAACCCAACGGGTTGCGCATGTGCGTCCGGTCCTCCATGTGACACGGCACGATGCTCTCGAACGTCCACTCGAACGCGATCGGTTGGGTGGCGTTTGGAGCGAGTCCGAACCGGACCGCTCGCAGCGGTTCGATCACCTCGTAGCTGATCGGGCCAATCACGGTGCGATCGGTCTCGGGCCACAGCTCGCGGCTTGCTCGCACCGTGATCTGTTCCTTGCCGCGCGACACGCCCGCGTAGGCATCCATCACGTTGCGGTTCGGATACTTACCGAGACCGAATCCGAGCTGGAGGCTCCCATCGATCGCGACAGCCATCGCGCACACCTTCTCGGTGAAGTCGCGGTCGGTGGTACCGACCGTTGCGAAGGTCTCGGCAACCTGGTGGTGGAAGAGCTCGTCGGCGGGGACGAGCGGCCCGACGGGGTTATTGCCTGCCATGGTCCGATCCTGCCACGCATGGCGTTGTACCCACACAATCCTTGTGGGGTGAGCCGGTCCCGTCGGGATGCGCCGGACCGAGAATTCGGCATTCACCCAGGCCGACCTCGAGCCGAAAACTTGGGAATGAGTCATGGGCTGACCAAGACCACCTGGGGGAACGCGACACCGCGACCCGCCGATCCCGATCCGGCGATCCGGCGCAGCCCCGCATGGTCTCGCGTGCTCCCGGGAGTCATGTTTGCCGCGATCGGCGCAGTGCTGTTCGCAATCGGTATCGCCGACACTCCGGGAGTGATCGCGGTGGCCTTCGTCTGCATCGTCGGCGGCCTCACTGTCGCCGCGATGCACCTCGCGCTCGACGTCTGCAGCGGATGCTCGCAGCAGATCGACCTCAACGTCGGCAGCGTGGTCGTCGCCGCCGAACACACCGAGGCACTGCGCAAAGCCGTCGACGACGGCAACACCCAGACGATTGCGTTCGCGCTCACCGGCGTTCCGCAGAAGAACACCGGACCGCACGCGACCGTCGACCTCACGTGGTGCCGGTGCGGTTGGTGCGGCACGATCGGGGCGTCGGTGCACGCGGGCCCGGATGGAACCGCCAAGGTCATCAGCGAACCGAAGCCCATCGCGAGCCCGCACCTGCACACCCTGGTCGAACGCGCCAAGCTCTGACATCGGCGCGAAGCCAAGACTGGCGGCGCTAACCCCGGAGCATTTCGAAGTGGGGGTTCCAGGGGGTACTGCGCGCCGCGAGGATCGGTTCGATGTGCGGGAGTCCCTGCTCGCCGAACTCCAACGCCATGCGCGTCGCGGCTCGAACGTTCAGGTACACCGCTTCGTCATCGAGCGCGGCGGGGTCGATCCAAACCGAGGCGATCAACATGAGTTCGTTGCTCTCGTGCGCGGGGATCACGCCGTCGGCCACTGCGTCGGCCACTCCCCCGGCGACCCCGGCCTGCGCCGGACCCCAGACGAGTCGATCTTGCGCGGGACTGTCGATCGCGAGTTGGTTGACCAGCAGCGTCGGTGGCTGCACCGGGAGCCCAGGCTGCACGATCGCAGGAATCGCCACGAACCCGTCGCGGGGGGTGGCCAGCGCGGTGGCCCATGCGGCCGCAATCGGTCCGTCGCGGCGACCGAGCACGGTGTTCACCCGAACGACGTCGTCCCCGTCGCCCGCACGCCCCTCGCCGACCTGAATCAACCCGCTCACCATGACGCGCGCAACCTAACAAGGTCGGACCCGAACATGCACGAGCGGCCCGTCGCGCCCTACGGTGCGCCGATGGAGCGCTACCAGTCCACATTGTCGTCATGGGACGACTTCCCCGTGCACCAGGTCGCCGAGACGATTCGCCACGCCGGCCCGAGCGACCGCAACTTCTACGACCGCTACTACTTCAACTTGCACGGCAGCAGCGACGAGTTGTTCATGGTGATGGGGCTCGGCGTCTACCCGAACCTCGGTGTGATGGACGCGTTCTGTTGCGTCCGTCGCGGCGACTTCCAGCGCGTCGTGCGAAGCTCGAAGGTGCTCGACGATCGGATGAACACGACCATCGGCCCGATCCGAGTCGAAGTCATTGAGCCGTTGCACAAGGTGCGGTTCATCTGCGACCCGTCGGCACCCGGGGGTGCAGCAACCGACGGCAGCGAACTCCAAATCGCGGCCGACCTCGTCTGGGAGGGGACGATTCCCGCGTATGAGGAACCGCGCCAGTTCGTCCGCAAGTACGGGCGCGTCATGTTCGACACGATGCGCTTTGCACAAACCGGCAGCTGGTCGGGCTCGATCGAAGTCGCCGGCGAAACGATCACCGCGACGCCTGACCGCTTCGGCGGCACCCGCGACCGCAGCTGGGGCGTACGACCGCACGGCGAACCCGAACACCCTGGCATCCGCCAAGGCGAAGGTCAGATGACGGGCATGTGGAACTACGACCCGATGCAGTTCGACGACCACTCCATTCTGTACATGCTCAACGAAGAGGCCGACGGCGAACGCGTCCTCGAAGAGGCGGTCCGCATCTGGAGCGACCCGGGCCGCGGGGTCGAGCACCTCGGTCGGCCCGAGTACGACCACACGTTGAAGCCGGGAACGCGGATGGTCACGCACTCGACGATCACGTTCCCCGACGCGCCCGAAGGCAATCTCGAGGTCGACGTCGAGCCGTTGCTCCCCGCATACATCGCGATCGGCACCGGTTACGGGATCGAGGACGACTGGCGCCACGGCATGTACCAAGGCCCGCTCGCGGTGCAAGGTCGCGAGTTCAAGATGGCCGACATCGAACCGTTCGGGCACTTCACGATCGTCGACCAGGTGGCGCGTTTCACCCAATCGGTCGACGGTGCGACGAATGGCATCGTCGGGTATGGGCTGCACGAACACGCGTTCATCGGACCGTTCCCGAAGTTCGGGATGGACGGCCCCCACGACGGCGCACGGTGAGCTGACAGGGCGTGCTCGACTACGCCCGCAACCCGGACGGCGCGCAAGTTGCGTTTCGCGTCGTCGGCGACGCGCCGACGACCGCGAGCCGCACCGTCGTGTACGTCCCCGGGTTGCTGTACCCGATCGAAGTCATCGACGACGACCCTCCGTACGCGCGCTTCGTGCAAGGTCTCGCGGCGATCGGTCGAGTCGTGATCGTCGAGCGGCGCGGCATCGGAGCGTCCGACCCAATCGACTGGGACGGCGACGTCTTCGCCGCCTGGGCGGACGACGTCATGTGCGTCCTCGACGCGGTTGGTGTCGAGCGGGCAGCCGTCGTCGGTTACGCGAGCGGCGGACGGGTCGCGCTCACTGCGGCTGCGCGCCATCCAGACCGAGTCGACGGTGTCGTGGCAATGCACGCTGGCGTCGCGCTGGGCGACATCGGCCGCGCCGAACGCGACATGCTGCGCGTGGCGCTGGCGGCCGCGGTCGACCGGGATGCGCAGGTCGCGAGCGCGATGCGTTCGGCAACCGACCCCAGCCGCGCCGATGATCGCAGCTATCAGGAATGGTTCGAACGGGGTGGCCGCCTCGGAGCGGGGCCGCATGCCGCCGCAAGCTTCTGGCGCGCGGTGTTGGGCGAGACCGAAGACATCGAGTCGTTGCTCGGCGCAATCCGCGCACCGACGCTTGTACTCCATCGCTCCCAGCAGATGTTGCTCCCGCTCGATGCATCCCGCGCCCTCGCAGCCGCGATTCCGACCGGCGAGTTCCGTGAGGTTCCGGGGCCGGATCTGAGCCCGAACTGTGGTGACGTCGACGGGCTGATCGCAGTGATTGCCGAGTACCTCACGGGGCGGGCGGTCGCACTCGCCACCGATCGCCCGTTGCGAGCATTGGTCTTCACCGATCTCGTGGGCTCGACCGAGACGCTGTCGGAGGTCGGTGATGTCCGTTGGCGTCAGATTCTCGACCTGCACGACGGCCTCGTGCGCAAGGCCCTCGAACGCAACGGTGGGCACCTCCTCAAGTCCACCGGTGACGGCGTGCTCGCCGTGTTCGAGAACGCCTCACGCGCCCTGCGAGGTGCGGCCGAGCTCCGTGCGGCAATCGGTTCGATCGGTCTCGACGTGCGCATCGGCGTGCACGTCGCCGAAGTCGAGATCCGCGGCGACGACATCGCGGGGCTCGGCGTGCACGTCGCCGCGCGCATCATGCACCGGGCCGGCGCGGGCGACATTCTTGCGTCCGACGCGGTGGTCCAAGTTGCCATGGGCGGGGACGCGACATTCGAGTCGGTCGGCCTGCACGAACTGCGCGGCATCGAGCGTCCGATCGAGCTCGCGCGGCTGGTCACGGAGTCGTGATCCACGCGTCACACGAGCTGCGCCACGAGCTCGGCCGGGAGTGACTGCTCGGACCACTCCACCGCTGACGCGATTTCGTGCGGTTCGCGCGCGCCGACGAGCACTCGGGTCACTGCGGGATGGGCGAGCGCGAACTGGATCGCCGCGTGTGGAAGCTCGACGTTGTAGGACGCGCACGTCGCGGCCAGCGCGCGCGCCCGGGCGACGAGGTCTTCCGGAGCGACTTCGTAGTCGTAGGTGGCGCCCGACTCCGGTCGCGCCAGCAGGCCACTGTTGAACACGCCACCCAGGTAGACCTCGACGCCGTTCGCGGCGCAGGCCGGGAACAGCTCGTCGGCGGCAGTCCGATCCAGCAACGAATAGCGGCCCGCCACGAGGACGCAATCGAGGTCGACCCGGTCGACGAACCGCGTCAACATCGCACATTGGTTCATGCCCGCGCCGACCCGCCCGACGACGTGTTGCTCGCGCAATTCGATGAGCGTGGGGAACGCAGCGGCGAGAGCCTCGGCTTCGTGTTCGTCGGGATCGTGAACGTGCACGATGTCGATGCGATCCACACCGAGTCGTTCGAGACTCGACTCGAACGCCCGCAGCACGCCGTCGCGCGAGAAGTCGAAGGCCGGGTCGACGGGCGGCAGATCGTGGAAGATCGTCGGTGCGTGGTCGTCCACTGGGACGAGCACCCGACCGACTTTCGTACACAGCTCGTATTCGTCCCGCGGCCGACCGCGCAGCGCCGCGCCGAGCCGGCGCTCGGATTCACCATGCCCGTAGAGCGGCGCCGTGTCGAAGCACCGGACGCCACGCTCCCAGGCCGCGTCGACCGTTGCGATCGCGTCGACGTCGGAGACCGACTCGAACAGGTTGCCGAGCGGCGCGCATCCGAGGCCGAGCCGACTCACCAAGCGTTCGATCGCAGCCACGGGTTCGGACGTTACGCGGCGAGTGCCTCGGTTGCAGTCCGCAGGTGTCGACCGCGGCCAGCAGCAGCAGCGGATCGAGGTCGAGATCGAGGTCGAGGAGCGAACGGTCGGTCACATGCTGTTCGGTCGACCCGCCAGGGTCGCATCGATCCGAGCCGGGGCGCGACACTGACTGGATCGGCGGCGAGAGGAACGCGAACGTGACCTTGCGAGTTGCACTGGTGGGTGGGCCGATGTACGACCACCTCTATCGACTGTTCGACGATCGTGACATCGAGATCGTGGTGCATGCCGATCACCCGACGCTCAACCGCGAGGTCGCGGCACGCCTGGCTGCGGGCGACCGCATCGACGTCTTGGCAACCCACTCGAAGTACGCACCGTCGCAGGCGCAGTGGTTACGCCCGCTCGACGACCTTGTCGACGTCGGTGCCCTCGCGCCGCTCGCGGTCGACCTCTGCAGATTCGACTCGACGTTGCTCTGCGCGCCGCGCCTCATCGACGTCCGCATTCTTTGGCTGCGCGCCGACCGCCACCCGCACGCACCCGATACCTGGACCGACGTCGTCGAACTGGGCGTACGGTTCGGGTTTCCCGGCCGCGAATCGGGCCTGTTCGGCACGTTTTACGAGCTCGTCGTCGGTGCTGGAGGCCGAATCTTCGACGACGACGGCAGTCCGTGCTTCGAATCCGACGAGGCCGTCGCCGCAATCGAGCAACTCGTTCGACTCGCCGACGGCGCACCCGGCGACCTCCCCGACTGGCACTACGACCAGGTCGACACCGCACTCCTCGACGGGCGGATCGACGCGGCCGGAGTGTGGCCAGGCGGTTGGGGGCCGATCCGCGCCAGCGACATCGCCGACGTCCTCGAACCGCACCCCTACCCGGCCGGTGCGCAACGCCGAGTGAGCTACGCCGGATGTCATGCTTGGGCCATTCCGACCACATGCGGCGATGTCGATGCGGCCGCCGAACTCGTCGCGGCGCTGAACGCACGCTCGGCGCACGCACTCGACGCCACCGGCGGAACCGTGTGTGCGCACGTGGAGGCGTTCGCGGCCATCGAACCCTCCAGTGACACCGACCGACAGCGCTTGGAGATCACGAAACAGACCATCGCCGAATCGATGATCACCTACCCGGCGCACCCGCGCTTTCCGCAACTCGAAGACGCAGGTTGGGTGTCGATCAACGAGGCATTACGACGACGGTGCACCGCCACTGATGCCGTGACACGCATCCAACGCGCCGCGTTGAGCGTGTTGACGTCGAGCGGCTAAGCACTCGACGAGCGACGACTACACGACGTCGATGTGCGCGTCGCGCCCGTTGCGTGGCTGCACGGGCCGGTTGTTCTCCTCGACAAAGTGCGACTGCAACTCGTCGAGTTGCGCCGCGCTCATCGTGATCGGTTCGGCCATCACCCGCCACGCGACCCCTTCGGTGCACGGCGGCGTGGTCAGCGAACCGCGGTAGTGGAAGAAGTCCGGCGTCTTGGGCAGCAGCATCGACGGATCGAAGTTCCCGGCATCGGCCTCGACCGTCGGCGCGCCGATCGCATCGAGGATCGGATCGAAACCTTCGAGCGCGGCACCTTCGTCGATCATGATGCCGACAACCGCGAGCTTGCCGTCGGCGTCGACATGCACGAGATGCACTTCAGCCGCGTGGTGCTTACCGTCGATCGTGTGCTCGCTCGGCGCGTGAAAGTGGAACTGCTCGAGGTCGTACTCGTGTCGCTGTTGGCTGACCGAACCCGCGCCCTTGGCGTTCACCTGAATCGTGTGGCCGTTGTCGACAACGGTCACCGGCACTGCGTCGTAATCGAGTTCGGTCGTGCTGTCGACCTTGTCCCATTCGCTCGAGAGGTCGATCGGGCTCTGCTCGGTTCCTTCGGCGCACTCGATGTACTCGTCGGCGAGCCTCGCCCAGTCGTCGGCCTCGGCGTAGGTCCAATGCGGCGGCCCGTCCGCCTGCGACTCCGGGTCATCGCCATGCGACCCCGCGTCGTCATCGTGCGACTCGGTGTCGTCATCGTGCGACTCGGTGTCGTCATCGTGCGACTCGGTGTCGTCATCGTGCGACTCGGTGTCGTCATCGTGGGGCTGCGTCTCGTCGGTCGCATGATCGTCGGTCGGCGCGTCGTGGTCGCCACCATCGGTGTTCGCGCCTCCACCTGCCGCGCCGAGTTCGGCGAGATCGGCTCGCAGTTCGGCCAGATCTGCGCGCAGCGCCTCGACCTGCACCTCGGCGTTGCCCGATTGATCGCCAGAGTCGAACACGGTGCCGCCCGCAAACAAGACCAACGCGCCAACGAGCGCGCCGGCCAGAAAGCGGCGGGTGTCGGGGTTGGCCAGCGAGCCCTGGACGCTGTTGACGACCGGGCCCACCTTCGCGATTACCTGCGTGAGTGGCGACGGCGCGGCCGTATCCTCGGGCGCATCCGACTCGTCGGCCGCGACCGATGCATCGGGCGCGACCGGTTCACCGATGGGTTCGGGTTCGGGCGCAGTCTGGTCGAGTTCCTCCTCAGCCATACAGGAAGCGTCGGCACGGCAGGCGCCCGCCTGAACAGGGGATCTACAATCTGACGCCCCGTCAGATTTGCGCAAATCTCGCCCCGAAAGGTCGTTTCGATGCTCGATGTCTTGTTGCGAGGTGGCACCGTGATCGACGGGACCGGACGTCCCGGCCGCATAGCCGATATTGCTATCCGCGACGGTCGCATCGCCGCCGTTGGCGAGATCGATGAACCGGCGCAGACCGTGGTCGACGCCACCGGTCTACTCATCACTCCGGGCTTCGTCGACCCGCACACGCACTCCGACGCGCAACTGTTCTGGGATCCGGGCGCTTCGCCGTCGAACGTGCACGGTGTGACGTCGGTGATCGGGGGCAACTGCGGTTTCACGCTCGCACCGGTCAAGGCGGTCGACGCCGCGTACTTCCAACAGATGATGGCGAAGGTCGAGGGCATGCCTCTCCCCGCGCTCGAAAACGGCGTGCCGTGGAATTGGGAGACGTTCGGCGAGTACCTCGATCGCCTCGACGGCAAGGTCGGCGTCAACGTCGGGTTCTTGGTCGGCCACTGCGCGATCCGCCGATACGTCATGGGCCCCGACTCCGTCGGCAGCGAGGCAACACCCGAGCAGATCGACGCGATGGTCGCGCTGTTGCGGGAGTCGATCGAGGCCGGTGGCCTCGGTTTCTCGACCACGTTGAGCAAGACGCACAACGACGGCGACGGCCAACCTGTCCCCTCGCGCTGGGCAACACACGACGAGGTCTTGGCGCTGTGCGGCGCGGTCCGCGACCACGAAGGCACCACGCTCGAAGCGATCGTCGACGGGTGCCTCGACATGTTCAGCGACGACGAGATCGATCTCCTCGCGCGCATGTCTGCCGCGGGCCAGCGTCCGCTGAACTGGAACGTGCTCACGGTCGACTCGTCCGCGCCCGACCGCATCCCGCGTCAACTCGCGGCGTCGTCACGTGCACGCGAGATCGGCGGCCGGGTCGTGGCGTTGACGATGCCGGTACAGGTGCCGATGAACATGAGCTTCGGGACGTACTGCGCGCTGTTCATGATCCCGGGATGGTCCGACGTGATGAGCCTGCCGCGCGACGAACGCCAAGCGCGGCTCGGCGACCCTGGGGTGCGTGCCGAACTCGACGCTCGCGCCAAATCACCCGAGGCGGGCGTGTTCCGTCGGCTCGGCGACTGGCACAACTACGTCCTGGGCGACGTCTACGCGCCCGAGAACGACGGCCTCAAGGGGCGCCGTGTCGGCGACATTGCGAAGGAACGTGGCCGGGACGCGTTCGACACGCTCCTCGACATCGTCATCGCCGACGACCTCCGCACGATCCTGTGGCCGATCCCATCCGACGGCAACACGGAGAGTTGGACGCTGCGCGCCGAACTGTGGGCCGACGATCGTTCGATGATCGGCGGGTCCGACGCGGGTGCACACCTCGACCGCATGTGCGGTGCGCCGTACACGACTCGGTTTATCGGTGACTGCATCAACGGGCGAAAGCTCGTGCCGGTCGAGCGCGCCGTGCAGATGTTGACCGACGAACCCGCTCGACTCTTCGGGCTACGCGAACGCGGACGAATCGAAGTCGGCTGGCACGCCGATGTGTGCGTGCTCGATCCCGACACCGTCGGCGCCGATCACGCAACCCTCGTCGAGGATCTCCCCGGAGGCTCGGCCCGGCTCACGGCCGACGCGCAAGGCGTGCGCCACGTGTTCGTCAACGGCGTCGAGACCGTCCGCGACAACC
>SXIR01000076.1 GCA_005772765.1 Actinomycetota bacterium
GCCGCGCGCAGATGGCCACGTTGCCGCGGCTGCGTCCGCGTTGTTTCTACGACTTGGTCATCGAAGTCGCACTCATCCGTCCCGGCCCCATTCAGGGTGGGTCGGTCCATCCGTATCTCCGTCGCCGGAACGGCGAAGAACCAGTCACCTATCCCCATCCGTTGCTCGAGTCATGTTTGGCCAAGACACTCGGTGTTCCACTCTTCCAAGAGCAGTTGATGCAGATGGCGATCGACGTTGCTGGGTTCACACCCGCCGAATCCGATCAACTCCGACAAGCGATGAGCTCGAAACGATCGGTGCAGCGCATGGTCCGTTTGCGGACCCGGCTCATGAGCGGCATGGCCGAACGGGGCATCACCGGCGAGGTCGCCGACGAGATCGCGCGCAAACTCGAAGCGTTCGCCAACTTCGGGTTTCCCGAGAGCCACTCGGTGAGCTTCGCCTATCTCGTCTACGCGAGCAGCTGGATCAAGTACCACTATCCTGCTGCGTTCGCAGCCGCGTTGTTGAACGCGCAGCCGATGGGCTTCTACTCACCGCACACCATCATTCGTGACGCACGTCGTCATGGGGTCGCGATTCTCGGTCCCGATGTCAACGAGTCGCGACGCGATGCCACCCTGGTGCCGCGCCCCGACTCGATGCCGCCGGTGGGTCGTCCGGTACGCGGATATCACGGCGTGCAATCGGTGCATGCGATCCGGCTCGGCCTCCGATCGGTGCGGGGTTTGCACGATGCGTTGTGTGATCACGTCGACGACGAACGCGCCCAGCGACCGTTCGTCGACATGGAGGACTTCGTTCGGCGTACGGGCGCCACCGTCGACGCGATCGAAGCGCTGGCCGCTGCAGGTGCGTTCGAAGGTTGTTTCGGCCAGTCGCGCCGTTCGGCGCTGTGGGCCGCGGGCGCGTTGCGCGACGCTCGACCGCACGTTCGTCGCGATGGCACCGTGGCCGAAACGTTGCCCGGACTCCTCACCGGCATCGAGGCGCCGAGCCTGCCCGGTATGAGCGAACCCGAGACCGTGGCTGCCGACCTGTGGTCGATGGGGATGACGGTGGGGAAACACCCCACCGAGTTCGTCCGCGACGAACTGGCCCGCCAGGGTGTCGTGACCGCGGCCGATCTGCGCGACCTGCCCGACCGTTCGGTGGTCGAGGTCGCAGGGATTGTCACGCATCGTCAACAACCTGAAACCGCAAAGGGCACGGTCTTCATCAACCTCGAGGACGAGACGGGTTTGATCAACGTGATCTGCACCAAAGGTGTCTGGAAACGGTTCCGCACCGTGGCTCGCGGTGCGCACGCGTTGCGAGTGCGCGGTGTGCTCGAACGCCATCAAGGGGTGACGAACCTGGTAGCTGGGCGGATCACCCGCCTGCCGATCAGCCTGGCAAACGCCATCGCCTCGCGCGACTTCCGCTGATGGTCAGACGAGATCGCGCCGCTCGATTGCCGTGCGAGCGAACACGATCAACGCCGCTGCTGCCGCCAGTAACACGGCCGTATCGGCGACATCGACCGCGACCAACGCCCGCGTGGGTGAGTAATAACCGAACGGAGTGACCCGACGGGCGAACGCGAAGGGATGCCACATCAGCGAGACCAGGTTGACCAGATAGGCCAACGCGACCAGGCCGATGGATACGCTGAGCGCCCGGGCCCGTGTCGTGCTGACCGCCGATGCTGCGAATGCCAGGGTCCCCACCAGCACGGTCAGCGGTGCGAACTGCACGACGCCGCGGCCGATAGCTGCGAGCGACACATCGCGCAGCTCGTCCGACAGACGCGAGCCGACGGCGGCGCCGGCGAACGCGGCGAGGAGCACTGCGCCCTGGGCGACGAACCACGCTCCGAGGCGGGCGTCGATGATGGCACTGCGTCGACGCGGGTGCGTATAGAGCAACTCCGAACGCCCCGATTCGATGTCGGCTGAAACCGACGCCGAACCCATGGCAACCCCAAGGGTGAACGACAGCACGAGGAACAGCGGGTGAATCAGTCCGAGTGCGAGATAACTCGCCGGTTCGAAGATGTCGACGCCGGTCTCGCCTGCGAACGCGGAGAAGAAGCTGGGGGTGTTCTCGGAGCGGAACGAGTCGCCGAGCATCGCCGAGCCGCCGAGCGCCTGATAGGTGCCACCGAGCACGACCAAGAACACGAAGATTCCCAGGGCCAACCCTGCGATCATCCTGAGGCGCGACGCCAAGTCGGCCCGCAACAACTCACGCATCGTCGACTCCGGGACTGGCGTACAGGTCGAGGAAGACGTCTTCGAGACTCGCAGGCTCGACCAAGATGTCGATGACGCCCGGGTGGGATGCGAGCCGTTCGACGAGATCGACCCGATGGGCGGGGATCCGACCGACGGTCATGCAGCGGTCGGAAGTGCTCGACACGAACTCTGCTGGTAGTCCGTCGACCGGCGCACGGTGGGTCAAAGTGACCACTCGGCGAGCCCGGTCGGTGAGTTCGGCGACCGTCGCTTCGAGCAACACGCGGCCCTGATTGATCATCACGACGTCGTGGCAGATCGCTTCGACTTCCGACAGCGTGTGCGACGACAGCAATACGGCACGGCCTTCCGCGGCGATCGACTGCACGAGGTGGCTGAACCCTCGATGTGCCAGCGGATCGAGTCGATTCGCAGGTTCGTCCAGCAGGACGAGGTCTGGACGGCACTGCACCGCTTGCACGATCGCCAGTTTCTGGCGCATGCCCGACGAGTACCCGCCTGCGCGCCGGTCGAGGACCGCCGGGTCGAGCGCCAGTTGTTCGCAGGCCCACTCGCGGTCGATTGGCGGCGAGCCATGGAGTTTGGCGAGGAGATCGAGGTTGTCTCGACCGGTGAGCGACGCAGCAAACTGTGGGTCTGCGGGCATGGAGCCGAGTCGTCTCCGCGCGTTGGGGTCGCGCGCGTCGAGGCCGAAGAGCGACGCCGAGCCAGCGCTGGGACGCAGTAATCCGACGACGATGCGGAGCAACGTCGACTTGCCGGCACCGTTCGGTCCGAGAAAGCCGGTGATCGATCCAGCGCGGACCGTGAGGTCGACGCCGTCGAGGGCGCAGACATCACCGAACCGCTTCGCGAGCTGACGACAGGCAAGCGGGAAGGCAACCACGCGGTCGACTGTACTGATGGGGTACTCCCTCTTCTTGGGTACGATGGCCTTCTTCGGGTGCCGAAGGGCACCGTGAGCGACCGATCGATCCCAGGTACCACGAGATGAACTCCGAGCCTCCGAGTCCCATTGCATGCGCCCTCTCCGCCGCATCGCTGCGCGCCTGGTTGCGCTCGTCCGCGCGGACGCCTCGGGCGTTCGTGCTGGTTTCTACGCGCTCTGCGTTTCCGCAGCCACGGGACTGATCGCCGGTCTCACACTCGGTGCCATTTCCGGCACCCTTGAAGATCTGCCCGGGCTCCTGGTGCTGGTCCCGGCGGCCATCGGCATGCGGGGCAACGTGTTCGGCGCGCTCGGCAGCCGCCTCGGTACCGCCATCCACACGGGAACTTTCCGACCCACCCTCCGTCGCGACACGATCG
Source organism: Actinomycetota bacterium (assembly GCA_005772765.1). Taxonomy (GTDB): domain Bacteria; phylum Actinomycetota; class Acidimicrobiia; order IMCC26256; family PALSA-610; genus SXJQ01. The sequence continues at coordinate 3,549 of SXIR01000076.1, forward strand.
TCGGGCAGAACCTCGCGGCCGCGTTCTCGCTCTCGCTCGGGTTGGCGCTCTTGTTGGCGCTGCTGGCCAAGGTCGTCGCGGTCGCGTTCGGGTTGTCGGGCACGATCCCGATCGCCGACTTCGTCGTGGTGTCCGGGCTCGGCGGCGCAATCTCGTCGGTCGCGTTGGCCGGCATCACGGTGGTCGTCGCCGAGATCAGCACCCGTCGGGGCTGGGACCTCGACAACGTCTCGGCGCCCATCGTGACGAGCGCAGGCGATGTCGTGACCTTGCCGAGCCTGTGGCTTGCGACCCTGTTGACGCGTCGCCATGGTGTCACCGAAGCGATCGCGGTTGCGTTCGCGATTGTCGCGGTGGTTGGCATTGTGCGCGCCTGGCGCTCCGAATTGCTCGTCTTGCGCTCGATCGTGCGCGAGTCGGTCCCAATTCTCGTTGTTGCGGGCGCGGTCGACATCGTTGCGGGATTGACCGTCGAGAAACGGCTGGCATCGTTCGCTGCTTTTCCGGCGTTGCTCGTCATCATCCCGCCGTTTCTTGGCCAGTCTGGGGCGCTGGGCGGGATTCTTGTTTCGCGGATTTCGACGAAAATGCACCTCGGCATCGTGGATCCACAGCGGTTCCGGCTGCGGGGGTTTGGTGAAGACATCGCCCTGGTGGCGCTCTATGCGGTGCCGGTGTACGCGATGGTTGGGCTGTCATCCGACCTGGTGAGTGCCATGAGCGGGCTTCGAAGTCCCGGTGCGCTCGATGTCATCGGCGTTGCGATCGTGGCGGGCGCGGCAACGTTCGTCGCGCTCGTCGTCGTCGCCGCCGTCGCGGCGATCGCGAGCTATCGCCTTGGCCTCGACCCCGACAACCATGGCATTCCCGCGGTCACGTCGAGTCTGGATCTGCTCGGATCGATTGCGCTTATCCTGGCAATCGTTCTGTTCGGGTTCGGCTGATCGAGAGGCACTGCGCCCCAATGGACGAACGACCCCGAAATCTGAAGGCGATGCTCTCGGAGGCGAAAGACACCTCTGAGCTGATGGTCGACCTCGGCTATGCCGCGCTGTTCTTTGGTGACGAAGGGATGGCGAACGAGGTCATCGACCTCGAACACGAGTTGAGCGCCCTCGTGCACGAGATGCGCGCCGTGTGCGTCAAAGCCGCGCGATCGCCACGCGACGCCGACCAAATGAGCGGGGTGTTGCACCTGATCGGTGCGATCGAGCGGATGGGGAACGCCGCGGTCGACATCGCCAAGATCGTCACCAAGCGGCTTGGCATCCCCGCGACGTTGGTGCACGACCTCGCCGCGGCCGACGAGGTCTCACACCGGGTTCGAGTCCGCGAAGGCTGTCAGATGGCCGGACGAACCCTCGACGAACTCGAACTTCCGTCCGAAACCGGAATGCGTGTCGTTGCCATTCGGCGACAACGAGCCTGGATCGCCGACCCGGATGATGACGAGGTGTTACGGACCGACGACGTGCTCATCACGCGAGGGCCGGCCGAAGGCATCGCCGAACTGCGCGAACTCGCCGGTGCGCCCGAGTGGCACGTCGCGACGTTCGCTGAGGACCCGGCCATCACCGATCTCGATCGCGCGGTCGATGTCCTCGTCGAGATGAAAAATGTTTCCGAGACGGCCGTGGCGCTGGCGTATTCGGCGCTGCTGTTCAAGGACGCCACCCTCGCGGCCGAAGTCGTTGCGCTCGAAGACCGCCTCGACGAGATGCGGGTCCACCTCGAACTCTGGGTGTTGCGGGCGGCGGCCGAAACCGTCGACCCGAGCCAACTGCGGGGGCTCTTGCATCTCGGTGGCGCGGCCGAAGAGATCGGCGATGCCGCCCAGCAGATGGTGTGGCTGGTCGAAGCGGGAGAGGAACTCCATCCGGTGCTCCAAGTGGCGCTGGGTGACAGCGACGATGTCGTCGTCAAGTTCCCGATCGCGTCGGGTTCGGCCCTCGCGGGCACGATCGTGTCCGGCGGACAACTCGGCGACGACACGGGGTTCCACTTGCTGGCGATCCGCCGGAGCGGACGAGCGACGATGCGCGCCCGCATTGGGACACAGATCCTCGAGGGCGACGAGTTGATCGCGTACGGGCCGTGGGAAGGCCGAGACGACCTGGCCGAACAATGCGGCTACCGACTCATCGACGACGAAGACACTGGCGAAATCGAACTCGAGCCGCTGCGCGGTTGAATCGTTCAGCTGTTGTTGCGTTCGCACCCGATCAGCGTGTCGAATCCCTGACCCACGGTCTCGCAGTCGCCGTAGCGGCTCTGCATTGCGACGACGGATCCGCCGATCGACAACACGATGATCGCAATCGCCGCGATGAAGCCATTGCGGGGGCGTTGGCCCATGATCGGGTCGAGCAAGAGGTAGCCGGTGATCACGCCGCCGATGAGGCCGCCGACGTGTCCGCCGATCGAAATCCCGGACGCGCTGAACGTGAAGATCAGGTTGATGATCAACATCGGTCCCCAACCCGTGCTCGCAAAAGGAACGCCTCGGCGCGCCAGGCCGATCGTCGCTGCTCCAGCGACCCCGTAGACCGCACCGGAAGCTCCGGCGGTGAGTGCGTCGGGCGACAGGATCAGCGCGAGGAACGATCCGGCGAACAGCGACGCGAAGTAGACGGCGATGTAACGCAGCCGTCCGGCGCCACCTCGTTCGAGGGTCAGGCCGAGTTGGTAGAGGATGTACATGTTCAACCCGAGGTGAATGAGGCCGTAGTGCAAGAAGCCCGACGTGACCAGTCGGTACCACTCGCCGGCCGCGACCAACTTGCCGTTCAAGGCCCAGTCGATGTGAAACGACGAACTCGAGCGGCCGGCGATCCCGCCGCTGAGCGCCGTTGGGATGAACACGGCGACGTTGAGTGCGATGAGCACCTTGGTGACCAGCAGGTCTTCGCCTCGCACGGCGCTCCGCAGTTGTTCCTTACGCGGCGGCGCCGCAGCTTTGATGCACTCCCAACAGTGTGAACCGACGCTGGCGGAGTGCAGACAATCGGGACAGGCCGGTCGCCCGCAGCGAGTGCAACGGCGACCGGTCTCGCGATTGCGGTGGTGGAAGCACGTGGTCGGGGCCGAGGCGCCCTCCGAGTCGTCGATGATCTCCATCGGCGGGGAACGCTAGTCAACCCCGACGCTTGTCTAGGTTCGGTGCATGGGCCACGCGACACCACCGGAGGGCTTGACGACGGCCGAGGTCGCCGAGCGCGTCTCCCGCGGCGCGACCAACGAGGCCGACGACCGGACGAGCCGAACGGTCGGCGAGATCCTCCGTGCCAACGTGCTCACTCGGTTCAACGCGATCCTGGGTTCGTTGCTCGTGGTCATTCTGGTGGTGGGGCCGATCCAAGACGCCTTGTTCGGCATCGTGCTGGTCACGAACGCACTGATCGGCGTGGTGCAAGAGTGGCGGTCGAAGCGCACGCTCGATCGGTTGGCAGTGCTCAACGCACCGAGCGCTCGAGTCGTGCGGGACGGGCATCTCATCGAGATTGCCGTCCCGGCGATCGTGCTCGACGACTTGGTCGAGTTGCGCGCCGGCGATCAAGTTCCTGCCGACGGGGTCGTGCGTGGCTCGGAGGGCCTCGAACTCGACGAGTCGATGTTGACGGGTGAAAGCGATCCGGTCCACCGGGTGGTCGGCGACACGGCGATGTCGGGGAGCATCGTCGTCGCCGGGCGCGGATTGATGCAGGCCAGCGCGGTCGGTGCCGATGCGTACGCGCGCAGGCTGGCCACCGAGGCGCGGCGATTCGCGCTCGTGCACAGCGAGATCCAGACCGGCATCAACACGATCCTCCGCTACGTCACCTGGGCGCTCGTTCCGACCGCGGCGATCCTCGCGCTCAGCCAGGTCGCGGCCGACCACGAATCGTGGCGGGAAGCGGTTGCGGGGACGGTCGCCGGCGTCGTGGCCATGGTGCCCGAGGGCTTGGTGCTGCTCACCAGCCTGGCGTTCGCGATCGCCGCGGTGTCGCTCGCTCGTCGCCAAGTCCTGGTCCAAGAGCTGCCAGCCGTCGAGAGCCTGGCGCGCGTCGACGTCATGTGCGTCGACAAGACCGGAACGATCACCCAGGGCGCAATCGAGTTCGCGGCCTGCGAGATCCTCCTGGGCGAGCTCCCCATCGCGGACGCGCTCGGCGCGTTGGCCGCTGACCCGAACGCGAACGCGACGATGGCCGCGCTTCGACGCGATTTCCCGACGCCATCGGGCTGGGAACGCCGCGACGAGGTTGCGTTCAGCTCCGCGCGCAAGTGGAGCGCGGCGAACTTCGACGGGCGAGGGACATGGGTGTTCGGCGCGCCGGAGATGGTGATGACCGACAACCACGATCGCCTCGCAAGTCGCGTCGCCGAACTCGCTGGCGCGGGGCAGCGGGTCCTGCTCCTCGCGCATTCGCCCGATCCCATCGACGGCGAGACCTTGCCGGGCGCCCTGGCGGCGGCGGCCATCGTCACGTTCGACGAACAGATTCGCGTCGACGCGGCGGAAACGTTCGCCTATTTCGTCGAGCAAGGCGTGCAACTCCGGGTGATTTCGGGTGACAATCCCGTGACCGTGGGAGCGGTTGCGAAGCGGGCCGGGGTGCCGAACGCGGAACGGGTCTTCGATGCTCGCGATCTTCCCGAGGACCTCGAAGCGCTCGCCCAAGTCATGGACGACTATGCCGTGTTCGGTCGTGTGACCCCGCAGCAAAAGCGTGCGATGGTGCAAGCGCTGCAGTCACGTGGCCACACCGTGGCGATGACCGGTGATGGAGTGAACGACGCGTTGGCGCTGAAAGACGCCGATATCGGTATCGCGATGGGCAGTGGTGCTCCGGCGACTCGGGCGGTCTCGCAACTCGTGTTGCTCGACGGACGGTTCGCGACCATGCCTGGAGTTGTTGGCGAAGGTCGGCGCGTCATCGCGAACATCGAGCGAGTGTCGAACTTGTTCGTGACGAAGACGGTCTACGCGATGTTGTTGGCGCTGGCCACGGGCGTTGCGCGGTGGCCGTACCCATTTCTCCCGCGACACATGACGGTCGTGTCCACCCTGAGCATCGGGGTCCCGGCGTTCTTCCTGGCCGTCGCGCCGAACCTGACCCGATACCGACCTGGGTTCGTGCGCAGGGTGTTGCGGTTCGCGATTCCGGCGGGGTTCGTTGCCGCCGCGGCAACCTTCGCGGCTTATGCCGCCTGTCGCAGCATCGCCGATGTGTCGTTGACCGAGTCGCGTACGGGCGCCACGCTCGTATTGCTGACGGTCGGCTTGGCCGTCCTCGGGATCTTGGCGAGACCGATCACGGGATATCGCGCGCTGTTGTTGGCCGCGATGATCGGCGCGTTCGTTGGCGCGATCGCGATTCCACCCGTCGCAACGTTCTATGCACTCGAACTGCCGCCGCTCGATGCCGTCGCAGTCTGCGCGACGATTGCAGGGATGGCGGTTGCGCTGTGCGAGTTGGGTTGGATCGTGACGCAACGATCCCGCGGTGATGACCGTGTACGTCGGTTCGCGTCGCGCGTTACAACCAGCCGCGGCGCTTGAACAGCACGTAGCCGCCGACGGTGACCGCAAGCATCGACGCCAAGGCGAGCGGGTAACCGACGACCCAGTTCAGTTCGGGCATGTGCCGGAAGTTCATCCCGTAGATGCCCGCAATGAGCGTGTTCAGCACGAGAATGGCACCCCAGCTCGAGGTTGCCTTCATGACCTGGTTCATTCGGTTCGACGCAATCGCGAGTTGCGCTTCGAACAGTGCGGTCAGCAACTCGCGTTGCGCTTCGAGAATCTCGAGGATGCGCAACACGTGGTCGTTGACATCGTGCAGCCGACGAGCAGTGTCGGTCCCGATCCCGTCGATCTCGCCCCGGATGAGTTCCGCCAGTACTTCGCGGGTCGGTGCGGCCGTGCGCCGGAACGCGACGAGCGAGCGCCGCAGCGCGAAGACGTCGCTCGGCGGGATGCTGTTCCTGCCGTCGAACACCGTGTCTTCGATGCGTTCGAGCACTTCGTCGATGGCCTCGGAGACATCGAACCATCCATCGACGATCACGTCGAGTACCGCCCACAGCGCGCGGGTCGCGGTGGCGATCTCGTCGGTGTGGAGCAGGATCTCGTGACGGCGCCGCGCTTCGTCGATGATGGCGGTGTCCAACCCGTGGTGGCGGGTCACGATCCATCGGTCGCCGAACACGACGTCGATCTCGTTCGATGTGAACTCGGCGCCGTCGATGCGACAGTCGTACAACGCGACGTGCCAGTGATCGCCGTAGTCCTCGAGCTTCGTTCGTTGTCCGCCCTCACCGAGATCTTCGACGGCGAGCTCGTGGATTCCGAACCGCTCGCCGAGGGCGGTCAGCTGTTGGCGATCGATGTCGCTGGCGTCGATCCACAACAGCTGGTTCGGGGCGGTCGCCAGATCGTCGTCGGGCCCGACCGGTTGGGTCGGCGCACTCGCCGAGAAACGCCAAGCTCGCCACATGGCACCGACCGTATCCCCCGCCGGTGCCGGTTCGGGACGGCGGTCAGCAGGTTGCGTTACCGGGCTCCGACCGGGTGATCGGGTTCTGCGGCGGGGTGCCGGCCGCGGGTGCCGATCCACTGGTCGCCAGTCGGCCGAACTCCTGGGTCGCGTACATCGTTCCGTCACCGGCGCAATGCACGCCGATCCCGACAACCTGGTAGCTCGGCGACAGCAGGTTGGCGCGGTGTCCCGAGGACTCCATCCACGCAATGTGCAGCGACGCGGCAGTGACGGTCGATCCGCGCGCCCAGGCGATGTTCTCGCCCACGAGGTTGAGGCGTCCGTCGCCGAGCAGTCGGCCGATGTTCGAGTGCCGGAACCCGCTGCGCGACATCTCGCCACTCCACGCAATGGCCTCACCTGCGAGTTTGGTGTCCCATCGCAGCGCCGGGAGCCCGCGGGCGGCCCGCTCGGCGTTCAAACGATCGAAGAGATCCTTGGCGGCTCGTTCGGCCTTGCTCGATCCGTTCGGTCCGCACCCTGGGGGTTGACTCGTTGGTGAGAACGCGAACGACTCGCCACCCGCTACGACGATGAAGTAGCCGGTGACCGACGGACTTGTCGCGATCCCGGTCACCGGATTGCCGATGCACCGGTTGCGGATGTCACCGCGGTGACGTGCACCGCCGAACGCCCAGACGCGGCCCTTCTCGTTGACGATCACATATCCCGGACCGCTCGCCGAAATGCCCGCGACGTCGGCCACGGTGACTTGCCACAACGTGCCCTTCCATTTGGCGTCGCCGTACGCGTACACGCCGCCTTTTCGTGACACCATCCAGTACCCACGACCCGTGGGCGTGCGGGCGACATCGACGATCGATCCCTTGGTAAGGCTGGTCGGTTGGCCGTAGCGCTGCGCGTCGCCAAATGCGAACACCTGGCCGGCGTCGGTGAACAGCCAATAGCCGTTGCCGGTTACCGTCGCTTCGATGTCGATCACGGTGCCGCGTCGCGCCTGGTTCGCGGCCGAACCGTAGAACCGCGCGTCACCGTGGGTGTAGACGCCGCCGTTGTGGCTGGCGACCCAGTACCCCCGGCCGGTCGGGGTGGCAGCGATCGAGGTGACCATCGCTCCGCCGCGTTCGTCGGTCGCGTGGCCGTAAAGGTTCGCAGTGCCGGCGCGTGTCACGCGCCCATCGACCGAGACCGACCAAGTTCCGTTGCCAACTGGGTTCGCGGTGATGCTCATCGCAGGGGTGCTGAGCAACGGAACCGACATCGCGGTGGCGTTGACCGCACCGGCCGGTGCTGCGTCGAAGCGAACGAGGCCGAACAACGACAATCCGAGGACGATGAACGCGACCCGACGTCGTCGCGACTGTTCGATGGGATTCCGTTCCATGCAGCTCTGCCGTTCCTTCAGTTGTCGGTCGGCAGGCCCCATCCGGCGCGACGGGACCACGTCTGGGAAACATCGGCAGCATCGCGAGCCGACCTGAGGGGCGAACTGCCCCTCGTCGGAAGCGGGAGACGTCGGTCACCCAACCCAGCGGCGAGGCGGGCTCGGCTGGGGGACAGCATCGACAGTGGTCAGGTGCGCCCGGCCGTTGGTGGCCGGGCCCGGGTACAGAACCGGGTCAGGGCACCGTTGTGGTGGTCGGCGGCGCCGTCGTCGTGGTCGGTGGTGCCGTCGTGGTCGTCGGTTGGGTCGTCGGAGTCGGTGGGGGTGGGGAGGTCGTCGGCGGCGGTGTCGCTCCGACCCCGACCACGTACGTGTCGGGATACATCCGGTAGGTCCATCGGAATTGTTCGCGGACGGGATCGCGGTCGGGATACTCGATGATCCGCCAGAACACGACGACGTAGCCCTCGTAGCCGTCTTCGACCTGTTCACGTTGGCCCGGGGCCAACGAGTCGCACTCGCCATCGGGGTCGGTCTTGTCGGTCGCCTGGTTACACGGGATCTCTTTGTCCTCGATCGGGGTCGTCTCGAGGATGGTGACGCAACGAGCCTCGGTGATGCGGTCGGTCGATTCGGGTACCCGACACGACCCGTCTTCGTTCTCCTCGCTGACGACGCGACCTTCGTTGTCGCCGAACAGCGTGACCGTGATTGCCTCGCCCGTGTAGCTCGTCTGCACCAAGACGCCGCGGTCGGAGTTGTTCCGCCAGCGCAGATCGACTCGGGGGTAGTTGACGGTGGCCTCGCGGCCCATCGGGTAGCGATCGAAATAGATCGAGTGCGGCTTGTATTCGATGATCTCGAACCCGCCCCAGAATGCAGCGTTGAAGGTCGTGGTTGCGAGTTGACTCACCCCGCCGCCGAAATCTTCGGTGAACTCGCCGTAAAAAACGGGTGCAGAGACGAAACCACGCTCGGCGGTACGCGGTCCGACCGTGTCGTTCAGCGAGAACTCCTCGCCGGGTTCGACGATCGTGCCGTTCATGTAATCGGCGGCCTTGTGGATGTTCGTGATGCGAACCGCACAACACGCATGGTGGGTCGTGAACGTCGAGACGAGTTCTTTGATACCGAGGCTTCGCGCCCACTCGGTGTCGCGCTCCGGCGTCACGACCTGTAGCGGCGCGTCGATCGCTGGTTGCGCGGCGAGGATCTTGCGACCGACCAACTCGAGGTCGAGGGCGGACCCGTCCTTCGATGCGACGATCCCGACCGACTGATCCGGCAGGACGGAAAAGCGCGCCGATGTCGGCAGGGTGGCGAAGACGTCTTCGGCCGACGCGAGTTGCTCGTCGAGCAGCTCATGATCGAGTCGGAGTCGCAGTTTTCCTTTGACGACCAAGGCGTCGAGGGTGGCCGCGACTTGTTCGGCGCGAATCGTGATCTCGGCGGGTGTCTGTGGCGCGACGTCGGGCGGCGGCGGAATCGCCGATCCCCGCGGCCCGCGCACGACGTACTGCTTGCGCAGAATGCCGCGGGCTCGCTCAGCCAACGCTTCGACCTCGCGCCGATCGACCTCGGGTGCGACTGGCCGGACATCGAGATCGATGCGCGGTCGAGTCGTGCCGCCGAGGACGCTGACCAGATCGGCGTGCGCCGCATCGCGATCGAAGCCGCGCCCCGGCCGTGGCTCGACGACCACGACATCGGTTCCGTCGAACTGCAGGTCCCCTTCGCGTGCACCGTCGGCGATGCGACCCTGCCAGCCGTCGATGACCCCGTTGACGGCACCGACGTCGAAGCTGATTGCGAGGGCGACTTCTTCGGTACGGAATCTGCGCAGGATGAACCCGCCGACGGCTTCGAACGGGTTGCCCGACCGCCCGGCCAGTCGGGCATTGCGCACGCTGGCCTCGTGATCGACGTCGAGGCGAAGCGCCGACGGGTTCACCGAGAGGTCGGTCGAGTCGGCGCGCGCCGCGATTGCTTCGGACTCGAGACGTTGCGCAAGTTTCGCAGTTCGGTCGAGCGCGTCGTCGGTGCTCAAGCCTTCGACGTCGACGCCTTCGATCTGCACGCCGGGGAGCACCTGTCCCGAATAGATGATGCGTTCGGCGACCGCGGCGAGCAGCACGATCGCGAAGAGGCTGCCGATCGCGAGGGTGGCCCGGAGCGCCACGGTACGGACATGGGTGTCGACCAACCAGTGGCGGAGCGCGTCGAGGCGGCCACCGGAGTTCTCGGCAGCGGACTCGGTTGATTCGGTCACTGCCGGGCTGGTCACCAGGGACGACGCTATCGAAGCGACACATCGTCTGCCGAGGCGGAGCCTCGTGCATCGGGCCCGGTCGAGTGGTTCGGGCCCCGAGCGAGCTGGGGTCACCTGTCCGGTGTGGTTCGGGCTGCGGTGCCGGCCTCCGGGGGAGCACAATGGGGCGATGGTGAGCGATCGGCTGGGTGCGTTCCTTCGAACTGCAGGCGCGACCGATGCCGACATCGAGCAGGCCGAGGCGAGTGGATGGTTGCCGGTGCTCGCGCTCGACCGCATGCTGATGCCAGGCGTGCCGGAGTTCGACGTGGCGGGGCTCGCCGAACACAGCGAGGCCGAAGTCGACGAACTCGAGCGCATGTGGCGGGCGCTGGGGTTTCCCGACCTTCCCGACGGGCTTGTGGTGTTCACCCGGCGAGACCTTGAGGCCATCGAGCGGCTCCGCGGGATCCCTGGGGGTCCGATGGCTGGAGCGATGGGTGCACTGCGAGAGCCGGAGCGACCGGCGCGCATCCTGTCGGCGGCACTTGCTCGCGTCGCGGCCTACGAGGTCGAGGTGTTCGCAGCGTCGCTCGACCAGTTGCGGTCGGCAGGGGTCGACGACGACGCCGCGGCGCTGGCGTTGGTCGAGTCGTTCGATTGGGACAATCTGGCCTGGTTCGTCGACTACATCCACCGGCTGCAGTTCCGGGCGGCAGCGTGGCGACGGCTGACGTCGGTCACGGCGACGGGCACCCTCGAGCTCGGCGTGGGTTTCGTCGACTTGTCCCGCTACACCGAGTTGTCCGAAGAGCTCGACGACGCGGGGTTGGCTGGGCTCCTCGACCAGTTCGAGACGGTCACGAGCGACACCGTGGCCGAGTTCGGCGGCCGGGTCGTGAAAACGATCGGCGACGAGGTGATGTTCGTCGGTCCGCCCGACGCGGTGGCCTCGATCTCGTTGGCGATCCTCGAGCGGGCGCGCGCGATCGAGGAACTGCCGTCGGTCCGCGTTGGCATCTCGTTCGGACCGGTGCTGGCTCGGGCCGGCGACTACTTCGGGCCGACGGTGAATCTCGCGAGTCGCACCACCGACCGCGCACGGCCCGGATCGATCCTCGCGTCCGAAGCAATGTTCCACGCGCTCGACGGCGACGAGCGGTTCGTGTGGAAGGCATTGGCGCCGCGACGGATCCGCGGCATCGGCACGGTTCGGCTGTTCGCGCTCCGACCGCCGTCGCCCTAGCCTGCCGTCATGTCCGAATCGCCCCTCACGCTGCTGCAAATCCACGCGCATCCCGACGACGAAGCTTCCAAAGGCGCCGGGACGACAGCGCGCTACGCGGCCGAAGGCGTGCGCAATGTGCTCGTGTGTTGCACCGGTGGCGAAGAGGGCGACATTCTCAACGAGGCGATGGACCGCGACGACGTGCGGACCGATCTTCACAACGTGCGGATGGCAGAGCTTCGCACCAGCTGCGACATTCTCGGCTACGAATCATTGCACCTGCTCGGGTACCGCGACTCTGGAATGCCCGAGACCGATGCCAACGCACGCCCGGACAACTTTTGGAATGCGCCGCTCGACGAAGCGGTCGAACGGTTCGTTCGCATCATTCGGGCCGAGCGGCCGCAGGTCATCGTCTCGTACCACGAGGATCGTGAGTGGTATCCGCATCCCGATCACATCCGCGTGTTCGAGATCACCGGGCCCGCGTTCGCGGCCGCCGGCGACCCGACGATGTTTCCCGAGGCGGGCGACCCCTGGCAGGTGAGCAAGCTCTATTACGTCGCGTGGTCGTTCGGTCGAGTGCGCGCGTTGCACCAGGCGCACCTCGACGCCGGCATGGAGTCACCGTTCGAGCGCTGGTTCGCGGGCGAGTTCCCCGATCGTGACGAACGATTCACGACGCGGGTCGACGTCGGCGACTACATGGCGCAACGACGCGGCGCGTTGCTGGCGCACGCAACCCAAGTCGCTCCGGACGGGTTCTGGATGAAGTTGCCCGACGACATCGTGCGGCGGACGTATCCGTGGGAAGACTTCATCCTGGCGCACAGCCGGATCGAGCCGACGTATCGCGAAGGCGAATACGAGACCGACCTGTTCGCCGGGATCCGCTGACCGTGGCGTCCGAGATCACGATTCTGTTCGTTGCGGCCAAGGGCAAGTCCGTGCTCGAACGGTGGGTCGCGCGCGTGGGCGACACGGTGACGCACGAGTCGGTCGGGGCCGACGCGCCCGACGACAGCTTCGATGTCGTCCTGACCCTGACCCCCGACGACGCGGCCGCGGTGCACGCCGGCACGCTCGACGTCTCGGTCGGGTTCATGCGCGGCACGATCAAGATGGCCGGTGATTTCGGCGCGCTGTTGCGAGCGTTACCGAAGTTACGTGGCCCGCTGCAGATCGCGTAGCGCCCGGAAGCTGATCAGGCGGGCGCCGCTTCGAGCGAGGAGTTGTTCGAAGAGTGGATCCCGCAGCAGGGCGTCGTCGTCGATGCGGCGGTCGGCATCGGGGTTGGCCTGGCGTGATTCGTCGCTGTCGACGGTGGGGTGCAAGAACACTTCGGTGACGCCGGGGCGCAGGTCGAACAACGTCTTTTCGATGGTCTTGCGCGCGCCGACGGGACAGTTCACGAAATGGTCGGTGAACACCACTCCTTCGGCGGCGGCGAGTTTGCGGTACGGAAAGCCGATCAGCCGTTGCGCACTCGCCCCCGCCATGCGAAGCGGGAGCGAGAACTCGACCGCGAGTTCGAGGTAGACGTTGAAGAACTCGGGACGCAGTTGCAGGGTTCCCATGTGCGAGTCGAGATGGGTGACATCGAATCCCCACAGGATCGCCCGCTCGATCTGGGCTCGACACTCTTTGAGGACCTCGTCGAGGTCGGCGTGATCCCAGACGTCGGCGATCGTGCGAGGGAAACCGCCGTCGCCATCGAGCAGGCTCGGTGATCGGGTGATCGGACCCCATCGGTAGACATCCCACTCGGACGTGAGCGTGAGATGCACTCCGACGTCTTCGCCCATGTGCATCCGAGCGGCATCGCGCGCCCACGGGCACGGGACCATGAGGGTCGCGCTCGTCGCGGTGCCGCGCCGCAATGCGTGGTAGATCGACGCGTTCGCGGCGCGGGTGCTGCCGAGGTCGTCGCAGTTGATGATCAGCAACTTGTCGTCTGGTCGGTACCCCAGACGTTCGACAAGGGAGGTCTCGGTTGGAGGCATCGACGCCGAGGTTACCGTTCGAGCGCACCCTCGATCTGGGCCGCGAACGATCGGAGTCGACGTGCTTTCAGGGACTCGAACCCGAGGAGCGTGCCGTCGTCGATGAGGAAGGTGAGCCGCAACGCCGTGCCGTGGCGGGCGACGCCCACTTGCGCGATGCGACTGCACGGGAACCAGCCCGCGTGCCGGCCGGGTCGGGCGACCCAGAACTGGGGACGCCACACGTGCAGCCGCGTGTCGCTGCTGAGCCCGATGACGAGGTCGCCGGTCGGGGCGGGGAAGCCGCACGCGTCCGCGGCGCGCAGCCACTCTTTGGTGGCTTTGCGGCGAATCTTGCCGGGGCTGAGTGAGAACGCGCCGCGGATGCTCGTCCCCGATGACCCGGCAAAGCTCAGCGGCATCCACGCGACGAGTGCCTCGCCTTCGTCGAGTCCTTCGACCTTCACGTGGGGCGTCCGTCGATGTCGGAGAGCGGGGTTGCGATCAGAGTCGCTCGATGAGGGTTCCGGTGCCCAGACCGCCGCCGCAACACATCGTGACGAGTCCGTAACGGCCGTCGGTGCGCTCGAGTTCGTGGAGTGCGGTGGTGATGAGGCGCGCCCCGGTCCCGCCGACCGGGTGGCCGAGCGCAATCGCGCCGCCGTTCGGGTTCGTGCGGGCCATGTCGGCACCGAGTTCTTTCGCCCACGCAAGCGCAACCGACGCGAACGCCTCGTTGATCTCGACCGTGTCGATGTCGTCGAGCGTCACGCCGGTGCGCTCGATGATCGTTTGGGTTGCGTCGATCGGGCCGGTCAACATCAGCACAGGGTCGACGCCGACGAGGCAGACATCGACGATGCGGGCACGCGGGCGCAGCCCGAGTTGGTCGGCGCGACTCGCGGTCATCAGGAGGACCGCCGCCGCGCCGTCGGTGATCTGCGAAGAACTCCCGGCGGTGTGCACTCCGTTTTCGCGAGCGACGGGCTTCAGCGCCGCGAGCTTTTCGAGATTCGTCTCGCGCAGTCCTTCGTCGCGTGCAACGCGATGGGTCGTGCCGACGGGCTTGCCGTCTTCGCCGAGGTCGGGCGCGTCGACGGGCACGACCTCACGTTCGAAGCGGCCTTCGGCCCACGCAGCGTGCGCCCGTTCCTGGCTTTGGAGCCCGAAACGATCGCAATCGTCGCGGGTGATGCCCCACTTCTCGGCGATGCGTTCGGCGCCTTCGAACTGGCTAGTGACTTCGTACTGCGCGAAGTAGCTCTTCGGGGTCGGACGTCCGAGGTTGCCTTGCATCGCCGCGCCGAGCGGGATACGCGACATGCTCTCGACGCCACACGCGAGCGCGACATCGACGACGCCCGCCTTCACCATCGAGTAGGCCATGTTCGTGGCCTGTTGGCTCGATCCGCATTGCGCGTCGACGGTGGTTGCGGCGACGGTCAGGGGAAAGCCCGCCGCGAGCCACGCGGTCCGAGCGATGTTGAACGTCTGCTCACCGACTTGGCTCACGCATCCGCCGACGACCTGACCCACGGCACCGGGGTCGATACCGGAGCGCTCGATGACCGCCTGCTGCGCGGTGCGCAAGAGATCGGCCGGGTGCACGCTCGACAACCCGCCGTTTCGGCGCCCGAGCGGCGTGCGAGCTGCTTCGACGATGACAACATCTTCCATGGGTGCTCCCGAGTCGAGGCCGAACCGCGTGCTGACGCGGCTCGTCGGCCGGAGGTGGCTTGCTGGCAGGAGGTTACGGCGCGCGATTGCGAATCGTCACGCCGGACCGAGCGCGTTGCGAATCGCTCAGGTCGCGGACGGTCCCGCGTCGAGGATCAACTTCCCGAACGTCGAATCCGACGCCATGCGGTCGTACGCGGCGGTTGCGTCGTCGAGCGGGACCACTGCATCGAGCGCCGGGACGATGGCGCCGGACGCAAGATGCGGCACAACGTCGCGGGCGAACGCCGCGGTCGCCGCGGCTTTCTCGGCGCGGCTGCGCGGTCGCAAGACGGTGCCGGTGAGTTGCAGACGTTTTTGCATCGTCGGCAGGATCGGGAGTCCCGCCTGGCCCCCAGCGAGCGTACCGATGAGCGAGATCCGTGCGTTGGGGGCCGCAGCCTGGATGTCAACGGTGACGTAGTCGCCGCCCACGAGGTCGAGCGCGACGTCGACGCCACCCCCGGTTGCCTCGCGGATGTGCGAAGCGAGCGCCGCGACGTCGAGGCGGCCGTCGGTCTGGGGTGCGACGATGCCGACATCGAGACCGAGCTTCGCCGCGCGGTCGAGTTTGTCGGCCTGGCGCGCGGTGCCAATCACCTTGGCACCCAATGCCTTGGCGAGTTGAATGGCGGCGGTTCCGACTCCGGATCCGGCCGCATGGACGAGCACCCACTCGTCGGGTTGCACGCGACACTGCGTCACCATGGCGTCGTGCGCGGTCACGAAGGCTTCGGGGACCCCGCCCATCAGCAACGGATCGAGTCCGTCGGGAACCGCAACACAGTGCTCGGCCGGGACGACGAGCAGTTCGGCCTGCCCACCCCCGCCGCAAATTCCGAACACCGTCGTGCCGATGACCGAAGCGTCGACCGAGTCGCCTGTCGCCACGACGGTGCCGCAGAACTCGAGGCCGGGGATGTCGGGCGGAGATCCTGGTGGCGCGGGGTAGAGCCCCGCGCGTTGCAACAAGTCGGCACGATTGAGACCCGCGCCGACGACCGCAATCAACACATCGCCAGGACCCGGAATCGGGTCGGCGTGCTCGCGCACCTCGACCCGATTGTCGCCGATGGTCGTCAGAGCTCGCATCGACCCGACGCTATCGGGCTCGTGACGCGCCGACGCCGACGGACCGGGGGCCCGTCGGCGTCGACGCAGGGGTCGAGTTGGAGCGTGTGCGGCTCAGGCGTTGGCATCCACTGCCGGGTCGACCAAGGCCGGCTCGGGTTCGCCCAGCGGGGGAGCGGCCGGAACGTCGACACCGCCGGTCGCCGGCGGTGTGACGTACTCGTCGGCGATGGCGAGCAGGTCGGTCGACCAGTCGGAACCGTCGGCGAAGCTTCCGGTGAAGTTGTAGCTCGGCACGATGTACTGCACGCCGTTGCCGTCGGCGTCGGTGCCGTACCAAACCTGCAACCCGAGGCGGACGTCGGTGACGGTGACGTCGACGATCTCAGGCTCGGGGATGTCGCAGTCGGTCGCGTCGGGCGCGCACACGGGCATCACGTCGGCGCACTTCGCGTCGACGGCGCAGCGGTCGATCGCCGTGTCGGCCGACCGCGCTTCGGGCGCACCGAGCGCCACGATGTCGCCGCCGTACCAGATGTCTCCGCTCTGCAGGTCTTCGAACACCTCGGACGTCGACCGCAGCGGGTACTCACCAATCGATTCGACGGTTGCGAGCATGCCGCCAAAGCTCTGGACGACACCCTGGTCGCCGATGTCGATGTACCACTCCATGCCGGAGACGGGGTGACCGCCGATGACTCGACGAGCGATCACGCCGCGGGAGTAGACGATCGTTTCGCCGATGTCGATGCATTCGGTGTCGGCGGCACACGTCGAGGACACGCCCATCGAGCTGTCGATCGCCTCGAACTCCCAGTCGCCGCCGTCGAGGACGCCGATCGCGTTCAGCAGGTCGCGGCTGATGTCGATTGCCTCAGTGTCATCCGGAAGGTCGGTCGGTGCGGGCGGCCCCGTGTACGGCTCGGGCTCGGGCGACGGCGTCGGCTCGGGCATCGGCTCGATCACGTCGCCGTCGTCGGTTTTCGGCTCGTCGACGCTCGGTGCGGGTGTGTCGTCGGACGACACCGGCTCGTCGCCGGGTGACGGCTCGACCGTCACCGGCTCGACCGTCGCCGGCTCGACCGGAGGCGGCGCGACGTCGGTTCCGTCAGCGCCGCTGCTCGCCCCGGATCCGTCGGGTTCGATCGAACCGTTGTCGCCCCCCACGGTCCGGTCGTCGGTGTAACTCGGTCCGTTCCACATCGAGACGTACCAGCCGTTCGCGTCGCCGCTCACCGACAAGGTTCGCGTGGCGCTGCTGATCTCCCATCCGCCGTACTCGAGTTCGCGGACGTCGCCATCGATGTCGAGCGCCGCACCCATACGGGCGACGTCGGCGGCATCGAGGGCGGTGGCCCGCACCTTGTACGCAACGGCCGAATCGCCGAGGTCGGGAAGGGCGCCTGCGAGCACATAGCGGAACTGGCTGATCGCCATGGACATGTCACGAGCGCCTTCAGGCGCGCCAGCCGTGTTGGACCCGTTGCCTGGGGCTGACAACGCCAGGGGCGTCGTCGTTGGCGCGTCGTCGCCTTGGTTCACGGCGATGATGCCGCCCAGCGCGAGTGCGACGGCAGCGACGCCGGCCACGATCGGCGTTCGTCGTTGTTGACGTCGTGCGGGTTCGTGGGCGAGATCGATCGCCGCTGGGTGGATGTCGGCCGAGCCGGGGTCTCCGGTGGGCGTGGGGTCGAGGTTCATGCCATGCTCCTTACGTCGATGCGGTTCCGACGACCGCGTCGCGGAACTGGTTCCCGAAATCGCGGATTACGGTGCACGAATGGCTTCGGACCCCGTGCAGGGGCGATCAGCGGCGTTGCGCATCGGCGACGACACCGGCGAGTTCGTCCTGGTCGAGGGGGCCGAGGCCGAGACCCTGTGGTCGCTCACCAGCGGCTTCGAGGCGGCCACGATCTCGGCGTGCGGCGAGTGTCGGTGCCGGGTGTTGGCCTCGGTGGCGCTGGTCGACCTCATCGATGCCGCCCCGGCACTCCCGGAGGCGGTTGCGCTGCGCGAACTCGCTGACGACGCGCCGACGCTGCACGTCTATGTCGACGACCCCACGAGCCAGTGCGCACACCGAACCTGGCGGGACCCGCTTGCCGAAGAATGGGCCGACGTGATCGACGGACCCCCGCGCCGTCCGATTCGCTGACGCGTCTGGGCGTCGGATTTCACTGCCGCGCGGCGGCTGCGATCTCGTCGAACGACTGGCGAACGAATCCCATGAACGCGTCGGGATCGTCGATCGCAGCCGGGTCGATGTTGAACGCGAGTTGGCAAGATCCGCAGTAACTCATCATCGTGACGTTGACGGCGCAACCCGTTCGCGGGCCGAAGCCGAAGTTGCCGAGAATCGGCGCCCCCGCCAGGTAGAGCGGCACGGGGCTCCCGCGCAGGTTCGACGTCGCAAAGTCGATCGTGCGGGTTTGGATGCGGGTGAAGCTGACGAGGATCGACGTCGGTAGCCCCGAAACCAAACCGGCGAGTCGGTCGACCGCGTCCAATGCCGGTTCGGTCCGCACGCTGCGCAGAGCGGCGGCCGTCGCCGCGAAACGCGCACGCGGATCGATGGGCTGGATCGGCACCACGACGCGGGCGGGCGCGAAACGGTTCGCACCGACGTCGCCACGTTCGCGTTTGTTCACCGGCATCGCCATCCGAAGGTCGCGAGTGTCGCTGCCTCGGCTCGCGTGATAATGACCGAGCGCGCCAGCGACTGCCGTGACGAAGACGTCGTTGACCGTGCCGTCGAGCGCATCGGCTGCCGCACGGACGTCGGCCAACGGGACCTCGATTCGATCGAAGCGCCGCCGCAGCGAGCGATTGCGCATCACGTCGCTGTGCGCCGATTCGGTGACGAGCGCCTGGCGGCGAACCGAACCTGCCATCCGAGCAGCCTCGCCGATCGCCCCGGGAACGTCGAGGGGGTGCGTGGCGAGTCGGGCCATCGACCCGAGGGTCGAGCGCACCATCTCGACTTGGCGGCCAGCGGCGTCGATGAGCGCATCTCGGGTGACGTGCAACGGGGTGTGCGACTTGTCGCTCGGTGGGGTTGACTCGGCTGCTGCGGCCGCGTCCGGGGGCGCAGGGTCGGGTTCGAAGTCGACCAACGCGAGCGAGAGCTTCAGGCCGCCGACGCCGTCGGTGATCGTGTGGTGCAGCTTCTGCAAGAACGCGACTCGTCCATCGGCGAGCCCTTCGATGAGGGTGAGCTCCCACAACGGTCGCCCGCGATCGAAGGGTGCTTCGGCGAGCGACGCGCACAGATCGAGCAGGGCGCGTTCGTCACCCTCACCGCTGACCGACACGGATCGCAGGTGATAGTCGAGGTCGAGCGTCGGATCCGCCACCCATTCCGGCGGCGCGATCCGGAGCGGCGCGCTCACCACTCGTCGGCCCAACGATGGGATCAACTGGACCGCCATCGCGATCTTCTCGCGAAGGCGATCGGGATCGGGCGCGTGGTCGAGCACGCTGAGGTTGCACAGGTCGGATCGCAACGCCGGATCCTTTTCGACCGCCCACATGATGGCCTCGGCGTCCGACATCCGGTGCCGGTCGGCCGAAGGCCGTTCGGAGGTGTCGGTTGCGGTCACAGTGGTTCCGATCGGTGGCGTCGGCGGATCTTCGAGGTTTCCGAGCCCATGCTCGCGCGACGGTTGCGTGTCGCGCGCCGCGTGGCCGAAATCAACGAGGCAGTTGCGTGCGCTTGAACTCGTTCAGGCGGGTCCAGTCGATCAGTTCGAGCGCACGTTCGAGGTCGGAAACGTGATTGCGTTCCATGAGCCGGATGAACGTCGCGCTCGTCTCGTCGATGAACGTCGGGACTCCGAACACCGACCAGCGGTTGACGGCGTCGAGGTGCTCGCGAGCGATGGTGGCCAACGGCCGCCCCGAGGCGACCTCCTCGGCAACCGCGTCGGGGTCGAGCCCGACGCTGGCGACGGCGTCTCGGACCACCTCGATCTCGTGCAGGCGACGGCCGTGATCGTGTCGAGCCGCGAACAATGCGTGGTGGGCGTCGAGGAAGTGGTCGGCGAACGCATCGCGTACTGCGACACCCCACTCGAGCGCCAGAACCCCCGATCCGCGTTCGGCAGCGGGGCGATCCCAGACGGGTGTCTCGTCCTCGCCGACGTGGACCTGGTCGAGCGAGAACGCCAGGAACGTCCACTCGATCTCGGTGCCGACACGGTGGCCGTCTTTGATGGCCGTGACCACGGCCTCGTGCGCATTGCGCGCGAATGGTCAGCGGTAGTCGAACGTGAGCCCGAGGGAACGTGTCATCAGCCGAGGCTAGGGCCGTCGATCGTCGGAGCCAGCGTCGTCCAGCGTTGGGAACGGGGCCGATCAGCGAACGATGCGGCGCAAGGCCGCGCCGAGCACGACCCCGAGCGCGGCGCCGCCGATCACGTCGGATGCGTGATGCATCCGCACGTAGACCCGGGAACCGGCCACGAGCGCCGCGAGCGGATACCAGATGGCGGCGCCGCCGTCTTCGGAAAGCACCGCGGCGGCGGTGAACGCCGCCGTTGCGTGCCCCGAAGGGAAACTGCTCGTGATCGGGACGCGCATCCCGTAGGGGAGTGATTCGTCGGCGGTGCGGTCACGTTCGGGGCGCTCGCGTCGAAACAACGACTTGATCGCACCGTTGGTCAGCGCCGATTCGGTGGCGAGAATTTTCGAGAGGCGCCGGGTGGGCGCGAGCGATCGGTGGCGCAGGCCGGCGACGGCGCCGAGTACGTGCCAGAGCACGCTGTGATCGGCCGCCGACGACAGTGCGTAGAAGACGTGGTCGAGCGCGGGACTGCGAATGGTGTCGACCCACGCGTCGACCCGGTCGTCGAAGGCGGCGAAGCGATCGAGGTGATGGGCCAGCGGGCCGTCGCCCGAGACGCCGCTGTCGGCGGTGCCGTTCATGCCGGCGGTGCCGGTCGTGGCGGCGGTGCTGATCGGGCCGGCGGTGCTGATCGGGCTGCTCACGACAGGCCGAGGGGAAGGGGCGGGCGACCGGCGGCGGCGCTGGCGCGGTCGGCGAGCACTGCGTGGGCGATGTCGGGGTCGCCGCCGAACGACGGGCAGAACTCTTGAAACGAGCAGTAGTCGCACAGATTGCTCGTGCGCGGTCGAAAATCGTTCTTGTCGCACGCTTTGCGAATGGCCTGCATGAGCGCTGCGCTCTTCATCGCGACGCCACGCACGGTCGAGTCGGTCGGAAGCGCAACGATTGCCTCGGGTTTCGACAGGTACAGCAGTTGGACGCGCGCTGGGCGCACCCCGAAGTTCTGTTCGCACAAGACCGCGTAGAGGTGGACACCCGCGAGGCTCTTTTGCTCCCAGCGTTCGCTCGGCGCCGAACCCGTCTTGTAGTCGGTGACGACCAGTTCGCCGTCGGCGGTGAGATCGAGGCGGTCGATGATGCCGCGAACTCGCACCGAGCCGAGGTCGGCTTCGAGCTTGAGCTCGAGTCCGACGGCTTGGACGGTGGTCGGGTCTTCGAGATCGAAATAGCGCCGCACGTGCGTTTCGGCCTCGGCGACGAAGTTGTCCCACTGTTCGGGCGTGAGTTCGAGTCCGGCAAACTCCGGGTGCGACTCGAGCTCCGACGCGGCAATCGCGAGGTCGGCCAGCGCTGCTTCGACGGTGCGTTCGGCTGCGGGTCGGTCGTGCAACCGTTCGAGGGCCCGGTGCACGAGGGTGCCGCGACTCGCCGCCGGCGACGGCGGTTCGGGCAGTCGCTGCACGTAGGAGAAACGAAACGCAAGCGGGCAGGTGGTGAACGCGCCCATCGAGCTGGGCGACAGCGAGTACGGCGGGTTCCAGCGCTGCTCCACGCCTGCGACCCTACCGGTGCCCTGGGACACGCGCCCCGCGAACCGCTTTCCCGGAGCGTTCGCTACCAATTCCGCAACCAACTCTCCGGGAAATCGTTCCGGGGTTCGTAGGATCGCCACCATGAAGATCGACACTGGCCTCGGCGGCGCCTCGCTCAGCGAAATCGGTACGCGTGCTCGCGAACTCGAAGACCTCGGATACGACGGCATTCAGACCGCCGAGACGAGCCACGATCCCTTTCTGCCCCTCGTCGTCGCTGCCGAGCACACCTCACGCGTGCAACTCGGAACCGCGATCGCGGTGGCGTTCGCCCGCAGCCCGATGACGACGGCGAACACCGCGTGGGACCTCAACATGTTCTCGGGCGGGCGCATGTCGCTCGGGCTCGGCAGTCAGATCCAGCCGCACATCACGAAGCGGTTCGCGATGCCGTGGTCACACCCGGCGGCTCGCATGCGCGAGTTCGTCGCAGCGATGCGTGCGATCTGGTCGAGTTGGCAAGACGGCACCAAGCTCGATTTCCGCGGCGACTTCTACTCGCACACGCTGATGACGCCGTTCTTCAATCCCGGCCCGAACGAGTTCGGCGAGCCGAAGGTGTACCTGGCTGCGGTCGGCGAGAAGATGACCGAGGTTGCCGGTCAGGTCTGTGACGGCATCCTCATCCACGGGTTCACGACGGAGCGGTATGTCCGCGAAGTCACGATGCCGGCCATCGACCGAGGGCTCGCCGCCGCGGGACGCGATCGCGCGAACTTCGAGGTGAGCGGTCCGCTCTTCGTCGTCACGGGTACGACCGAAGAAGAACTCGAAGCGGCCAAGGTCGGGACGCGCCGCCAGATCGCGTTCTACGGATCAACGCCTGCTTACAAGGGCGTCCTCGACTTGCACGGCTGGGGTGATCTCCAAGGCGAACTGAACGCGCTGTCGAAGCAGGGCAAGTGGGCCGAGATGGGCGACGCAATCGACGACGAGATGCTGAACACCTTCGCGGTGGTCGCCGAGCCCGAAGGGGTTGGTGCCGAACTGAAGCGGCGCTACGCCGACGTCGTCGACCGGCTCTCGTTCTACGCGCCGTACAGCGCGGCTCCGGAGCGCTGGGCGGCGGTCCTCGCCGACCTCAAAGCAACCTGACGCGGCTCGGTCCCTCGGTCGACCCCTTCAGTCGTCCCCTTCAGTCGTCCCCTTCAGTCGTCCCCATCAGTCGACCCCATCAGTCCGGCCGACCCAGGGTGTCGAACGTACCCAGGGTCGACCGGACGACTGACGGAGCGGAACTCAGTCGTGGTGGATCCACCCGGCCTCGGTGTCGATCCCTCGATACGGCGGGACCACCACCGTGCGGGCTCCAGGCTCGCCACCAAGGATCACCTTGCGGTACGCCGTGTTGTTGTCGAGGTTGCGCTCGATCAAGCGATGATCGGGATTGGCAACGACCTTCACGAAATACGTGCCGTTGGGCAGGTCGGTGATGTCGAAGGCTTGACCGGCGAGGTATTGACCGTACGTGTCGCCCCAACCCGACGGCAGAACCTCACGGATCCACCGTGCAGTGGGTCCACCGCAGGCCGTGCCCAGCCCCGTGCTACCGGGCCGGTATTCGGCGTTGCGCACCGTGAGGTCGATGGCGTCGGTCGGGGCGAGGCAGAACGCTTCCTTGCCGCTGCGCTGGATGTCGGTCTTGTCTGCGCCCGTGAGCTCGTACTTGGCGAAGTCGCGGAAGTGCCAATGATCGTGACCGCCGCCCCGGTGGAACTCCATCTCGCCGACGAGCCGCGAACCGACCACCTTGCCGTTGCGGTAGAAGAACTGGTGGGCGTCCATGATCGCGGCGTTGCGGCGGCGGAAGCCTTCGACGACGAGCGGTTGTGGGCCCGCGTTCCACACGTTCGCTGCGAAGTTCAGGTAGTCGCGGCCGCCGTCGTTCGCGACATCCATTTGCCACGCGGGCAGGGCTCGGAGGTCGGGGAGCGTGTTCGGATCGATCGAGCTGTACTGCGTGCGGCCGGTCGGGCCGAGGTGCGCCGAGTTGCTGAACGTCGTGCGCAACCCGGGAGCGGGGCGGCCGTCGCCCTCGCAGAAGGGCGGACAGGTGTAGGTCTCGGTGCGGATGGTGACATTCATCGCGATCCGGCTCGTGGCAGTCGGGAGACGCAGCGCGTCGCGCCACGCCGAGCGGATCCAGAACCGGAAGCGATAGTCGCCGTCGGGAACGTCGATCGGGTTCAGCTCGGACGAGCCGTTCAGCCCACCGAGCGCGGGCACGGACCAGCCGCGGTCGATCCCGAAAGTCATGCCTTTGGTCCACAAGCTGCCCGAACACATCTGCGGGAAGGTCGACTCGGTCGGCCCGTTCGGGTTGACCCGCCACGATTCGTAGCCGTTGGGGCAGAACCCGAGGTGTTGTTTCATGACGACGTTGCCCGCCCGGTCGGTGACCTCGAGCAAGAAGAAGTCGTCGAGTGCCGAGAAGTCGTCGCCGGCGAGGTCAGCCGGCAGCGGGCGCGTGACCATGCCATCGGCCGTGCGGCGCACGAGCTCGAGGGTGATCGGCTGGCCGTAGCTGCGGCGCGCCCGGATCTCGAATGTGCGCCACGGAGCGTCGACACCGACGCCGAGGCCGGTGAAATCGATCCAGCCGTCGTGGCCGTAGCGCACGATTTCGCCGTGATCGGCCGTGGCCGTGAGTTCGAGCAGCGGGCGGGCGATGGTGGCGGTCGCCTTGGCCGGTGTGCTCGGCAAGCCGACGAGCCCTGCGCCGGTGATGGTGACCGCGAGCCCAGCCGCGACTCGACGAGTTCGTAGAAGCACGTTTCCTCCCAATGCGGTGCCGCCCGCCAGCCGCGGGTGTCGCCATCTTGACGCCCCGAACGTCGACCCGGTTCCCGTCGCAGCCAGATTTTCCGACTCGCGATGACGTGGTACGTCGGGAGCGCGACGACGTGCTGGCGATGGGTGGTGGACCCGCGCACTGACTCCCTGGATCACTACTCTGTATTGCGTAGTAGTGATCCGGGCGAACGGAACGGGTGACGTTGGATCAGCGGCAGTGGCTGAAGGGGAGTCTCGATCTCGCCGTCGTCGCGGCGATCGGTCGCGGCGAGTCGTACGGCTACGAGATCCTGGCGCGCCTGGCGGAGGCGGGGCTTGAGGTAGGTGACGCATCGGTCTACGGCACGTTGAAACGTCTCGAAGAGCGAGGTGCGTTGCGGTCCCGCCTGGTCGCGTCGGCGGACGGTCCGGCTCGGCGCTACTACGAACGCACGGCAAGTGGCGAAGCCTGGTTTCGCAATGCTCGGATCAGGTGGCGGCGCTGGTCGGCATCGGTCGAAGCCCTGATGGAGGAACGATGACGTCGACACCGACCAACCAGGTCCGCCCCAACCAAGTTCGCCGCGAGTGTCTCGGCGAGCTGAACCGGATGTTGCGAGAGCATTCGCGTTCGGCGCGTCGCGAGCATCTTGTCCGTGCCGGTGAGTTGCTCGACGAGACCCTCGCCCTCGGCGAACTCGACACGACGCCGCGGGGTTGGGCCCAGCAATACATCGAGGGTGCGGATCTCCGCTCCGTTGAGGCGCCGGGTTGGTTGCGGATCTGGCGTCGACGGCGCAAATGGATCGTCACGGTGTCGATCGCAGCATCGACGTTGACGATTGGGGTTTGGCGGTGGAACACCGCTCATCCGGTTCGTGTGGGCTTGAACGAGTCTGGATTCGGCGTTCGCGTTGAGATGCCGCCGACGGATCCGGAGTTCCCCGAAGGCGGGGTCGACGCGCGGCTCGGCTCGATCGTCAGGGTTGGTTACACGATCGAGAATTCATCGATGTTCTCGCTCGAGCTACTCGGCGACCGCCGAGCGGCCTCGGTGCCCACGGGGTCGCCATGGGCGCTGACCAGCGTACGCATCATGCCGTCTCGCAACAACGGGTGTCGCCGGATGGATGGATGCGACACACAGTTTCCTCTCGAGATCGGACGTGGCGAGCGCGTGTCGTTGAGGCTCGACTACGAGATCGTGCGGTGCGACCTGCGCGGCGACGGCGAGGCCGATGCGTGGACTCAACCCCCGATCGGCGATCTCGAGTATCGCTGGCTCGGTCGGACGGACGTTGTTCATGCGGCCGAGGTGTTCTTCGATTCGATTCCGGGTGGGCTGCCGCCGATTCGCTTTCCAAGCCCTGGCGAATCGTGGTGTGACACCTGAACGTTCCTCCCGAGGGTCGGTGCTGTCCTCGACGTCGTCGATCGGCTCGCTCGCGAACGAACCAACGCGACCTACGGGGTCGCGCGTGCGAAGCTCGCGATGCTGATCGCGGCGTGTTCGGGGTCGGCTTGGGGGCCGAAGTGGCCGTGGGCGTCCCACACATCGACCGTCGCGTTCGGGAGTCGTTCTGCGAGCCGTCGGATCAGTGCCGGACTCATGTCGCGCGACTCACCGCCGCAGAGCAAGCGCACCGGCGTCGTGATCTCGGAAAGAAGCGCCCACGCGCCGTTGACCGGACCCATCGTGTAGACCGCAGCCTCCGTGGCTGGCGCACACTTGAGTTCCCACATGCCGTCGCCGCGGTCTCGCAGGCCGTGGTCGACGTAGGTCCGCACGCAGCGCGGATCCATCGCGTTCATCGGCGGGCGCGATGTGTACGACGCGAACGCTTCGTCGGGTCCGCTCCACTCGTTGCGGCGTTTGCGCGCCCCGACCGCCAACGGGAAGTTCGGATCGGGTTCGTACACGGCGAGCGTCGGAAAGACGATTGGTTCGAAGGCCCAGATGCGTCGGAAGATCGTGGGGTGGTCGGCTGCACCGAGCAGCAACGCGGCCGCGCCCTTCGAGTGGCCCGCGGCGACGAGTTGCGGGTCGTCGATCCACTGGGCGACCGCGAGCGCGTCGAGCGCGAATCGCGCCCAGCGGTATTCGCCGGTCGGGTCGGCGCCGCTGTCGCCGTGGCCGCGGTAGTCGAAGCTCACGACACGAAATCCGTCGGCGACGAGCGCCCGGGCAGTGGGTGCCCAGATCTGACCATGGAAGCCGGTGGGATGGCCCAACAGAATCGGCGGACCAAAGCCGCCCCAGTCGTACACGGCGATCGTGACGCCGTCGTCGGTCTGCACCGTCGTCGTGGTGAACACGTCGCCATTGTTAGCCCAGCGCGTTACCGTGCACGTCATGGCCGAGTCTGGAGCGTGGAACTACGCCGATGTGTGGGAAGCCATCGCGGAGACGATCCCCGATCACATTGCGCAGGTGCAGGGCACGCGTCGATCCACCTGGTCCGAGTTCGATCAGCGAGCCGACGGTTTGGCGTTGGCGTTGCTCGAGGCCGGTGCCGAACGCGACGACAAGGTCGCGATCTACCTCCGCAACGCACCCGAGTACATGGAGACGTTCTTCGCGGCGTTGAAGATCAGCTGTGCACCGGTGAACACGAACTACCGCTACGGTCCCGACGAACTTCGGTATCTGTGGACCAACGCCGACGCGATCGC